>CAZXCK010000012.1:20626-55016 GCA_964639225.1 uncultured Anaerolineaceae bacterium | reverse complement strand
GCCTCGGCGACTGATGCGAACTGGTAATCTGTGCGAATCCAGCGGAACCTGAAAGCGTGCTGTGTCTCCAGCCAGCGATAATATGCCGCCAGCGTGGGGGTGGGTGGCGCAGGCTCGTGCTGTCCGGTGCCCTGTGTCTCGATGATGATCGCCGTGCCGCCGGGGCGCAAAACGCGGCGCATCTCGGCGAGGTAACGGCCAATTATATCTGGCCAATTCGTGGGGAACCAACCGCAGGCGTGGCCGAAGCTCCAGCCAGCCAGGGCGACATCGGCGCAGGCATCTGGCAGCGGCAGGCGGCTATTATCGGCGGCTGCCAGCAGACAAGCGCTTGCTGATGGCAGCGTGTGTGCACCGGCGGACAACATATGCAACGAGTTATCAAAAGCGTGGATTGAGCGGGCAAAGGGTGCCAGCAGGCGCGTCACGCGCCCGGTGCCTGCGCCAAACTCAACAACGCGCTGTCCGGTGAAGGGCACGATCTCGCGCAGGGCGGGTAACAGATTGCCTTCGCAATCTTCGCGTGAGACCATCGCATCATAGCGGCTGGCCTGGCTGGCATAGATGGCTTTGAAGTGATCGGCCATTGATGTCGCCTACCTGAACGGTGACGCAAGAATCGAAACTAACGCCGTGTGGGCACACAGCACATGTGCCCACACCGAAAACCAGCGCATTTACTGGCGGAACTGCTCAATGATACGGTCAAAGCGCGACTGGTCGATTTCGGGGTGCTTATCCAGCAGCGCCTTGAACTTCAGCATGTATTCCAGCGCCTGAGACTTCTCGTAAGCCTCGAAGCGCAGGGTAATGGCCGGCTGCGTGTTGCTGGCGCGGACCAGTCCCCAGCCGTTTTCAAACTCCGCGCGCGCACCGTCTACCGTTATCACCGGATAATCGCGCTGCAATTCCTCACTGATCTCGTCGATAATGGCAAACTTGACATCGTCCGGCGCGGAGAGGATGATCTCCGGCGTGGCGACCAGCTTGGGGATTTCGTCAAAAATCTCGGCGATGGTCTTGTCTGACTTGGAGATGATTTCCAGCGTCTTGAGTGCCACCAGCGGCGCGTCGTCGAAGCCGTAGTAGTTCTCGCCGATAAACAGATGGCCGCTCACCTCGCCGCCAAGCAGCGCGCCCAGTTCGTGCATGCGCGCTTTCATGAGGCTGTGGCCGGATTTCCACATCTCGGGAACGCCGCCATAACGCTTGATTTCATCCGGCAGTGCCTTGGACGCTTTGACGTCAAACACGACCGGCGTGCCTGGATGCCGCTGCAACATATCGCGGGCCAGCAGCGCCAGCAGACGATCGGCAGCGATGTGATGGCCGTGATTGTCGATGAAGCCGCAGCGGTCGCTGTCGCCATCAAAAGCCAGGCCCAGGTCCGCGCCCAGCTCGATGACTTTGGCTTCCAGGTCTTTGGTCATCTCCGGGTCTTCAGGGTTGGGCAGATGGTTGGGATAAGTGCCATCGGATTCGCAGTACAGGCAGTGTACGGTCGCGCCGAGTTTTTCCAGGACTGCCGGGACATAAGTACCCGACAGGCCGTTGCCGGCATCCAGCACGACCGTCAGCGGCTTTTCAAGCTTCACCATGCTGCCGATCTGCTCCATATGACGGTCGATCATATCGTAAGCGTTGGTGATGGGTCCGCTGCCGATTTTGAAGCTTTCGCTCTGGATAATGGCCAGCAAGTCCTGAATCTGATCACCGGAAAGCGCCAGACTGCCGTAAGCCATTTTGATGCCGTTATAGCGCGTGTCGAGGTGACTGCCTGTAATCATCACACCGGCGCCAGTTTCGCCAAAAGAGGCACTGGCAAAATACAGGGTTGGCGTCAGGACCGGACCGATATCGGTCACTGGCATACCTGTCGAGGCAATGCCTTCGATCATGGCACGCTTCAGGCCATCAGATGACGGGCGGTTGTCGCAGCCGACAAACATATGCTCGGTGCCAAATTTACCTGGCAGATACGTGCCCAGAGCCTGCCCTACAGCGCGCGCCAGGTCCGGCGTGATCTGCGGTTTGTCGCCGCTGACCAGGCCGCGAATGTCGTACTTGCGGAAAATCGAGGTATCGATATGCATCTAGGTTCTCCCTCATGTTCTTTCTGGATACATGCTGCGGTCGAGCTTGCATTTCACTGCTGGCCCCTGGCATCCATTCGGGCACCGAACACCGGCACAACGCTTCGGAACAGTTCGCGGATGGCCTGCAACAATGTTGGACCAAAGCCACCTGCACACCGCACGCCATCCCCGGCTATCAGGCGCACCTGTACACGCTGCGCGGGCATTTCTGCCGGCTGGTATACCAGGATCAACCGCCAATTCTGCCCGCTTATTTTACCCATCATGGCCAGAACGCGCCGTACGCCCTCAATGATACTGGGATCGACCCATTCGGATTCGCCATAATCAACGGGAGCACGCCAAGCGTCATCCGGCGTTAGAAACACATCGTGATAGCAGGCAACCGTTTGCCACAGACAAGCCAGGGCAGCACCTGGCGACTCCTCTTCTACAACGCTTTCGCGCCGCTGGCCCCACTCCAGCGCCGCCGACCACAGCAACTGGTCGGTGGCTGCCACAGCCCTGGCCTGTAAGGTCAGTGAGGCGTCCGGGCTATGATGCTGGCTAATATATCCCAGGGTCATCTGCCAGGCGGTCCAGCCACCAACCGGGCGACGGCGATAACGACCTGACTGCTGGCTGTGCGCATCCACGTCCGGACTCCTGCCAATCAACTCATCAAGCCGTGTAGCTTCCTCGATGCGCCGGCCTAACGCTGAATCTTGACCTCGCGACCATCGAGGATGGCGGTAAACTTGAGACGCGGGTTTTTCCCACCAATAGCGTCGATCAACACGTCGGTGCCAGGCGGCGGGTTAGCCTTGAGCAGGAAGTCGGCCAGCGGCTCGCGGACACTGCGCCGGATGATGCGCCGCAGCGGGCGCGCGCCGTACTCTGGCTCGTCATTCTGGTCGAGCATCCAGGTGAGTGCCTTATCGTTGAATTGCAGGTTGAGGCCGCGTTCGATGGCCATCAGGTTTTCACGCTTGAGCATCAGCCGCAGGATATCGGCCAGGCTGTCGTTGGTGAGCGCATTGAACATGATGACCTCATCCAGCCGGTTGAGAAACTCCGGGCGGAACCAGGCCCGGACCTCTTCCATCGCGGTTTCGCGCACCTCGTCGGTGATGACCGGGACAGCCAGTTCACGGGCACCCAGATTACTGGTCATGATAATGACGGCTTCGCTAAAGGTGGTAACGTTGCCGCGTCCGTCAGTCAGACGTCCCTCGTCGATGACCTGGAGCAGAATGTCCATAATGCGGGGATGCGCCTTTTCGACTTCGTCGAACAGCACGATGATATACGGCTGGCGCCGGACACGTTCGGTGAGCTGGCCGCCTGCTTCGCTGTCGACGTAACCACTGGGAGAACCGATCAACCGGTTGAGGCTGCTCTCGTCTTTGAACTCGCTCATATCCAGCGACAGCATGGCATCCTCGCTGCCAAACATGAACTCAGCCAGTACCTTGGCCATCTCTGACTTACCGACACCGGTTGGCCCCAGGAACAAGAACGCTCCAATTGGGCGCTTGGGGTCTTTGAGACCCACGCGCGCCGTCTTAATGGCGCGGCTCACCGAGATTACGGCTTCATCCTGGCCGATGATACGCTCTTTGAGATGCTCTACCATGCTGGCATAGCGCAGACGTTCGTCTTCACCGAGCTTGCTGACGGGCACACCCGTCATCTGGCTGGCGGCCAGTGTAATGTCTTCGGCATCAAGAACGGCGTCTTTGATTTCTGGCCTGGACGACCAGTGGCCCTGCTTACTCATGCTGACCATCGCCGCCGCCCGGTGGATCAGATGCTCGGCGGAAAGCGGCAGCGGCGTCGCCGACAGATAGCGCCGCGCCAGACGCGCCGCAATCGCCAGTGCTTCGCGGTCAATATCGATGTTATAGTCCGCTTTGAGGTGCGGCTTCTTGACGTTCAGCATCTCGATGGTTTCATCGACCGACGGTTCCGGCACGCGAATCACCTGGCTGTTTTCGCTGATGGTGCTCACACCGGCCAGCCGCGCGTTGTACTCGACCTGAGTCGTTGTGGCGATGATCACCGGGTCCTCGTCAAGGAAAGCCTTCTGTACCATCGGCGTGGCTTTGCTGAATTCGGCTTTGATCGGCCCGCCGAAGAATCGATGGATGTGCGGGATGAACAGAATACCGCCCCGAGCCTTGCTGATGCCCGCACGTACCGCTTTCTGGTCGCTGTCGAGCAGCGCCGCCTCGTCGATCTGCACCAGGCTGTTCAACCCAATCGGCCCCTTGCCTTCCGACATGAGCAGCGCCAGGCTGTAGCCCAGCGTGCGTTTGCCCACACCATCCGGGCCGATGAGGATCACATGCCGGTTGACCGCCTGCGACAGGATGTTAATCATGTTGCGCAGCAGGTCCTCGCGGAAATAAACGGCGCGCATGTCTCCTGTTCGGGCATCGGCGACATAGTCCTGCGTGGTGCCATCGGGGCGGCGACGCACCACACTGTATTCGGTGGTGATGTCCTTGATGGCTTTCGGTGTGATACCGTACTGGCGCAGAATGCCACTCGTACTCATCGAGCTTTCGCTGAGGATCGTCAGAACGTGGTCGGTATCGACGCGAACCTCGTTCATCGAGTTCGCCACGCTGAGGGCGTCATCCAGCAGAATGATTGTCTGGCGCGAAAGGGGGACCGCCCGATTGCCAGACGCTGTAAAATCCAGATTGCCATCCACATCGCGGCGGCTCTCGACAGCAAGCTGCACCTGACGGTCCAGGCGCTCCAGATCAACGCCACGCGCCTGTTTGAATATCTCCAGCATACGCGCTGCTGCCGTCCCCGGACGACGCAGAACAGCCAGCAGCAAAACCTCGGGGATTATGGTGTCTTTGCGGTACTGGCTGCGCAGAGCGGCGGCGTCGTTCATGACCGCGTACAAGTCTTTGGAAAGCAAATCGGGGTTTAGTGTTCCCATATGAAGTCGACCATTCTGTACTCAATGGGCTGGCAGTTATAAGTTAACCTGAAACATATACCGGCACAAGTACGTCAGCATTGTTGCCGATTATCACTGAATGCATTGTAACGCAAACCGGCCAGATTCACAGATGCGCCTACGGCAAATCAGGCGAAAGATCGACGGCCAGCGTGCCGGTTGCGGGTTGCGCACCGAACAGCACAGCACAGGCAACCGGTACGGCTGGCGGCAGCGGACTGTAAGTGACAACGTACCCGGCGATCTGCGGGAAGCGCACATAGTCGTAGGGAGAAGTCAGCGCGACGACAATCGTGGACGCTGGTGGCAGCGATGTCACGAGCGCCTGCTGGTTGGCGTCGCTGTAGGCGTCTCGCGTAAAGACAACAACTACATCCACCTGAGAGGCAATTGACCGGGCCAGTTCGATCTCGCCGGGTAGTGGCCGGTCCGAGACAGCCAGCCAGCGGATGTTGTTCTGGTAGGGGCTGCATTCACGGTAAATATCCATGCGGTTCGCCGGGTGGATGATGGCGACCTGTGGCGCGCTGAGTGGCAGCAGATCGCTTTCGTTGTGAGCGATGGTGACACCAGCGCCAAACAGCGCCGTGATAAGCTGCTGATGCCCGTCCAGGTCGATGCGCTGCGGCGCGGTGTCCGGATCCAATGGCTGCCAGTCGAACAATCCGACTGACTGCTTGGCGCGCAGCAGCCGGCGCACCGACTCGTCCAGGCGGCTTTCAGTGATCTCGCCGGCACGAACGGCATCGACAACGGCCTGCATGGCCTGCATCTGCGTCTGTTCGCCCATATTCGGGCCGTAAGCGACGAGGTCTACGCCCGCCTGAATCGCCAGAATCGCCGCGTCGCCGGGCGTATGGCGCCTATCGACCGCGTCCATATCCATCGCATCGGTCATAATAATGCCATCAAAGCCGAGTTCGGCGCGCAGCAGATCGGAGACGACCGCCGGCGACAGTGAAGCTGGACGTGGGTTGTCCGGGTCATAGGCGGTATACCAGACGTGAGCAACCATCACTACGCCGACCCCGGCTTCAATGGCATGGACAAACGGAACCAGTTCCGTCGACGCCAAGCGGGCGCGATCGGATGTCACGGCAGGCAGAGTCACATGCGAGTCTTCCGTAGTATCGCCATGGCCGGGGAAGTGCTTGGCGGTCGCCAGCACACCGGCGACCTGTAACCCTTCGATGAAACCCGCCGCCGTACGCCCTACCCGTTCCGGCTGGCCGCCGGGGGAGCGCCGGCCAATGATCGGATTGTCACGGTTGGTGTCCAGGTCCAGGACCGGTGCCAGGTTCATGTTGATGCCAACCGCACGCAGTTCCGAGGCGAGCGCGCTGCCTGCCTGCGCGGTTAGTCGGGAGTCGTCAGTCGCCGTCAGTAGCTTGGGGACTGGCCAGGTCGTGAAGCCATCGCGCAGCCGCTGGATGACACCGCCTTCCTGATCGGTGGCAATCAACAGGGGGATACCCCCAGCGTCGGTGATCGTCTGCTGGTAGCTGTTGGTGAGCCGGGTGATCTGCTGTGGAGTCTGGATGTTGCTGTTGAACAGGGCCAGCGCCCCCGGCTGCCATGTCAACAGTAGATCGCGCCCGGTTTCGGTGAGGACAGGCCCGTACAGGTGCGCCATGAACATCTGGCCGACCTTCTGTTCCAGGGTCATGCGGGCCAGAAGCGTTTCGATGTCATCATTAACCGATTGGGCCTGCGTAGGGATCGGCAGCAGCATTATCGCAAATGCTGCAAACAGGATCATCCATCGGGTCGGCTGGCGACTCAACAGCATCAGCGACGCAGCATCCCGCGATACATACCCGGTTTGGAGTCGGGGATGACGATCGCGCCAACGGTCCGTTCGTAAAAATCGACCGGTCCAGCCGAGCCAATAATGGCATAGCCGTAACCCTGGGCCAGCATATCGTGCAGGCAGGCGAGCAGCAGCACGCGCCCGATGCCCCGCCCGCGCAGCGATTCGAGCACACCGGTAGGGCCAAAAGCGCCACGAAACATGCTGTCATAACAGGCAAAACCGACAAGTGTCTCTGCCTGTACAGCGAGGAAACACGACGAGGGACGATTGTTGATCGCCACATCGACCTCACTACCCCAATGGTCGCTGAAGGTCGTGCGCACCCAGTCAACGACAATGTGCTTCTCCGGCGAAAGCGCCCGCCGAATGTCGATGCCGGCAGTGCGCTGCTGCTGGATGTCGGATTCCAGGCCGGGCAAATCATAGAGCTTTACCAGCATGTCAGGCATCAGTCGTAATGTCTCCGACGGTGATTATTGCGTAAATGTGACTTTGGTCAGCCCCTCCGGGCGATCAACCGTGTGGCCTTTAGTCAGCGCCAGATTCTTGGCGAAAATCTGGCCGGGAATGACAGCGCACACTGGACTGAGCCATTCCGGCAGGCCGGATGGCAGCGGCATGAAATACTGTGCATGCTCTTCAAGGCTGGCGTCATCAGAGATGACCAGGCATTCGGCTTTGCGTTTGTTCAGTTCGGCGAGCAGATCGCGCATCAACTCAAACGGCTTGCCACGCGACGCTACCACAATCACCGGAAAGCCGGGCTGGATGATGGCGATGGGGCCATGACGGAAATCAGCTTCGCTGTACTGCTCACAGGTAATGTAACACAGCTCTTTGATCTTGATGCTGATTTCGAAGGCTGTCGAGTAGTTATAGCCACGCCCGATAACCGCCATACTCTCGATATAGCGATAACGCTGCACCCAATCGCGGACCGGCGCCGACAGATCGAGTGTTTGCGCAATCAGGTCCGGCAGTTTTTGCAACTCGGCCTGGGCAGCACTGTCCGAACTCAACGCAGCAGAAAGCATCGCAATGGCGACAAGTTGGGCGGTATAGGTTTTGGTGGCAGCGACACTAACCTCTTCGCCACAGCGCAGCGACAGGTGATAATCGGCCATCTTAGCCATTGGTGATTCTTCATCGTTGGTGATGGTCAGCGTCAGCGCGCCCTGGGCCTTCGCATCGGCGACGACCTGCCCCACATCGGTTGACTGGCCGGATTGCGAAATGCCAATCATCAGCGCCCGCGACAGGTTCGGCTGTGCTTTGTAAAGCGTGTGTACCGACGGGGTGGCCAGCGCAACCGGCAGATTGTTGTGGATGCCCAGCAGATACTGTGCGTAGCGCGCCGCATTGTCCGATGTGCCACGCGCCGCAATCATGACAAAAGCCGGGTCAAACGTCCGGATCGCCTGCGCGATGCGCTCGGCGGTGCCGGTTTCCTCAGCCAGCAGCCGCCGAATAACTTCGGGCTGCTCCGCGATTTCTCGTTCGATGTGCAGCATAATCGCCTCGGTTCCACTGAAATATGTTCGAAAAATGTCGTTGCTGGCAGTGTACCATTAACGCCATCATGAGAAAATAGAAAGCTTTGCCAACTCCGGCGCAGGTGCGGACGTAATGAATCGTCGTTTCATATCGTCATTGTAACGCCGCAGGATGAATTACGAACAATCACAGTTCGCTTTCAGGTATCTGTATTGTAATCACTACAGCACAATGGAATGGCAAGGAGTTTCAGTACATGCTGCTCAAGTATTTTTATGACAAAAAGCTGGCCCAGGCATCGTACATGGTGGGCTGCGCCAAGACTGGCGAGGCACTGATCGTAGACCCAATACGAGACATTCGCCCATATCTACAGGCGGCTGAGACCGAAGGGCTGCGTATTACACACATCACCGAGACGCACATCCACGCCGATTATGTCAGTGGCAGCCGCGAGCTGGCGGCACATACCGGCGCACGCCTGTTCCTGAGCGATATGGGCGATGACACCTGGAAATATGCCTTCGCCGATGAAAACACCACCCTGCTTCAAGACGGCGATCACTGGATGGTGGGCAACATCCGCATTGATGTTGTACACACGCCCGGCCACACACCAGAACACATATCATTTCTGGTCACCGACACCGCCGGCGCCAACCGGCCAATAGGCATGTTCACCGGCGACTTCATCTTCGTGGGCGATGTCGGGCGGCCCGACCTGCTCGAAGAGGCCGCCGGTATGGCCGGCACCAAAGAGGTTGGCGCGCACCAGCAGTTCCACTCCATCCAGCGCATCAAAGCCAAAGCGGACTATCTGCAAATCTGGCCGGGTCATGGCGCAGGCAGCGCCTGTGGTAAGGCGCTGGGCGCGATACCATCGACGACGCTGGGATACGAAAAGCTCTTTAACCCAGCTTTTCAGTTCGAGGACGAAACCGAGTTTGTCGAGTGGCTGCTGGACGGCCAGCCAGAAGCGCCGCGCTACTTCGCCCAGATGAAACAGGTCAACCGCGAAGGCCCGGCCCTGATTGACGAATTGCACCCGCCGGAGCTGATCGACCGTGCCGGCCTAGACGCGCTGCGCCAGTCCGGGGCGCAGATATTCGACCTGCGCGAGCAGGAACACTTCCTGCAGGCGCACCTGCCGGGTACCATCCATACGCCTTACGGCAACGGTAGCTTTGTCAACCATCTGGGTTGGTTTGTGGACTACAATCAGCCGGTATACTTCATCGTCCACGACGAAACGCAGCTCAACGCTGTAACCCGCGCTGCGCGTGATATCGGCGTCGACAGTATCGGCGGATGCTACGCTGCCGGTCCTATTCTGGATGGCGGTGTAGCCGATATTCAGGAAATTGACCTGGCCGAATTCAGCGAGCGGGTCCAGGCTGAAAACCTGTTTATCCTGGATGTACGCAACAAAACCGAGCATAACCAGAATCGCATTGACGGCTCACATAACATCCCAATGGGCCATCTTCCCCGGCGGCTGGAAGAATTACCTAAAGACCGTCCCATCGTGGCGCATTGTGCCAGCGGTTATCGCTCGCTGATCGCCGCCAGTGTGCTGGCCAAACACGGTTTTGACAACATCATCAATCTACGCGCCGACGAAAGCGAGTGGTCGTCGCTGCTGGCCGCCGAACGCGGTTAGAGACCATGCCTGACCTTATCACTCGTGCCAGCCGACCGGATCGAGCGGGACTCAGCCGCTATCTGCCGGTGCTGGCGTGGCTGCCACACTACAATCGAAGCAAACTGACCGGCGACGTGCTCGCCGGTCTTGTCGTTGCCGTCATGCTGATTCCTCAGGGCATGGCTTACGCGCTGCTGGCCGGAATGCCACCAGAAACCGGCCTGTATGCCAGCATTGTGCCGCTGCTGTTGTACGGTCTTATGGGGACCAGTCCGGCGCTATCGGTGGGGCCGGTGGCGATCGTCTCACTGATGGTGGCGTCTGGTATCAGTCAGTTCCAGCCACAGTCAACCACTGAATACGTCCTGCTGGCGAATACGCTGGCGGCGATGGCGGGTATCATTCAGGTGGCGCTGGGGCTACTGCGCGCCGGTTTCCTGGTTAACTTCCTGAGCCATCCTGTGTTAAGCGGGTTCATGAACGCCGCCGCGATAATTATCGCCATCAGCCAGTTGCGGCACTTGCTGGGCGTATCGCTGCCGAGCACTGAAGGCACGTTCGAGACGATGATACGCATCGTCGAGCGACTGGACCAGACGAACCTCACCACGCTGGGGTTAAGCATCGGCGCGATTTTCACTTTGTTGTTTTTTCAGCGCGGACTTAAGCCACAGCTCTTGCGGTTGCGGGTCCCGGCGGCGTGGATCACCCCGCTGACCAAGACCGGGCCGCTGCTGATCGTACTGGTCGGCATTGTCGTCTCTGCGGGACTAGACCTAAACGAAAGCGCCGGGATCAGCATTGTTGGCACTATTCCGGCGGGGCTGCCACCGCTGACGCTGCCATCGACTGACGCTGACTGGTGGCAGGCGCTGCTGCCGACTGCACTGGCTATCAGTCTGGTGGGCTTTATGGAAAGCGTATCGGTCGCCAAATCGCTGGCCGGTAAACGTCGAGAGAAGATCGACGCCAACCAGGAACTGATCGCTCTGGGCACCGCTAATGTGGGCGCCGCCTTTACCGGAACCTACCCGGTAGCGGGTGGCATCGCCCGTTCGGCGGTCAATTTCTCTGCCGGGGCCAGAACCGGCATGGCGTCGATTATCACAGCCGGGCTGATCTCGATCACGGTGCTGCTGCTGACTCCGCTGTTCTACCATCTGCCGCAGGCGATTCTGGCGGCAATCATCATTGTGGCGGTGACCAATCTGCTGGATGTGCACGCTTTCCGGCATGCCTGGCGCTACAGCAAAGTCGATGCGCTGTCGATGATTGTGACCTTTGTCGCTGTTCTGACGGTGGGCGTAGAGATGGGGATTCTGCTGGGGACAGGTGCCGCTATCGCGCTGTATCTGTGGCGCACCAGCCGACCGCATGTGGCCGTCATCGGACGGGTTGGCGATAGCGAGCATTATCGCAACGTGCTGCGGCATGAGGTCCATACTTATCCGCACATCGTCGCGGTGCGGGTTGACGAAAGCCTGTACTTCCCTAACGCGCAGTATCTCGAAGATGTGGTGCTGAACCTGGTCGCCGACAATCCACGTGTCGAGCATCTGGTGCTGCTGTGCAGCGCGGTCAATTTCATCGACAGCAGCGCGCTGGATGTGCTGGAGTCGCTGATCGACACGCTGAACGAAGCCGGTGTGCAGTTCCATCTGGCCGAGGTCAAGGGTCCGGTGATGGACAGCCTGCAACGGGTGGGCTTCGCTGATCGGCTGGGGAACGAACACATCTTTCTCAGCATCCACCAGGCGATCGAGACCCTGGCCGATACAAATGCCGATCCTTCGCTGGCTACTGTGCATGGATAACATGAGTAACTTTGATGAATTGTGACCGGCTTTCTATAATAACGTGAAGTTACCCTATGCAGCACGCGCCATTGCATCCACCCATTCAGGATGGCGGTGCATCTAGCAGATGAGGAAAGCCAACATGTCACAGAAAGTCCGCTGGGGAATCCTGAGCACGGCTAACATCGGACGTGGGCGCGTGATTCCAGCTATCAAAGAGTCGCGTAACGGTGAGGTCGTAGCCGTCGCCAGCCGCACCATGGAGCGCGCGCGCGAGTTCGCCGCCGAGACCGACATCCCCACCGCGCACGGGTCTTACGAGGAACTCATCGCCAACCCGAACGTAGACGCCATCTACAATCCACTGCCTAACAGCCAGCACGCCGAGTGGAGCATCCGCTGTGCCGAGGCAGGCAAGCCGGTGCTGTGCGAGAAGCCGCTCGCCAGCAACGCCGCCGAGGCTCAGCAGATGGTTGACGCTTTCAAATCGCGCGATCTGCTGTTTGCTGAGGCGTTCATGTATCGCTTTCATCCACAGACCGAGCGGGTGATGCAGCTTATCGCCGAGGACGCCATCGGTGAGGTCAAGCTCATCCGGGCGCAATTCACCTTTGCCATTCAGAGTGAAGAGAATATCCGGTTGAGCGCGGAGCTGGCGGGCGGTGCTCTGCGTGATGTGGGCACTTACTGCATCAACTTCATGCGTCTGCTGACTGGCCAGGAGCCGGATGCCGTCAAGGCGATGGCGCGTTTCGGCAAGACGACCGGCGTCGATGAGACACTGACTGGGCTGTTATCTTTCCCGTCTGGTGTGCTGGGCCATTTTGACTGCGGCCTGCGGTCTTACCGGACTCATCAGTGCGAGATCACTGGCAGCAGCGGGCGTATTCTGATTGATGAGGCGTTTGTCGCCTCGCCGGAGCGGGGCACAATGGTGCGCGTGTGGCAGGACGACGTTTACGCCGAGGTACACGTCCCGGCGGCCAACCATTACACGCTGATGGTCGAGGATTTCGCCGACGCGCTGCTCAACAAGCGCGCGCCGCGTTTCGACCCACAGGACGGGGTCGCCAATATGCAAGTCATCGACCGCCTGCTGGAATCGGCACGGCAGTAAGCCCAATATCAGATGCCCAACAACCGGGGAAAGCGCGACTTGCTTTCCCCGGTTTGCTGATCGTTTATGCAACCGGCTCGTGCTACAGCTCGTAGCCTTCGCCGGTGACTTCAAAGCGCCTGCCCTGCCCGGAAGCAAAGCCCGGCTGACCGCCCCCCACAAACACATCAAACGCGCCCGGCTCAATGACACGGCGTCCGGCGGCGTCAATCATGGCGTACTGCTGAGGCGTAATGGTGAACGTCGCCGTAACGGTCTGGCCTGGTTCCAGCGCCAGCCGGGCGAAGCCGGCCAGTGACCGCTGCGGGACGCGCGTCGAAGCGACGACATCCGCCAGATAAAGCTGGACAACTTCATCACCGGCCCGGTCGCCGGTGTTGGTTACATCGACGCGCACCTCGACCGGTTCACCAGCCTCGATGTGCGTGGCTGACAGGCGCAGATTGTCATAGGCGAATGTCGTGTAACTGAGACCGTGCCCAAACGGATACAGCGGCTCGCCCCGGAAGTAGCGATAGGTACGCTTTTCCATGCTGTAATCGGAGAAGTCCGGCAGATCGTCCGTAGAACGGTAGAACGTCACCGGCAGACGCCCGGCAGGGTTGTAATCGCCGAAGAGCACATCGGCAACCGCTGTGCCACCCGCCTGACCGGGATACCATGCTTCCAGTATGGCGGGCAGGTTGGCATCGGCCCAGTTGACAGCGATCGCGCTGCCATTGACCAGCACAAGCACCACCGGCCTGCCGGTTGCGTGCAGTTGGCGCAGCAGATTTTCCTGCACGGGAAGCAGCTCGATCTTCGTCCGGTCACCCTGGCTCGTCTCGCCATCAGGGACGCTCTCGTGCTGGCCTTCCTCGCCTTCGAGCACCTGCGACAACCCGCCAACGAATACAACGACATCCGCCTGCTCGGCGACGGCGACCGCTTCGGCATAGCCGGACGTATCGTGGCCCATGATGCCGCAGCCCCTGGCGTAGAGCACCTGCGTCTGCGGCCCAACCTTGTCCTTAATGCCTTGCAGCAGCGTCACCGGTTGCGATGGCGTACCGTTATAATTGCCCAGCAGCACGTCCACATTGTCGGCATTGGGGCCGATGACGGCAATCGTGCCGATGCTCTTATCCAGCGGCAGGAATCCGTCGGCGTTTTTCAGCAGCACCATCGACTCGCGGGCGGTGCGCAGGGCCAGCGCCTGATGCTCGGCGCAGTCGTTTACTTCAATCGGAATCTGCGCGTAGGCTACCATCTCCGGCGGGTCGAACATGCCGAGCCGCATCCGGGTCATCATCAGCCGCTTCACTGAGCGATCAATCGTCTCCTCGTCGATCAGCCCCTGTTCGAGTGCGTTGACGAGCGCGCCGTAGGTTACGCCGCAGTTGAGATCACAACCGGCCTTGACCGCCAGCGCGGCGGCCTCTTCCGGTGTCGCAGTCACCCGATGATGTTCGTAAATGTCGATAATGGCCCAGCAGTCCGACACGACATGCCCGTCGAAGTTCCAGCGCTGGCGCAGAATGTCCTCAAGCAGCGTAAAGCTGGCGCAGCACGGCTCGCCGTTGGTGCGATTATAGGCACCCATAACCGACTCCACCCGCGCTTCCCGAACCGCCGCCTCAAACGCCGGCAGATACGTCTCCCACAGGTCTTTATGGTTTACCTCGGCGTTAAAGTGATGGCGGTCAGCTTCTGGTCCGCTGTGGACGGCGTAATGCTTGGCGCAGGCCGCCGTTCTGAGGTAGCGCGGATCATCGCCCTGCAACCCCCGGATGAAGTTCACCGCCAGTCGGGCGGTCAGATACGGGTCTTCGCCGTACGTCTCCTGACCTCGTCCCCAGCGCGGATCACGGAAGATATTGATATTGGGGGACCACAGCGTCAGACCGTAATAGTGTTCGCCGACTCTGCCGCTGCGTACCGCGTCATGGTGTTTGGCGCGCGCTTCTTTTGAGATGATGGTAGCGACCTCGTGGATCAGGTCCGTGTTCCAGGTCGAGGCCATGCCAATCGCCTGCGGGAAGACGGTCGCGATGCCAGCCCGCGCCACGCCATGAAGTCCTTCGTTCCACCAGTTGTAGCGAGGCACCTTCAGACGCTCAATGGCGGAGGCCTCATGAAGCATCTGCTGAACCTTCTCGTCGCGGGTCATACGCGCCACGAGATCGTCGGCCCGTTCGGCGAACGGGCGCAACGTATCAAGATAAGGGGGAGTGTTGTTTTGATCCATAATCTGTCTTTCAGTGTGATGGTGCTAACAAACGATAATCATCTTCAGTCGATTGACCGCCATCGGCGCCGGTCAGGGATACACTATCCCCGGCAAGCGTTCTGAGCGGACCGGCCAGCCCGCTTCCAGCCGGGCCGCCGTCTCCTGCCAGGAGCGCACGCCGGAAGTCGAGTCGGCGGTTTCGACGGCACAAGCGCCGACAGCGCAGGCCCAGCGCACACAGTCCGCCGGATTCAGGCCGTTGACCAGCGCCGCCAGAAAGCCCGCATAGGCCGCATCGCCTGCGCCGGTCGTCCCGGCGACAGCGACGGCAAAGGCTGGATGCCATACTTCAACACCAGACCAGGCCGGCGTATCCAATGACAAACGTGCCAGACGCGACAGGCGATCCCCCGTGGCTGTTCTGACGTATACACCCATCTCGCCTAACTTGAAACCCGCAACCACCGCCCCAAGTTCTAAGAGATCGCCGGCCAGGGCGCGGAGATAGTCGCCGTTGAGGTGTGCTGCCCAGGCACCGCCCCAGGCTTCGAAATCTGCGCGGCGGAGCATGAAGAGCGCCTCCTCGATACTGGGCAGGAAGATATCGACATGCGGCAGAGTCTGGCGCAGGATAGCCTGCCAATCGGCGCGGCCACTGGGACCATCCGGGTCCGGTACGGCCATGTCCATTGAGGTGACGACGCCTTCCGCTTTCACCTGAGCGAACACCTGGCTCAGTTCGGCGCCGTTGTCGGCGATGAGGCGTGGCAGGAGCGGCGGATAACCGAGGTGAAACACCTTCGCCGGTCTGACGAGGGTGTACTCGACATCATCGGCGCCAAAAGTCGCGTTGGTGCCGGTGTGGTGCAGAAAGGTCCGGTCGGTATTGCTGGGCGACAGCACAACCGAATACGAACTGGCCAGACCGGGCTGCACGCGGATAAACTGCGCCAGACGCTCGTCCCGGTCTTTCAGGAAGGCGATGATAGCCTGCCCCAGCAGATCGTCGCCAACGGCGGCCATGAGGCTGACATTGGCGCCCAGCCTCAGCAAAGCCAGCCCGGTATTGGAGACCGTCCCACCGGTGGAAATGCGCAGCGGTCCGGTTTCCAGCAAGCGACCGGGGGCAATCCCTTCAGCTTTGACAGCGCCCATCTCCGGGATCAGGTCCAGGCAAAGGTGACCGCTCACGATAATATCGACTGTCTGGCTCATAATTGTGCCCTCTTGTCCGCGCGCCAATACCGCAGCTCAAATAACCTGTTCATGCAGTAACCTTTCTAAGCAGAAATTTCTGTCTATTATGGCGTCTACCCCTGCTCAGATTCAAGCCAATCGGCAGGGTTGCGGCGTATTGTACCCTATCAGCGCGATGCAAATCACAAGCATAACTGAGGCCGCCCGGTGTACAATGTATTCAGTCAAACGGGCAAAACACGGGAGCAGCAGAACATGCCCGAAACAACACGGGATTTTGTGGTCGTCGGTTCGGGTTTTGGTGGCAGCATCTCGGCGATGCGACTGGCCGAAAAAGGTTACGATGTCCTGGTTCTGGAACGTGGTAAGCGTTTCGAAGACCAGGATTTTCCACGCACCAACTGGGATGCGCGCCGCTTCCTGTGGAAGCCGGCGCTGCGCTGTTTTGGCATCATGGAAATCAGCCTGCTGAATCATGTCATGGTGCTGCACGGCAGCGGCGTGGGCGGCGGCAGTCTGGTGTACGCCAACGTGCTGATGGAACCTGAAGAGAAGCTGTTCGATGCGCCGGGCTGGCACACCCTGGCAGACTGGCGGACGGTGCTGAAACCACATTATGAAACCGCCCGGCGCATGCTGGGTGTGACGACCAATCCACATCTGACTCCTGCCGATGACGTGCTGCGAAAAATCGCTGAGGGGCGTGGGCAGGGCCACACCTTCCGGCCCACCGATGTCGCGGTTTACTTTGGCGAACCCGGCAAAGAAGGACAGACTGTGCCTGACCCGTATTTCGACGGTGAGGGTCCGGCGCGTGCCGGTTGTATCCTGTGTGGTGGCTGTATGGTCGGCTGCCGGCATAATGCCAAGAACACCCTGCTTAAGAATTATCTGTATTTTGCGGAGAAATGGGGCGCGGAGATTCGGGCCGAGGCTGAAGTCATCGACATCCGCCCACTCAGCGGCCAGCAGACGGACGGCGCCCGCTACGAGGTCGTCTATCGCAAACCCACCGCGCTGCCTTTCAGTGGCGGCAAGCGGACCGTCAGAGCGCGAAACGTGGTGGTGGCGGCTCATGCGATGGGGACACTAAAGCTGCTGCTGCGCTGCCGCGATGTGACCCGGTCGCTGCCAGCGTTATCGCCACGTCTGGGCCAGATGGTGCGCACCAACAACGAGACTATCCCCGGTTCGACCAGCCGCAGCAAAAATGTCAACTACTCGACGGGGGTCGCCATCACGTCCATTTTTAAGATCGATGAGAATACGCACCTGGAGCCTGTTCGCTACCCGGATGGCTCCGGGTTTATTCGCCTGCTGGCGATTCCGATGGTCGCGGCGGCGAGTAGCCTGCCAGCGCGGTTGCTGAGAATACTGTGGCATGGAATCCGGCATCCGTACGATTTCATGTATGCCAAGTTTTTCGGGCGCTGGTCCCGTTATTCGACAATTCTACTCATCATGCAGACGGACGACAGCACCATGCACGTCCGAATGGGGCGCAGCCTGTTCACGGGCTACCAGCGAGGGCTGGTGTCGTCGCTTAATCCGGGGCAAACGATCTCGCCGCCGTTCGAGATTTCGCATGGCATCACCGAGGAATACTCCAGGCAAACCAACGGCATCAGTCAGGACTCGATACCTGAGGCGCTGCTGGGGATCCCGACTACGGCGCATCTGCTGGGGGGCTGTCCGATGGGCGAAACCGATCAGGAGGGTGTTGTTGACCGTTACTGCCAGGTGTTCAACTATCCAGGGATGTACATCGTCGATGGGTCGATTGTGCCGGCGAACCCCGGCGTGAATCCCAGCCTGACGATCGCCGCGCTGGCCGAATACGCCATGAGCCACATCCCAGCGCAGAGTGAACCGGTTACGAGCAAGGGCACAGTCTGAGCGCGACGCTGGTGATTACCTGCGCATGCGGGGATCGAGCACGTCGCGCAGACGGTCGCCGAGCAGGTTGACTGCCAGGGCGATGGTGGTGATGGCCAGCGCCGGGTAGATTGCCAACCAGGGGAAGATCAGGAAAGCCGAACCCTGCATGCCTTCGCGCAGCATATTGCCCCAGCTTGGCACCTCGGGTGGCACACTCAGACCCAGAAAGCTGAGGCCGCTTTCGTAGATAATCATCTGCGACATCTCGAATGTGGCCAGCGTGATGAGGGCGCCAACCAGATTGGGGAAAATATGACGAAACACGATGCGCGAGGGTTTAGCGCCCAGGCTTTCGGCGGCCTCAATATACTCCTGCGACCGCAGACGCAGCACTTCGCCGCGCGTGAGGCGGATGAAGATCGGCGTGTCGGTGATGCCGAAGATCAGCACGACGTTAATCAGGCTGCGGCCAAAGATGGTGGCGGCGACAATCACCAGGACGAGGTACGGCACGGAGAGGATCAGGTTGACGAAACTGCTGATGACACGGTCCACCCAGCCGCCCATGTAGCCACTGAGCAGCCCTAGTGTAATACCAATCGTCGCCGCTAGAGACACCCCGCCCAGCGCTACCAGCAGCGACACCCGGCTGCCATAAATGATGCGGCTGAACACATCCTGGCCGAGTCGATTGGTCCCCAGCAGATGCTCGGATGAGCCGCCGTCCTTCCAGGCTTCGGGCAGGCGCGACACGGCGAAATCGCCACTGGTGCCATGCGGGGCGATCACATCAGCGAATATTGCGCAGAAGACCAGTGTCAGCAGAATGGCCAGCCCCACCGCGCCGCCGGGATTGTAGACAATCCGCCGCCAGATGGATGTTGTTGTGCTACGCTGGCTGGGTTCCAGGTTCAAAACAGGCGTTTTACTCGTCTCCGCCATCTGTTTCCTACCGTACTCTAGGGTCAATCCACGCATATAACAGGTCCGTCACCAGATTGATGCTGATGGCGAACAGAGCGATGAAAATCGTAATCGCCTGGATCAGCGGGAAGTCATTGTTGAAAATGGCTTCCTGCAACAACAGACCCAGCCCCGGCCAGGCAAAAATCGTCTCGATGTATACGGAACCGCCGAGTAAATACGTGAACTGGATGCCCACCACGCTAATAAGCGGGATGGCGACATTGGGCAGGATGTGGCGGAAGGCCACCGCCCGGCCAGACAGTCCACGCGCGCGGGCGGCCCGCACGTAGTTCTCCTCACGCACTTCCAGAACCATCGCCCTGGTGAGGCGGGTTAGCTGCCCCATGCCCCCCAGTGACAACGCCAGCGCGGGCAGGATCAATGAATTCAGTCCACTGCGCCCGGATGACGGCAGCCCCTGAATGTTAAGCGCAAACAACAGGATAAACAATATAGCCCAGACGAAGCTGGGCACCGACTGTCCCAGCAGCCCAACCAGACGGGCAGCCGCGCCAGCGACGGTGTGGGGATAGATGCCACCAAGAACACCCAGAGGAACCGCGACAACCAGCGCAATCAACAGGGCGGCGACCGCCAGTTCGAGCGTAGCCGGCATGCGCCCGCTGATGAGCCGCATGGTGGGCATGTTGTAGTTCAGCGATTGCCCTAAGTCGCCACGAACGACGCCGCCCATGTAGCTGCCGAACTGCTCCAGAATCGGGCGATCAAAGCCGTTAGCCTGACGAAACGCCTCGATCTGCGCCGGCGAAGCCTCGCGGGAGAGCATCAGGGCAGAAGGATCGCCGGTCAACCGTACCATGAAAAAGACCAGCATCAAGACGCCAATTATCAAACCAGCGACCTGGGCTACCCGATAAAGGATGTATCTGAACATGCGTTAGCTTTCATCAACACGTGCAGAGGCAGGGCGCACCCCTACCCCTACACGCGACGTGGTACCGGCTCATTCAGAGACGGAGACTCCCATCAGGAAATAGTTCTCTGCCGGGCGCGGCTCGTAGCCCTGAACCCGACTGCTGACGGCCTCGAACAGATTCAACTGATACAGATAGATGAACGGCGGATTCTCGAACATATAGGCCGAGAGTTCCGTGTACAGCGCGGCGCGCTCCTCACGGTCCACCGTCGTGCTGATACGGTCGATGTAGTCAACAATCACATCGTCTTCCCAGGCGTTGTAATAGTTGCCAGGGAGCAGCGCGCCCTGCAGTCGCGGCAGCGCCTCCCCCACCGCCGATGACCAGCTATCGACCAGCATCGGGCCGACGGCCTCATACTGCGGCTGGCCCCAGTAGGTGTTGCTGGTGCGGAATTCCAGACTCACCTCAACGCCAACCGCGCTCAGATCGCGCTGGATGGCCAGGCAAACCTCGTTGATGCTGGGATAGGCGTCAGTCGGGCAACCCATCGAAATTTCGAAACCATCCGGGAAACCGGCCTCGGCCAGTAGTTCACGCGCCAGGTCGGGGTCGTAGCTATAAGGCTGGATAGACGGATCATAGCCCAGGTTGGTTGATACGGTAAAACCGCTGATGAGTTCGGCCTCGCCAGCGAAAATGCCCTGAATGATGCCTGGCCGGTTGACCGCGTGATTCAGTGCCTGACGAACAAGCTGATTCTCAATGGGCGTGCCGATACCATTGTTGACATTCTTGAAAGCGACATAGTAGACGCGGTCGTTGGGATAAGAAATGATCTCCAGGTCCACGTTGGTGGACAGCAGCATGGCCTCGTCGGCGCTCAGGCGGTTGATGATGTCGACTTCCCCGCTGCGCAGGGCGGCCACGCGCGTTGTGCTATCCGGGATCACGCGGAAAATCACACGCTCCAGCAGTGGCAGGTCCGGATTCCAGTAATCGGGGTTGGCTTCGTAGACAACACGATCACCAGGAATACGCTCGACAAACACAAACGGCCCGGTGCCAACGGGATTCTGGGCGAAGTCGTCGATGCCGACTTCGTTCATGTAAGCAGGCGGAATGATGCCCCAGTTGTCGGCCAGCAGCGTCAGAAACAACGGATTGGGCGCATCGGTAATCAGCCGCACGGTGTACTCGTCGATGACATCAATCGATGTCACCTCGCTGTACTGGTCGGCATAGTCGTTGCTGCCGTCCTTGCCAAATTCCCAGGTAGCCACCACCGCATCCGCGTTGAACGGCTCGCCGTTGTGGAACGTCACGCCCTGGCGCAGGAAGAACGTGTATTCGGTGCCTTCTTCGTTGATCTCCCAGTCCTCGGCCAGCGCGGGAACCAGCTCGCCATCGACCGTCAGGAAGATCAGCGAGTCGTACAATGGCCAGGACGCATTACCCGCCGTGCGATCCGCCGCACGGGGCAGATATAGTGAGGTCGGGTCGCTGGGCAGCGCGATGACGATTTCGCCAGATGGCCCGTCCTGACTATAAGCGACAACCGAGGCCAGCATCGTTATGGCCATAATGAGGATCAGCACACCTATCAGTTTCTTCATCCAAACTTCTCCCTCTCGATGACGTCTCTAAAAACACCCAAAATACGCCGCCCTGCATCATCCACAGCGACGCGTGCTGCTAAACGTAGATCTCCTCAATGACTCTGCCTTCCCATTCGGGATCAGGAACAAGGCCGAGTGTGCTCACAATTGTGGGGGCGGTATCCAACAGGCTGACCGGTTCCTGAATCACGTAATTGGTTTTGATACGTGGCCCGGCGATCATCCAGGGGATCGTCATATCTTCGGGACTATTGGTGCCATGCGTGCGCTCATGCCCACCATGATCGGCCAGCATCAGCACGGTCATGTCATCCGGGCAGGCATCCAGCACACGCCCCACCAGCCCATCGACGACACGCACCTGCTCCAGGTAACCATCCGCCATCCAGCCGTAAGCATGGCCGGCCAGGTCAATGGTCGTGAAGTAGACGAAGATAAAGTCGAGATCATCGCGCTGCACATAATCGACAGCCACATCGGCCATGTAGTGATCGCCATCAGCCTGGTAACAGACATCGATGAAATAGCTCATGTACAGTGAGCCAGGCCGTCCAAGATCGCGCAGAACCTCCCAGTTATAGATCGCCGCGCAGCGTTTGTCATGGGCCTTAAGCTTTTCATAGAGGCTGCGTACAGGTCGCACCATTGTGCGCCACTCGTTGTCGATGACACCATGCCGCGCTGCGGGTATGCTGTGGAAGAGAGTCATGTGGCAGGGGAGCGTAATAGTGGGCATGACTGACTGTGCGGTAAAGGTGTAGGCGCTGCGCTGCTGAAAACGAATGAGGTTTTCGGCCTGCGACGCGGCGATAGCATCGGGGCGCAGGCCATCCAGCATTAACATCAATGTCGTCAAAATGAACCACCTTTTCGTGAAATTGCATGTTTGAGCCGTGTGCAGGTAGGATACAACACACTACTCCTGGCTAAAACAGTCATTTCCACCCACAACATGGCAGCGATACTAACACTCGTGGTTTAAGCCATTGTTATCAAGTCGGGCTAATTTATTAAGATCATGTGTCTGATGACGGCAGCACACATGCCGATAACAAAAACAGCGCATGGCACATATCCCAAAAGTGACGTACATTAGCGACGATGACATTCTGGCGGCAGACTGCGCAGGGAGTAAACAGCAATGGGTTATCTGCCAATTGAAAATCACGGTCTGATTGGCAATATGCGAACGGCAGCGTTGGTGGGCATTGATGGAACAATCGATTGGTTCTGCCCGGAGAAATTCGACGCACCCAGCGTGTTCGCCGCTATCCTGGATGACGAACGCGGCGGATGCTTCAGAATCAGCCCGGTTGACAGCGAACCGACCAGAAAGCAGTTCTACTGGCCAGATACAAACGTGCTGGTCACACGCTTTTTATGCCAGGAAGGCGTCCTTGAGGTCGTCGATTACATGCCGGTTGACATCGATGCGGAGCAGCAGCGTGAGCGCTGGCTGATCCGGACGGTGCGGATGGCGCGCGGTACCATGTCAGTCCAGATAGAGTGCCAACCCGCATTCAACTATGCGCGAGACTCGCACCAAGTCAGCATTTCTGAAAACGGCGCTGTGTTTAACAGTCCAAACAACGCACTGGGCTTATCGTCGCCTGTTGCGCTGGCCACCGGAGCCGCTGGAAGCGTTCAGGCTGAGTTTACGCTCACAGAGGGGGAAGTGACTGTTTTCAGCCTGCAACTGCTGCCCACCGACGCCAGTGACTGCGCGCCTGCTCTCACTTTTGAGGCGGAACAGGATTTATTCGAGCGCACCGTCGCCTACTGGCATGGCTGGCTGGCAGGCTGTACCTACAGTGGGCGCTGGCGCGAGATCGTATATCGCAGCGCGCTGGTACTCAAGCTGATGACCTACGAGCCAACCGGCGCCATCGTCGCCGCGCCCACATGCAGCCTGCCGGAAGGTCTCGACAGCGAGCGTAACTGGGATTATCGCTACACCTGGCTGCGCGACGCCGCCTTCACCCTGTATGGATTGATGCGCATCGGTTTCACCGAAGAAGCACGCGCGTTTATGGAATGGCTGGACGCTCGTATGCACGAACTGAACGAGGACGGCAGCCTGCAAATCATGTACACCATCGACGGCAAACATGAAATTGAGGAGCAGGTACTGGAACATCTCTCCGGCTATCGCGACTCTAAGCCCGTTCGCATCGGCAACGCGGCGTACAAACAGCTTCAGCTCGACATCTACGGTGAACTGCTCGATTCGATCTATCTTCACAATAAATACGCGGAGCCAATCAACTATGACACCTGGCGACAGGTGCAGATCATGCTCGACTGGGTGTGCAAAAACTGGCAGCGCAAAGATCATGGCGTGTGGGAAATTCGGGGAGAGGAACAGGCGTTTGTCTACTCAAAGGTCATGCTGTGGGTGGCACTGGATCGCGGCATTCGGCTGGCCGACAAGCGGTCGTTCCCCTCACCGCGCGAACGGTGGCGGGAGACCCGCGATCAGATTTACAACGAGATTATGGCCGAGGGCTGGGACGAACAGCTACAGACTTTTACACAGGCTTATGGGACCGAAAATCTGGATGCCGCCAACCTGATTATGCCGCTGGTCTTCTTTGTCTCGCCGCGCGACCCACGCATGATCCAGATGCTGGAATCTATTATGCGCTCACCTGTTCAGGGTGGTCTGACGGAGGACCGACTGGTTTATCGTTACAATGTCAATTCTGGTGTCGATGGCCTGGAAGGCGACGAAGGTACCTTCAATATGTGTACCTTCTGGCTGGTGGAGGCACTGACTCGTGCAGGGCGACTGGATGAGGCACGCCACATCTTCGAACACATGCTGGGCTATGCCAATTATCTGGGACTGTATGCCGAACAGACCGGACCACATGGCGAAGCGCTGGGAAATTTTCCCCAGGCATTTACGCATCTGGCACTTATCAGTGCCGCATTTAACCTGGACCGCGCGCTGAAAAAGGGCGGATAGTCCAACGCGCACTATCTTTACGGCGGCTCGATGAATAATATCTGTTGCCGCAGATGCCCGTTCGACTATAATGCCGGGCGTATTTTACTGGTTGGCGGCTTGAGGTTCTAGCGCTTTTGACTGACTCACCATCACGTGGCCTGTCGTACGATCGGGTTGTGCCCATCTTCCTGATCGTCTTTGTCGATGTACTTGGGCTGACGATTATTTTGCCGCTGCTGCATCTGTATGGGGCGGTCTATGGTGCCACGCCGCTGCAGATTGGGCTGGTAGCAGCGGCATTCCCGCTGGCCCAGTTGATCGGCGTGCCGCTAATGGGCGCGCTCAGCGATCGTTTCGGTCGTAAGCCGCTGCTGCTCATCAGCCAGGTGACAACCTTTGCCGGATTCATTATTCTGGCGCTCTCCAATTCGTTGTGGATGGTGATCTTCTCGCGCGTGCTGGACGGCGTATTTGGCGCTAACCTGGCGACCGCGCAGGCTGCCCTCAGCGATGTGACCGACGACAAAACCCGCGCCCAGGGCCTGGGACTGACCGGAGCCGCCTTCGGGCTGGGATTCCTGTTCGGCCCGGTGATCGCACTGGTGTCGCTGGAACTCAGCGACAGCCTGGCGCTGCCAGCCTACATCGCGGCGGCCTATTCGTTCTGCTCGATTCTGCTGACGATCTTCATCTTCAAAGAGACACTGCCACCCGAACAGCGCCAGCAGCAGACCAACCGGCGCGCACCGGTGTTCAATCCGCTGGTAGTCGCCAGCATGATACGGCGTCCGGGCCTGGGTGTGCTGCTGCTACTGATGTTCTCCCAGCAGGTGATCTTTTTCGGCTTCGAGGCGCTGCTGGGATTATTTACACTGAGCCGACTCGGCTTACTTGGCCAGGGCAACGCGCTCATCTTCCTGGTAGTGGGCGGCGTGCTGGTCTATGTGCAGGTCCGGCGCATTGGCCCCTGGAGCCGAAAATACGGCGAGCACCGGCTGGTGCAGATGTCTCTGGCGCTGCTGGCGCTGGGGCTGCTGCTGTTCGCTATGACGCCAGAGCGTCCGCAACCTTTTTACGTGCGACAAATTGTACTGGACGAGTTACGCAATCAGGCGCCGACCAGCACACAGACGATTATCGGTGACATTGCAGTTGACCTGCCGGAAGATGGCAACAACGGCATAACCGGCGTGCTGTGGGTGCTGTTGGCTATCGTCCCGGTGGCGGTGGGAGCCGGACTCATCCGCCCCAGCCTTAACAGCCTGATGACGCGCTATGCTGGTCCCAGAGACTACGGCAGCATTCTGGGTGTCAGCACGGCCTTCGTCAGCGCGGCCAACGCCATCGCACCGCTGCTTGGTGGTCTGTTATTCCAGTCTTATGGATCGACCATACCTTTTCTGGTGGGTGGTGTACTCATGGCTGTACTGGCACTTATCAGCTTTGGGGTGGTGCGTCCGGTCCCAGGCAGACAGCCCGAATAATGCAGCAGCAATGACGCGCATCAACCCGCAGTTATGCGCAGCGGGCTGCGCCCTATCCCCGGCCAGACGCGCACAACACCCAGACCTGCCCGAACGGCGAGCCATATCCATGTGGCCAGCCAGACCTGCGTAAAGGCAACCGATGCTGTGGTGTCGATCAACATGAGCGCCAGCACGCCGCTGCATGTCGCCACGATCATAGCGTTACGCAGAAAGCCATAATCGCTTGTGCCCCAGTGGATGCCATCCGTGACAAATGCCAACGCCGAAAGCGGTTGAGTCAGCGCGGCGATGAACCACGCCGTCCAGAAGACACCCAACGCCTCTTCCGGCACCAGTATATCTACAACAAGGCTACCGCCCACCAGCATCAGCGCCAGCATGAGAACACCGGTGCCCAAGCCCCATTGCAGCGACACAGCGGCAGCACGGCGCGCGATCGGCGGCAGGCCCGCGCCGAGGAAATACCCAACGAGACTTTGCGCAGTCATGGCGAAGCCCTCCATCATCAGGCTGAGGAACAACCACACGGTGCGAATGGCCTGATGCGCCGCGCCTGCTTCCGGGCCGATCTGGTTGGCAACGCGCGTGGATACCAGAATAAAGAGCGTCAGCAGGCCAGTGCGCACGAACAGGTCGCCACCCACCCGCAGCAGGTTACTCGCATCGGCACGATCCATGTGCGGAATCAGACCCAGCCGCCGCTGGACAACCAGCAGCGCCCATGCCGCGCCGATCCACTGGCTGATGGCGCTGGCCAGCGCTGCCCCGGTAATCCCCAGCGCCGGAACCGGCCCCAGCCCAAAGATGAGCACAGCATTCAAAAGGATGTTGAGCGCATTGATACTGGCCGCAATCCATAACGTGATGCGCACATCCTGTAATCCGCGCAGGGCACCAAAACAAATAAACATGATGAGTACAGCCGGTGCGCCCAGCATGCGCACACGCAGATACTCCACAGCGAAGTCGCGCACTGCTCCATCTGCGCCCAGCAGCGTACTCATCAAGCCAGCTCCAGGGAAGAACACCGCGATGAGCGCCACGCTGAAGCCGACACCCATCAACAGCGCTAACCCGGTGATCTGGGCACCGCGCTGGCGATCTTCCCGGCCCAGGGCGCGCGCGACTTCCGTCTGGGTGCTGATGCCAAGAAAGTTGAAAATCCAGAAGATGGTGGAAAGTGCCGCCGTCCCCACCCCAAGCGCGGCCAGCGGATCGGTGCCGAGTTGGGCGATGAAGGCTGTATCCACCACACCGGTAATCGGCTCGGCGATGAGCGCCAGCATCACTGGCAGCGTCAGCACAACGACAGTACGGTTTGGTCTGCTGTTGAATGAGTGGGAATGAGCAGTGTTGGCGTTTGGTTGCGACATCGGTGCCTGTTCTGGTTGTATGCCGGTTATTGGCTGTGTGAGCAGGATGCATTCAAGCCAACATTATAATGGATTGTCATCGAGTGCCAGGCAGAAGAAACAGACCAATTGGGAATATAATACAAAAATTCTACTTCCAATTGTTCGAAAATCTACTAAAATTTAAGGTGTTAATCTGTACTAAAAGGCTCTGCTATGCCGGTTTACGACTCGCACGTCGCCGTGATTGGCGGTGGTATCAGCGGCCTGAGCGCTGCGTGGGAATTACAGCGGGCGAACATCCCGTATGCTTTGATCGAAAAGAGCGAACGCTGGGGCGGTAAGATCGTCACCGAGTCGCTGGATGGCGCGCTGGTTGAAGGCGGCCCCGAAGCGCTGGTCACGCGCAAGCCCGAGGTCTACGACCTGGCACTGGAACTCGGCCTGCACGATCAGATCAAACCTGCCAGCGCCGAAGCGCGCGGCATCTATATTCTGACTAACGGTATTCCACTGGCTGTGCCATTGGGACCGTTCGCGTTTTTGACTTCACCGCTGATGAGCTGGCGCGGCAAGCTGCGACTACTCAAAGAGCCATTTGTGACACCGCGAACGGACGATGGCGACGAATCCCTGGCGGATTTCACCCGCCGTCGCCTGGGCGATGAAGCGCTGGAACGGTTGGTTGGGCCAATCCTGGGCGGCATTTATAACACCGACCCCAACACGCAGAGCATTCTCACCACATCACCGGTGATGCGCGAACTGGAAGCCACCTACGGCGGACTGTTCAAAGGTCTGCTAGGGCGTATGCGCGCCGCTCGCCGTGAACGGCGCAGTGGCGCAGCGCCGCGACCGCGCTTCATCTCGTTTGCTGGTGGAACCGAGACTCTGGTCCGCGAGATGGTCGCACAGCTTACGGGCGATCTGCGGGCGGGCGTGACCGTACGCGAACTGAACCGGCTGGATGATGGCTATCAGGTCGAACTGGGCGATGGCACCAGTCTTAACGTTCATTCGGTGATTCTGGCGGTTCCGGCCAACATCGCGGCAGATTTGGTTGAGCCGGTCGCTGCGTACGCCGCTGACTCACTGCGTGCGATTCCGCACACCAACATCGGCACCGTGTCGCTGCTCTATCGCCGCGCCGACCTGCCCGAGTCGCTGGGGAAGATGCGCGGTCTGATGATCCCACGCCGTGAGAAGCGGAAAATTGACGCCATCACATTCGCGTCAAACAAAGACCCGCAGGCCGCACCAGAGGGATACTCGCTGCTTAAAGTGTTTGTCGGTGGCGGCGCACCGCAGGTGGTCGAGATGGACGATGACGCTTTGCTGGACGCCGTGCGCGCTGAACTCCGCGATCTGCTGGCAATTGAAGCCGCACCGGTCAGCTACCGCGCTTTCCGCTGGATAAACGGATACGCGCAGGCAGGTGTCGGTCATCTGGAGCATGTGGCTGATATCGAAGCGGCGCTGCCCGATGATCTGCTGGTGACTGGCAGCTCATATCGCGGCCTGGCCGTCCCCGACTGTGTGCGCCAGGGTCGGCAGACAGCGCGCCGTGTCATCGAGCGAATGCCCAAGCGACAAGCATTAGAATCGACAAAACATGTGTAGATTTTTGTAGTTTTTTGCAGTTTCTGATATACTGCGGGCCGCGTTGGTTTCAACCAAAAGAGAGACGATATCATGAAACCTATTGTTGTACTGGCGGTACTGCTGCTGATTATTGTGCCTGTTGTAGGCCAGTCTCAGGACAGTGAGGGGTTTCCATTGACGGTTACCGACAAGTCCGGCGTTGAGATCACGCTGGCAGCTCCGGTTGAGGACATCCTGTGTCTGAGCATCGCCTGCATTGACCATCTGCACCAGCTTGGTTTGCAGCCTGCGGGTATCACCGATCTGCTGGCACTACCCTTTGAGCAGTACTTTGGCGAAATCGATGAGGATATGACGATCATCAGCGGCGGCATGCAGCCCGATATTGAACAGATCGCCGCGATGGGACCGGACCTCATCATCGGTCAGGCAGGATTCTTCGACGCGCTGCGTGAAGCTTTCAGCAGCATCGCACCGCTGTTCCTCATCTACCCGACGACAGTCGAAGACACCATCAGCGAAGTGGAGACTATGGGGCTGATGACCGGGCGCAGCGATGAAGCTGAAGCAGCCGCCGAGACGTTCCTGGAGCGCTTCGAAGCGTATCATGAGGATGTACCGGGCGACCTGACCATGATGATTGTGTTCGGGGCGGCCCAGGGCGATAATATGTTTCTGGAAGCCGCCAACGGCCAGACCTGCCTGATGCTGGAAGCGATCGCGTCCTGCCCGTTCACGGTGCCAGAAGACGCTACTGGCATGGCAGCCTTTGGCTACAGCAATTTCACCTTTGAGTCGATCCTGGTGGCTGACCCGGATGTCATTTTCTTCAGCGGCTACAACGAAGATCGCAGTCTGAATGAAGAAGCGATTGAGGCGCTGGAAGCCAATGAACTGTGGCAGGAACTCAGCGCCGTCCAGAATGAGCGCGTCTATCTGATCGAACCCTGGGTCTGGCGTGGTGGCCGTGGTCTCACACTGATGGCGCGCACGCTCGACGAGGCGATGCCAGCACTGTATCCCGACGTGTTCCCGGAACCGCTTGCATTCGAAACAGACACTGACGAAACATCTGAAGACGACACCGAAACCGACGAGTAAATGTGTGGCGGGCATGCTGAGGCTTATGGCATACCCGCCTTTCATCAATGCCTATGACAACGATTTCCCAGACAATCACCACCCAGCGCCTGGCGCCATGCACGTCCCGCCACAGAACCACTACGATAACAATCGGATTGTTGGTGCTGGCGCTGGCCGGTGTGGTGATGGCGTCGTTAACCAGCGGCGATCTCGGCCTGACTGTGTCAGAGGTGGCGCGCGTATTGTTTATACCGCGTGATGCCGTTGGCGATCCAGAACGGCTGCCTTTCTTCGTAGGCCCATTTGTTGATGACAGCGCCGTGCAGTCCGGTGACCGGCTGGCGCATATTGTGGTGCATGATCTGCGCTTACCGCGCGCGCTGCTGGGGGTTATCGCCGGAGCATCGCTGGCCCTGGCCGGTGTGATGCTCCAGGATACGCTGGGGAATCCGCTGGCGGAGCCGGGTATTCTGGGCGTATCATCGGGCGCGGTGGTGCTGGTAGCGATCGTAACCATTTTTGGTGTTCCTGTAGCCTACAGCCTGATGCCGCTGCTGGCGCTGCTGGGTGGATTAACCGCTGGCGGCGTGCTGCTGGTGGCGGCTTCGCTCAAAACCGACCCGGTGCGCCTGGTATTGATTGGCGCGGCGATGACGGCGTTTCTCAACGCGGTGGTCATCATCGCCATCAGCCTTGGCGAGCCGTTCGACATTCAGCTTTTGTATCGCTTCATGGTGGGGAGCCTGGCAAACCGCAACTGGGAGTCAGTCTATCAGGTGCTGCCCTGGGCTGTCATCGGTATTCCGCTGGCGCTGATGACCGCGCGCGCTCTAAACCTGCTCCAGCTTGGTGATGAAGTCGCCGAAGGATTGGGCCTACCGGTCGTCCGGGCGCGTCTGCTGATTTTCGTCATCAGCGTTGTACTGGTAGCATCTGTGGTTTCGGTTGCTGGGCCGATCAGCTTCGTAGCACTGCTGGCACCACATGCAGCAAGGCGCATACTGGCGACCCCTGACGCTCGGCTGGTTCTGCCGGTGGCGGCTCTGTTGGGCGCGGTGCTGCTGACCGCCGCCGATCTATTCGCCCGTACCGTACTGGCTCCAGTTGAGTTGCCAGTTGGTATCTTTACGACGTTGTTCGGTGGGCCGGTGCTGCTCATACTCATCCGCCGCGAACTGGGCAGGCACAATACATGACCACCGCCCCAAACACCGGCATCCGGCAAGCCTCACCAGCCATGCGCTTTCCCTTGCTGGTTTCGCTTTGTCTGCTGGCTATGCTCTTACTGGCGATTATGCACATCGGCGTGGGCAGCGTCGCCATCGCGCCACTGGATGTAATGGCGGCTTTGCTGGGAACCCCTTCCGATCCGCTGCATCACACAATTGTGTGGGACCTGCGCCTGCCACGCGCGCTGATTGCGGTGACGGCAGGGGCCATGCTGGGTCTGGCCGGCGCCATTTTACAGAGCATTACGCGCAATCCGCTGGCGTCGCCGGCTTTAACAGGCGTTCTTAGCGGCGCGGTGCTGGCCGCTGTCTTATGGACTGTCGCCGGACCAAACCATTTGCAGGGCACTGGCCCAATCGTTCCGCTGATCGCCACCGGCGGCGGTCTGGCGACGGGCGCACTGGTCTACGCACTGAGCTGGCGCGGTGGTACAACACCGCTGCGACTGGTGCTGGCGGGTGTGCTGGTAGGCGCTATGCTGAGTTCGGTGACTTCGCTGGTACTGCTGATCGACTCGGCGAATATGGGCAATATTCTGCACTGGCTTATTGGCTCGCTGAATGGACGTGTATGGAGTCACTGGTACACGCTGGCACCGTTCGCGCTGATCGCGCTGCCACTGGGACTGGCCTCGGCTTCGCTGGCAAACGCGCTGCATCTGGGTGATGGCGTGGCGGCGGGGTTGGGTGTGCGTGTGGAGCCGACGCGGGCTATGCTGCTGCTGATCGCCGTGCTGCTGATAGCAGGTGCGGTCTCCATTGTCGGCAGTATCGCGTTTATCGGCCTGATCGCGCCGCACATCGCCCGGACTCTCGTTGGGGGCGATCACCGGCGGCTGTTTCCGTTTACCGCTGTCCTCGCGGGCAGTCTGCTGCTGCTGGCCGACATCATCGCCCGGGCCATCACCCTACTGACGACCACATCCAGCGAAGCCGGTGCGCCCAATCTACCGGTTGGTGCGGTCACAGCCATGCTGGGCGCGTTGTTTTTCCTGTATCTGATGCTGCGAAAAGAGACATAAATGCGCGACATACTGGAAGCACGGGACATCACGGTCAACTATGGCACGCAGCCGGTGTTGTCGTCGCTGTCGCTGGCCATCCGTCAGAGCGAAATCACTGCGCTGGTCGGTCCAAACGGTTCCGGCAAATCGACATTACTCAAAACGCTGGCGCGCCTGTTGCGACCGGCTTCTGGGACGGTCTATCTGGATGGCAAGCCAATCGAGCGCATGGGCAGCGCCGCTGTCGCCCGACGTCTGGCCATTCTGCCGCAGACAGTGCGCACACCAGCCGGTATCACCGTGAGAGAACTCGTCGAACAGGGTCGCTACCCGCATTCCGGACCGCTGCGGATGCTGCGTCGCCAGGACCATCAGGCCGTCGATTACGCCCTGAACGCGACCAACATGGCTTCACTGGCGGGTCGTCTGTTGAGTCAGCTTTCGGGCGGAGAACGCCAGCGAGCGTGGATCGCGCTCACGCTGGCGCAGTCCACGCCAATTCTGCTGCTCGACGAGCCGACGTCGTTTCTGGATATCGGCCACCAACTCGAAATACTGGAGCTGGTGGCCGGGCTGAACCGCTCATGCGGCCTGACGCTGGTTCTGGTTCTACACGACCTCAACCACGCCGCCCGCTACGCCGACCGCATGATTGTGCTGAACAGCGGCGCAATTGTCGCTGACGGCCAGCCCGCCGACGTACTGACGCATCATCTGCTGGCTGATGTTTTTCGTGTGCAGGCGAACATCGTCGCTGACGCACAAACCAGTCACCCAATCTGCATTCCTTACGCCAGTGTGTGAAGGACACTGAGCAGTAACTGAAGCGCCAAACGAACAAAACAAAACAGTGACGGTCGATGATGTCACCCGTCACTGTTGCGGACAATTCGTTGTATCGTGTGTATTTCGCAGGCCTGTACAACCTCACCCAAAGTCGGCGAAGGCGTCTACCACAGGTTTGATATCGTCCATCATCGGGTAGAGAATGGGGCACGTCACACCGGCATCAACATATTCCTGCACCTTATCGCGGCATTGCTGGGATGTACCCACCGCCATCAGTTCACGCACCACATCGTCGGGGATCACCTGACTCGCTCTGATGTAATCGGCTTCGGTGGCCGGCCAGCTCATGATCGACTGCACTCGCTCCAGCAGTTCCTCATCGACACCGCTGGCCTTCATGATGTGTGGCTCGGTCGCCAGATAATAGGCGACCAGCTTTTTGCCCTCGGCCATGGCTGCCGCCGGGTCATCGTCAGACAGGCAGCACACGATCAGTTCGGGCCGGTCCACATCATCGAGAGTCTTGCCAGCCGATTTCGCGCCCTGCTCCACGAGACGCACCGCCTCGCGGATGTAATCCACCGAGACGACGTAGTTCAGCACCACGCCATCGCAGATTTCGCCGGCCAGTTCCAGCATTCTGGGGCCAGTCGCGCCGATGTACAGCGGAATATCACGCGGCGATGTATCGCCAAAAGCCACATCCAGCCGGATGCGGTCCAGTTTGACGAATTCGCCCTGATAGGTCACTTCTTCCATTGTAAACAACTGGCGCAGCGCGTCGATATGCTCACGCATGGCGGCCAGCGGACGCTCACGAGTGACACCAACCCGACTGGCGATGGGTTCCCACCACGCGCCGAGGCCCAGCATGACCCGGCCCCGGCCATCGACTTTGCCGCCCAACTCCCACATGCTGCTCCATGTCGCGGCGATCACCGCCGGATTGCGCGTCCAGATGGGCAGCACGCCAGAACCGATGCGCAAATGCTGCGTATGCGTCAGGAAGGCGCTCATCATCACCACGCAGTCGCGGGCCAGGCGCGTATCCGCCTGCCAGATTTCCGAAAAGCCGCGTTCCTCGGCGTAACGGGCGATCTCCAATTCGTAGCGCATGTCATGCTTGTCCTGCATATACAGAGCCATGCGTTGTTGAGGCATGTGAGCGTTCCTTTCTGCACAGACGCGAGCGGCGTCCTAAGACGACAGATAATCCTGAAGATCAACCGG
>CAZXCK010000012.1:0-20526 GCA_964639225.1 uncultured Anaerolineaceae bacterium | reverse complement strand
GCCGCCAACGCCACGTTTTTCGGCTCGCCGGGGTTGGACTTGTCGATCTGCACGATGGCCGAGAAGCCGTTGCTGTAAGGCGGGATGTGCAGTCCTTTTACGTTTGCGCTGACGTGCTGGACAAAACGGAGCAGCAGTGGCTCGCGGGGCAGTACGTTACCGATGTAGATGTGCTCCGACCAGCCAGGAATGATCGTCTGGAAGATGGGATTCTCGCGGTAACAGATGGCCGTCACCTCGAAGATGGGGCTTTCCCACAATTCGCCGTAATATCCATGAAATTCGGCCAGCGGCCCCTCGGCCTGCCGGCGGTGGGGCGGCAGATAGCCCTCAATGACGATCTCTGAATACACCGGGATGTCGATATCGATCGTCACGCCCCTGCACACCGGTACACCTTCACCACGAATGGCCCCGGCGATCAGCAGTTCGTCGTCGTCGTAACGCGCGCCCGCGCCAATCATCACCGCCGGGTCCAGCCCAATCGAAATGGCAACCGGCAGCGGCTCGTCACGTTCCTGATGTACTTTGTAGAACTGCATCACATGGCGCCATTCGTTAACGTTGAAACCCATCGTGCGCGGTCCTAAAACCTGCATCCGGTTGTAAGACAGGTTGCCCCGCCCGCTGATTGGGTCGCGGGTGACCGTAACACCGCCGGTGATGAAAGGCCCGCCATCGTGCTGCGCGTGGGTGGGGATAGGAATCTTACGCACGTCGATGTCGTCACCGGTGATGACATGCTGTTTCCAGGGCGCATCGTCTTCGGCGCGGGTGGGGATGGCATTAGCCGGGTCCAGAGCACGCCCCATTACCGTCGTCACGTCTCTGACATCGCAGCCCAGGGCAATAGCCGCGCTTTCCTGAGACGAGATGCCGCCGGCGAAAATCGGCCAGTCGGAAACTTCCGGCGACTCGAACAGAACGGCGTTACCACTCTGACGGGCGATGGTGGCGGCGACATGCGCCAACTCGTGCGTGAGGCTGACCGGCTTTCTGATGCGCGTCAGCCTGCCCGCACGCTCCAGATGCTGCATAAAACTACGTAAATCGCGGATCTTTTCCATTGGCTTTACTCATGAAATAAATGATCAGATTGGACTTATTTGCAGCATTATAGGATACGATGGTTTACAATGGGTGTAAAGTGTCACTATACAAAAGTGCTCGCCATCACTTCACAGGGAAGCACAGCATGGCTTACACTCAAACAAAAACTGCCTTGTCGAACAAAGCAATTCTTTGTGGTTTATTTTTCTCTGCGTCCACCATGTGCCGCAACCATCTTTTGGCTGTCCTCGGAACTGGCGCGTCCCCGATACCAACCGGCGACTCACCAGCACCTTGCTTTGCCCGGCAGGTTGAAGTCCTGCGTAAACCGAGATGTGGATTAACGCGCCAATCCACGCAGACCGGCGTATACTCGGATACAGGATTCGTGCAAAGCAGGAAGGCGATATGAGTACTCAAATCAGTATTGGCACACGGATGCAGGCTCGGAGACAGGTTCTGGGGGTGAGCCTGCGCGAGATCGCCCGCCGCACTGGCCTGTCGGCATCATTTCTGAGCCAGGTTGAACGCGGTGAATCGAACGTTTCGCTGGATTCCCTGCGCAAAATCGCCGAGGCACTGGACGTGCAGATTTTATTTTTTCTGTCGGCTGAAGCGTATTCGAGTTCGGACGAAGAAACAGTCTACGTGCTGCGCAAAGGGTCACGACCTCATTTGAGCCTGGCGGATAACCGAGTAGCCTATGAACTGCTCACACCGGACCTTAACCGCCAGATGGAAGTTGTGCTGGGGCGACTTTCGCCCCGTTCGGGAAATGTCGCTCGCCGGCTGAAAGTTCCCACTGAAGAATGCATTTTCGTCCTGTCGGGCAGGCTGCACGTCGGCATTGGTGGTGAGGATATGGTGCTGGAATCCGGCGATAGTGTGTTCTTCGCCGGGGCGGAACTGCACACGCTGACGTGTGCCTCAAAAGACGAAGATGCCGTCTGGTTATCGGTCATTACGCCGCCTGCCCTGTAAACTGAGGAGATGCTGTGACCCATACGATCATCTTACCCGACTGGCTGATAACCTCGGCCACCGAGGCGCCACGCGAAGGCTGGGGCGTGCGCGTCGTCGCCGACCGGGTCGCCGATGTGGCCCCTCATGCTGACCTGCGCCAGCAGTACCCGGACGACTCTCTGTGGGACGCCGCCGGGCAGGTATTGTCACCGGGGTTTGTCAACGCGCACTCACATCTGTATGGCGTGCTGGCGCACGGCATCCCGCTGCATCGCGCGCCATCGGACTTCTGGGCGTTTCTCAAACAGTTCTGGTGGCCGCTGGTCGAGGATGGGCTGGACCACGCCATGATCGCCGCCGCCACCGATTTACAATGCGCCCGGATGCTGAAGAGCGGCGTCACCAGCTTCTACGACTGCACCGAAGCGCCCCACGCCGTGCCCGGCGTACTGCCCGTACAGGCGGAGATCGTCCAGCGGCACGGTATAAGGGGTGTGCTGTCATTTGAGGCTACCGAGCGCGTCAGCAAGGAAAACGGTCAGCTTGGCCTGCGCGAGAATGTCGAACTCATCGAGTCCGTCAAGGCCGATGAGGCCGGTCTGGTATCCGGCCTGATATGCTTTCACACCACCTTCACCTGCTCGGCGGATTTCATCCGACAGGCATTCGAGCTGGGACGAGAACATGGCGTCCCCGTTCATATGCACTGTGCCGAGGGCACACACGAACCGGATTACACGCTGAAGCACTTTGGCCAGCGCCCGCTGCTGTATTACGACAGCCTGGGCGTCGCCGGGCCGGATATGCTGGCGTCGCAGTGCGTGCAGATCGACCAGGCGGAAATCGAGCTGATGGCCGAACGCGGCATTCGCATGACGCATATGCCACTATCCAACTGTGAGGTCGGCGGCGGCATCGCGCCGGTACCGCAGTTAGCCGACGCTGGTGTGACCGTTGGGCTGGGCAGCGACGGCTACATCGACAATTTCTTCGAAGTCGTGCGCGGCGCGTTCCTGATCCACAAAGCCAACCACTGCGACCCGCGTGTGATGCCTGCCGACCAGGTGTGGTTTCATGCCACCGAGGGCGGCGCGCAGGCGCTGGGACTCAACGGTGTTGGGCGGCTGGCGCGCGGCTGGAAGGCCGACATGCAGCTCATCGACCTGACCACCCTACCCACGCCGCCCACCGCACACAACCTGTACGAGCAGCTTGTACTGTATCGCAACGATCATGATGTGCGAGCTGTGCTGGTTGATGGAGCCGTGCGCGTGCAATCCAGCGAGGTGACCGGCACGGATATGGCGCAGCTCATCGCCCGCACCCGTGAACAGGCACGGCGACTGTGGGCCAAAGCAGAATAATCTCGAAAGTATTACGAACGCAAAAGATATTGAGGATCATATGGCACTTCAGGCATTACATCCGGATACACAAACCTTTCTGAGCAACTCACCTAAGAAGATGGTCATTGGTGGCCAGCTTGTCGCATCGCAGTCCGGGCAGACGTTTACCGCCTATAACCCATCGGATGGCGCGGCGCTGTGTGACGTCTATGCCGGCAGCGCGGACGATGTTGATCTGGCGGTACAGGCAGCGCGGAACGCCCTAACCGGCGAATGGGCGACGATGGTCCCGGCCCAGCGCGAACGGCTGCTGCGACGCTGGGCAGAACTTATCGAAGCTAATAACGACCAACTGGCACAGCTTGAGTCGCTGGAAAACGGCAAGCCTATCCACCACACCCAACACATTGACGCCTTCGTTGCCGCCGACGAGGTCTATCACTTCGCGGGCTGGCCCAGCAAAATCGAAGGCGAGACGCATCCGGTGTCTATCCCCGGCAAATTCGTGTACACGCGGCGCGAGCCAGTGGGCGTGGTAGCCATTATTATCCCCTGGAATTATCCACTGATCCACGCCATGCAGAAGAGCGCGCCCGCCCTGGCGTGTGGCAACGCCGTTATCCTCAAACCGGCCAAGCAGGCCACGCTGGCGGCGGTTCGACTGGGCGAACTGGCACTGGAAGCTGGTCTGCCTGCTGGTGCGTTCAACGTGGTGACTGGCTCCGGCGCAATCATCGGCGAGGCGCTGTCGTCTCACCCGCAGGTAGACAAAGTCGCCATCACCGGCTCAACCGAGGTCGGCCAGAGCATCATTCGAAATTCTGCGGTGAACATCAAGCGGCTGGCGCTGGAACTGGGCAGCAAAGCTCCTAACACCATCTTCGCCGATGCCGACCTGGACGCAGCTATACCCGGCGCGTTTATGGCCGCGTTCGGCAACACCGGCCAGAGCTGCGTTGCCGGTTCCCGGCTGTACGTGCAGCGGCCTGTTTTCGAGCAGGTGCTGGACGGTCTGCTGGCGCTGGCGCAGAAAGCGCACACCGGCCCTGCCCTGGACCCGGAAACCGAGTTCGGCCCGGTCATCGACCGCGCTCAGTTCGACATCATCATGGGCTACGTCCAGGCGGCCCGCGAATCCGGCGCGCAGATGCTGTGCGGCGGCGAGCGCCTGACCGGTGGCGACCTGCCAGACGGCGGTTACTATCTGCCGCCGACCATTATGACCGGTGTGCCGGACGATCATCCGGTGACACACGAAGAAATCTTCGGGCCGGTGCTGCCGGTCTATCCCTTCGACACTGAAGAAGAACTCATCGCCCGTGCCAACGACAGCGTCTACGGGCTGGCGGCAGGCGTATGGACGCGCGACGTCGCGCGCGCGCACCGGCTGGCAGCAGCCATCAAAGCTGGTGTGGTGTGGGTCAACACCTATAACCTGTTCGACTCTGGCACGCCCTTCGGTGGTTTTAAGCAGAGCGGTTACGGACGAGACAACAGCAAATACGCCATCGACGCCTTCAGCGAAGTGAAGGCCGTCTGGATATCGCTGGATTAGCGAGGGGAATCATGGCACAGCATATGGACACAACCAGCATTGACCTGAACGCCTACCCGCGTGATCTGCTGGCGGAGTTGTTCCGCCGCATGACGCTGGTGCGCGAGTTTGAACTGCGCGCCATCGAAGAAAGGCGCAGCGGCCTGATTCCGGGCTTCATCCATTCCTGCGTGGGGCAGGAAGCGACCGCTGTCGGCGCGTGCCTGGCGCTGGAACCGGATGACGTCATCACCAGCACGCACCGGGGGCACGGACACCTGATCGGCAAGGGCGGCGACCCCAGCTACATGATGGCCGAACTGGCCGCTCGCAGCACCGGCTACAACATCGGCAAAGGCGGCTCGCTGCACATGAGCGACTTCGACCTGGGCATCCTGGGCGCGAATGGCATCGTCGCCGGGGGTATCCCCATCGCAGTGGGGGCCGGACTTTCGTTTAAGATGCGCAAGCAGCCGCGCGTGGCGGTGGCTTTCTTCGGTGATGGCGCGGTCAACGAGGGCGCGTTCCACGAGGCGGCCAACATGGCCGGACTGTGGAAGCTGCCCGTGATTTTCCTGTGCGAGAACAATCTCTATGGCGAAGGCACGCCGCAGCACATGCAGGCGCCGGTCGCCGACCTGGCGATCCGCGCTGAGGGCTACGGTTTCCCCGGCGTCATCGTAGACGGGAATGACGTGATAGCCGTCTACGAAGCCACCCGCGAAGCAGCGCAGCGCGCACGTAACGGCGAAGGGCCGACGTTCATCGAGGGCAAGACTTATCGCTATCGCGGCCACTACGAAGGCGACCCGATGATTTACCGAACACGCGACGAAATGGACGCCTGGAAACAGCGCGACCCGATCCCAGCGTTTAAGCGGCGGCTGGTCGATGCCGGGCTGTTCGACGATGGCGAACTGGAGACCATCACCGGCGATGTCATCACCCAGCTTGATGAGGCGGTCGCCTTCGCGGCGGCCAGCGAACAACCTGATCCGCCAGTCGCCCTGGAAGGTGTCTATGGTGACACACACGATGGGCTGGTGTTCTGATGGAGACGACAATGCGCGAGATTTCGTACTCTGAAGCCGTCCGCGAAGCACTGAGTGAGGAAATGCGCCGCGACCCGGCGGTGTTCCTCATGGGCGAGGACGTGGGCGCGTTCGGTGGTGTGTGGGGCGTCTCGGCGGGCATGTTCGACGAGTTTGGCCCGGAGCGTGTGCTGGACACGCCCATCAGCGAGATTGGCATCATCGGCGCTGGATTGGGCGCGGCCATGATGGGTATGCGTCCGGTGGTGGAGATCATGTTCGCCGACTTCCTGATGTGCGCTGGCGATCAACTAGTGAATCAGGTGGCCAAAGCCCGCTACATGAGCGGCGGCAAGGCCAACGTCCCGCTGACCATCCGCGCCACCAGCGGCGCGCCCGGTTCGGCGGCGGCCCAGCACTCGCAGAGCGCCGAGTCCTGGTTTATGAATATTCCCGGTATCAAGATCGTCGTGCCGGCTACCCCCGCAGACGCCAAGGGACTGCTCAAGAGCGCCATTCGTGGCGAGGACCCGGTGCTGATGTTCGAACACAAGATGCTCTATGCCAGGACCGGCCTCGTCCCCGACGACGCCGACTTCTGCGTGCCCTTTGGTCAGGCTTCCGTGCGCCGCCGAGGGACCGACGCCACCGTGATCGCCATCGGCTCGATGGTGGACAAAGCAATGCAGGCCGCTGAGAAACTAGCCGAGGCAGGTGTCAGTGTCGAGGTTGTTGACCCGCGCACGCTGATTCCGCTGGACAAAGCCACCCTCATCGAGTCCGTCGCCAAAACCGGGCGTGTGGTCATCGCTCACGAGGCGCACAAACGGGCCGGGCCGGGCGCGGAGATCGCCGCCATGCTGGCAGAAGAAGCGGTCGAATATCTCGACGGGCCGATTATGCGCGTGGGCGCTAGAAACGTGCCCCTGCCCTACAATCCAATGCTTGAAAACTACGTGCTGCCCAACACCGAGGACATCATCGCGGCAGTCCGTTTTGTGCGAGGCGAATCATGATGCGGCGCTTTGATAATCGTGTCGTCGTCATCACCGGCGGGGCACAGGGCATCGGTCGCGCCTGCGCCGACCGATTCGCCAGCGAAGGGGCGCGCATCGCCATACTCGACATCAATCTGGATGCCGCCGAAGCCACCGCCCGTGAACTCGGCGGCATGGCGGCGCGCTGCGACGTCGCCGACGAGCGCAGTGTATCAGATGCCATCGCGGCGGTGCTGGACCGCTGGGGGCGCGTCGATGTGCTGGTGGCCAACGCGGGTATCTACCGCGCTGCGCCGCTGACCGAACTCCAGCTCAAGGATTGGCAGCTTGTCATCGACATCGACCTGACCGGTGTCATGCTGGCCTGCCGGGGGGTCGCCCCGGTAATGATGGGACAGCGCGGCGGCAGCATCGTCATCCAGTCGTCGATGGCGGGTAAAACGTCTTGGCCGGCGACCGCCGCTTATTCCGCCGCCAAGAGCGGCGCGCTGGGACTCATGCGCTCCATCGCGCAGGAGCTGGGCGCTTACAACGTCAACTGCAACGCCGTCTGCCTGGGCCACGCCGACACCGACATGCTGCGGGCAGTCGATGCGCAGGTATGCGCCGAAGAAGGCTGGCAGCCAGGTACTTTTCTTAAGGATATGGCCGAACAAAATCCCATGAAACGCCTGTGCAGCATGGAAGAAGTAGCGGCACTGACAGCGTTCCTGACATCGGACGAGGCGCGTTACATCAACGGCCAGTCGATTGAGATCGACGGTGGGCTGCTGATGTCATAAAGCGAGGATGCACGATGGAGTTTACCGGGTATCTGGACTTCTGGTTCCGCGACCTGCCGATTGTCGAGCGGGTCGAACGCTTCGCCGCACTCGACGTGCGCCGGTTGGACGTGTGGCTGTGGCGCGAACGGCCCATGGCCGACATCTATGCCGAATGCCAGCGGCATAATTGCATCATCAACTCGACATTCGACCCGCAGCCGGGGAATCTGGTGGATGCCGGCGATCATGGGCGATGCCTGGAAGCCTGGGCCGAATCGCTTGAGATGGCACGACGATTCGACATCCCGCACCTGTTTGTCTTCTCCAACCAGGTCGATCTGCGGCCCGGTGGCGCAGAGTGGATCGCGCCCCTGACCCGCGACTATACACCTGGCCAGATGTATGCCAACCTGGTCGATGGCCTGGGCAAAGTGCTGGAGCTGGTCGAAAAGACCAACGTCGTGCTGTGGTTCGAGGCGCTCAATACGTTTCATATTCAGGGCGGGGTGTTCATCCATACGCACGATCAGGCGGCGGACGTGGTGCGGCGGCTGAATCACCCGCAGCTTAAGCTGGCGTTCGACTGCTACCACCAGCAGCGCACAGCCGGAAACCTGATCTACGGACTGGAAGCCTATCACGGCCTGTATCCGACTGTTCATATCGGTGATGTGCCCACGCGCCAGGAACCGGGCACCGGCGAGATCAACTTTCATAACATCGCCCGCAAGCTGCGCGAACTGCGATTCGACGGCCTCATCGGGATGGAGTTCTACCCATCAACCGATGAAGCGGCGGCGCTGCGTCATGTCCGGGAGATTTTCGCGCATGGTTAAGCTGACGTCGCGCATCGGCGACCTGCACATCGGACACGGCCAGCCGACGGTACTGATTAACGATCAACTGCGCGTCATGGACCAGAGCGCCGACGTGCTGGCCGAGTTGAAAGCGGGCCGCATCGATCGGCTGCTGGAACTGGCGCGCCGGGGCCAGGCAGTCGGGGTCGATATGGTCGATATTCTCGTCAATCACGACGACCTGGATGAAGTCGATCTGCTGCCGCGCATCGCTGTCGCCATCCACAACGCCATCGGCTGTCCTATCGCGCTGGACTCGCGCCACCCGGAAGCGCTGGCGGCGGCGCTGGAAGCCCTGCAACCGTACAAGGCGCTCATCAACTCCGTCACCGCCGAGACGGACTCTATCGAGACACTGCTGCCCATCGCCAGAGCATACGGCGCGGCGGTCGTCGCCATGCCAATCGGCCACAAACATGGCTTGCCGCGCACCGTCGCTGCCCGTATAGAGGAACTCGAAATCTTCCTGGCGGCTGCCGAGCGTCACGGCATCCCGCGTGATGATATCGTGGTGGATACCATCTGCCTGGCAAGCTCCGCCGAACCGGATTCGATGCGTGTCACGCTGGAAACCACGCGCGCTGTCAGCCAGATGGGGCTGGCGACCATGCTGGGTATCGGCAACGCTGGTTTTGGTATGCCTCTGCCGACACGCATCGACCTCGCTTATCTCATCGCGGCGATTCCCTGGGGACTCAACGCCGCCCTGGTGGACCCCGCCACCGAGGGCTTGATCGAGTCGGTGCGGGCGATTGATTTCCTGACTAACAGCGATCCCTTTGGCATGCGCTATATCGAACACTATCGCGCCCGCCACAAACCAAAATCAGGCACATAACAAGGTGTTTTCATGACCGACTCACAATCACGTCAGATCGTCGTCATGCCCCGGCTAGGCCTGACCATGACCGAGGCGACCATCATCGAGTGGCACAAGGCCAACGGCGAATTCGTCGAAAAAGGCGAAAATCTATTCACGTTCGAGAGCGACAAGGTCACGCTGGAATTGGAAGCGCCCACCAGCGGCAGGCTGACCATTCTGGTCCCGGTGGGGCAGACCGTAGCCGTGCAGACACCGGTCGCCGAGATCGGCGGGAGCGACGCCGACAGCCCAGCGCCGCCCGCACAGCCACAAGCCGCTGCGGGTGATCGGGCGAGAGCAATTACGCCGACTGTCGCCACTCCGCTGCCAGGCAATGGCGACGTGCGCGCTTCACCTAAAGCACGCGCGCTGGCTCGTGAGCGCGGATTGTCACTGCGCGGCGTAAGGGGAAGTGGTCCGCGTGGAATGATCGTCAGCGCCGACGTCGCTGCCAGCGCAGCGCCTGGGCACGCCGTCAAAGTCAGCCCGCTGGCGAGGCGCGTCGCCGATCAGAAAGGTATCGATCTGGCGCAGGTGCGGGGCAGTGGCCCACAGGGGCGCGTCATGCGCGCCGACCTGGAGCACGCGACTCAGTCCGTTTCTACCGGGTCACCGACGCCCTCCGGCCTGACCGGGCTGCGCGGGATCATCGCTGAACGGCTGGCGCAAGGCTGGCGCGAGCGTCCGCAGGTGACGCTCACCAGCGAAGCCGACGCCACCCAACTGGTGGCAGTGCGGCAGCAGGCGGGTGCCGAACTTGGCGAGAAAATCGCCTACGACGCGCTGCTGGTGCTGGTAGTCGCACGTGCCCTGAGCGAGTTCCGTTACATGAACGTACAACTCACCGAGACCGGCATCGAGCAGCAGCCTCAGATCAATATCGGTGTGGCTGTCGATACCGAGCGCGGCCTGCTGGTGCCGGTCATCCACGACGCCGACCGCGCCACCCTGAGCGAGATCAACCAGTCACTGCGAGCGATGGCCGAACGCGCACAGTCCGGGCGCAGCCAACCCGACGATCTGACCGGCGGCACGTTCTCGATCACGAATCTGGGTATGTACGGCATTGACGCTTTCACGCCCATCATCAACCCGCCGGAGTGCGCCATCCTGGGTGTGGGGCGCATTGTCGCCAGGCCGGTGGGCATCGATGGACAGATCGTCCTGCGCGATATGATGGCGCTGAGTCTGTCGTTCGATCATCGGCTGGTGGACGGCGCACCAGCGGCGCGCTTCCTGGCGCGCGTGCGCCAGCTCATCGAGCAGCCGCTGGCGCTGTTTATCCGTTAACGAACTGAATGGCACATGACATGGAGCTAAACGGAGCAGTCATTCTCATCACCGGGGCGGCGCGGCGCGTGGGCCGTCATATCGCCCACCATCTCGCCGAACAGGGCGCGCATATCGCTTTCACCTATCTGCCCGGCGAACCCTGGCAGGAAGCACAGAGCGCGTTTGACGCCTGCGGCGCAAAAGCACTGGCTCTGCCGGTCGAGATGCGCGACGCCGCGCAGATTCAGGACATGGCCCAGACCACGCTGGCGACGTTCGGGCGCATCGACGCGCTGATTAACAACGCTTCGGTGTGGCTGCGCGCGCCCCTGCTGGAAATCACGGAGGCCGACTGGGACCTGGCGCTGGCCGTCAACCTCAAGGGGCCGTTCCTGTGCGCGCAGGCCGTCGCCCCGGCGATGCTGGAACAGGGCCACGGTGCGATCATCAACATCACCGACCTGTCAGCTTTTCAGGTGTGGCCGGACTACGCCCACCATGCCGCCAGCAAGGCCGGGCTGGTCTCGCTGACCAAATCGCTGGCGGTAGAACTGGCCCCGACGGTGCGCGTTAACGCCATCGCGCCGGGGACGGTACTGCTGCCAGATGATGCCCCGCCGCAGAAACGCCAGTGGGCCGAGGACAAGTCGCTGCTGAAGCGAGTCGGCTCACCGGATGATGTGGCCGAACTGGCCGCGTTTCTGCTCAGGAACGAGTTTGTGACCGGCAGCGTGTACTTCGTCGATGGTGGCCGGGCGCTGGTCTGAGTACCAGACTGGACAAGGATAACGGTTATGGTGACACACAGCAGAATCGTCATTCACAACGGCGCTGTGCTGACATCTCAGGGCTGGGTAACCCCTGGCTATGTGGTGATCGCCGGCGACATAATCGAGGCGGTTGGCACAGGTTCACCGCCTGCCGAAACGATGCAGCAGGCGCACACCGTCATCGACGCCCGCCATATGGCGGTGCTGCCGGGCCTGGTCAACGGGCATACGCACCTCAGTCAGACGTTCATGCGCGGGCTGGCAGCCGGGCGTCCGCTACTGGCCTGGCTCAAAGAAGTCATCTGGCCGCTGCAACAGGCCATGACACCGGAGATTCTGCATCTGGCGGCGCTGCTGGGACTGGTCGAGAATCTGCGCTGTGGCGCAACGAGCGTGGTCAACCATCATAAAGTCGCCAGTACCCCGGCCCACACGGACGCTGTCAGCAGCGCCGCCGAGACCGTGCGCCTGCGTCTGACCATCGCCCGGTCATGGGCCGATCGCGGCGCGTATGCCGAAACGCCTGACCCGATTCTGGCCGACCTGGAACGGCTTTTCCAGCGATGGGCCGGACACACCCACATCTCGATCAGCAACGGGCCGCTGGTCCCCTGGCGCTGCTCCGGCGACACCCTGCGCCGCACCCATGAAATGGCCCGGCGATATGGCGCGCTGACGCATATCCACGTCGCTGAGACCCAGAGCGAGGTGCAGATGACGCTCGACGAGACCGGCCTGCGTCCCATCGAATGGCTGGACTCGCTGGGCGTGCTGGATGCTTACACACAGATCGTCCACAGCGTCTGGGTCAATGAAGCGGAAATCGACCTGATGGCCCGACGCGGCGCGCTGGTGGTTCACTGCCCGGTGAGCAACACCGTGCTAGGTTCGGGCATCGCGCCCCTGGCGGACCTTCACCGCGCCGGTCTGCGGTTGCGCCTGGGCACCGACGGCCCGGCCAGCAACGACACCCAGGATATTTTCGAGACGCTCAAACAGGCGCTATGCCTGGCACGAGTTGCCACGCTGGACCCGCAGGCGATCTCGCCAGAAGCAGCGCTCATGATGGCCCTGGATGGGCGCACACTGGCCGCTGGTGCTCCCGCCGATGTGGTGCTGGTCAATCTTAACCATGCCCGCGCTATGCCCGTTCACGATGTTTCAGCAACGCTGGCACTGGCGACGCACGGCTCCGACGTCGATACGGTCATCGCCGGCGGCGAAGTGCTCATGCGCGCCGGGCGCGTGCTGGCGCTCGACGAAGACGCCCTGCTGCGCGAATGTCGCGCTGCCGTGCAGACACTCAGAAAACTGGCTGGCTTATCCTAACGAAAACAGAGCAAACAACATGAACAGCAAAGAACGTGTCCGCTGCGCTTTTAATCATCACGAACCCGACCGCGTGCCCCTCTTTGAGCTGACCATCGACAACCCGACGGCAGCCCATGTGCTGGGACGTCCGACTCTGTGTGGTTTTGGTGGTCGGGTACGCGGCGTGTTGCAGAACGCCGCCATCGCAGAAGGTCGCTATGTGGAATTTCACCGGCAGCGCATCGCTGATGAAATCGAGCTGTGGCGCAAGCTGGACCTCGATGTACATCCTAATGCCTACCCGGTACCCCGCACGCCAGCAGTGCCGCAGCAGATCGACGACCACACCTGGCGTGTTGAGAACACAGAGCTGGGCCAGTGGACACTCTACCAGTACAGCGCATACAGCGACACCTACGACGAGGTCAACTCGTCACTGCGCCAGAACGGGCTGGAAGCACTGGCGCGCCTGACCGAATATCTGGAAGCCAACCCCACCCGCCTGGATGACTGGGATTTTGAGCCAGTTGATACGATGGTCAGAGAATTGGGTGGTGAGGGTCGTTTTGTGATGGGCGCTGCCGATGTCGAGATCGGCTCGACATTCTGCTGGGCCGAACACTTTCTGATTGGACTGCTGCTCGAACCGGACCTGATTCACCGCTATCTGGACGCCCGTCTGCGCGACACATTGCTACTGCTGGAAGCCACATTGGAGCGTGGCGTCGATGGTGTGCATGGCGGCTACGACTGGGCTGCGGCACGCGGTCCGCTGTTTTCGCCGCAGCATTTTGATGAATTTGTGTTCCCGCGCATCAAGCAGATCACCGATCTGTGCCACCGCTACGGCGTGCCCTATGTCAAGCATACCGATGGCAACGTGAACTCGCTGATCGATGGTATGATTGGAGCCGGAGTAGATGGTTTACATGCCATCGAGCCACATGCCGGGATGGATATCGCCCGGCTCAAGCGCGATTATGGCGATCGCCTGACTCTGATCGGCAACGTGGACTGTTCGACTGTACTGGTCAGCGGCCCGGTCGAGGCAGTGCGCGAACAGACAGAGGCGGTCATCCGCGCTGCCGCGCCTGGCGGCGGGTTTATGCTCTCGACGAGCAACTCGGTACACCCAGCCGTCAAGCCAGAGTACTACCTGGCGATGCTGGAAACCGCCCGCGAGGTAGGCAACTACCCTATTGTTTAACGATTCTACCGGAAAAACACAGGAACACGACGATGCAGCGACGGTTGGTGATCGGTATGTCAGGCGCGTCTGGCGCGATTTACGGGATTCGCCTGCTCGAAGTTCTGCGAACGGTGGCCGATGTCGAGACTCATCTGGTCGTCAGCCGGGCGGCCAAACAGACGGCCTGGCATGAAGCCGGTTATACAATGGAGCGGGTCAGCGCGCTGGCCGATGTTACCTATCCTATCAACGATATTGCGGCGGCGATCTCGTCCGGGTCGTTCCAGACAGCGGGCATGATCGTGATGCCGTGCTCGATCAAAACGCTGGCCGGCATCGCCAATTCGTACAGCGACAATCTGCTGCTGCGCGCCGCCGATGTCACTCTCAAAGACCGGCGGCGGCTGGTGCTGGTGGTCCGCGAGACGCCGCTGCACCTGGGTCACCTGCAGGCAATGACGCGCATCACCGAGATGGGCGGCATCATCGCGCCGCCGGTACCCGCTTTTTACCATTTGCCGCAGACGATTGACGACATCATCAACCAGACAGTCAACCGTATGCTGGATCTACTCGACATCGAGTTAGATAACGATCTGTTCACGCGCTGGCAGGGCATGAATCCCGCCGGCGAATAAAAGGCTACCACTGGCTGTAGAAACGGCGCAGGTAGGGCGCGAGCTGCGCCAGCAGGCGGCTGTCTGGACGCTGCGACGGCGGCGGCTGTTCGGCCAGTGCTTCGCGGATGGCGCTGCTGATTTCGTTTTCGTCCAGATGGACATGCAGACCATTACGCAGACGCCACTCACCACCAATCATAACGCTGTGGACATTCTGTTTCACGGCGCGACGCAGCAGAAAATCTGGCACATAATCCGGTTCGGGAAGATGCGGCGGCATCCAGGGGCCACAAACGCCGTCACGCCAGTTGACGAGTATCAGATCGGCCAGATAACCCGATTGCAGCTTACCCAGCGGTACATCCGCGCCGAACGTCGCCGCCGCGCCTGCCGACGTACCCATCTCCAGCACGGTCCGCGCGTCAAGCGAGGCCGTTCCCGCACCCGGATGGTTGCCAAGCGTCCATGCCAGCCGCAGTTCGCGCAGGTAATCCTGATCGTCGTCCAGGCCGTGCCCGTCCAGGCCAACGGCAAGGCGCAGGCCCGCCCCCAGCAGCTTTGCCACCGGCGCGATGCCGCTGCGCAAACGCAGATTGCTGCTCGGATTATGGACCACGCTCACATCGTTCTCGATGAGCGGCATGAAATCGCCGTCGTCCAGATGGACCATGTGCGCCAGCGTCAGCCAGTTCCCCAGCGCGCCGATGTCTTCCAGATGGCTGACGAAACTCCTGCCCCACGTCTTATGCGCATAAGCACGCTGGTAAACCGTTTCCAGCATGTGCATCTGCACGCGAGTATGATGACGGCGCGCAAAATCGACGGCGCGCTGGATAAGTTCATCGCTGCACCACTGACCACCTGCCGGACTGACCTGAATGTGCAGCCAATGCCCGGTCGCATCGTGGTGGCGTTCATAGAGATCATCAAGCAGGGCAAAATACTCGTCATGGCTCAGTGGATTGGGTGTAAGCAGCGGCTGCACCGCTTCGGCCAGTGTAGATGGCAACCCGGCTACAAACGACTCGGCACCAGCATAAACCAGGTTGTTCTGATCCACCAGCGGCGGATGCAGCGCGACGCGAATACCGGCTTCGCGGTAGCCGCGAATGGTCTCTGGCAGCTCACCGGCCATGCCAGACCAACTGGCTGGATTATGACTATGCGCAACCGCACTCACACCGGAGCGGATCAACTGTAACCCTTCGTACTGGGCCGCCAGTCGCGGAGGGATCGACGGCAGCGAACCCAGACCGATCAGCCAGATTTCCAGCAGATCGTCGCCTATGCCCAGCGAAGCGGTTCCCAGCGCCCGCCCGTGATCGTGGCTATTGACGAACGCTGGCATGAGCAGAAACTCATCACCGCCGGTTATTTCGGCGGCGGGGTACCGGCGCATCAGGTCAGCGAGCGAGCCGGTATCCTCGATGCGGCTGCCCCGTACATGAACAGCAAAACCCGTTACAACTGGCGCATGCGCATCCGGCAGGGCCACTCCTCCCCAGACAATGACACTCACGCGAAGATTCCTGTCTGCTGGCCGCCGTCGATGACGAATACCTGCCCGGTGATGCGCACAGCCGCAGCCGAAGCCAGATAGACGGCCAGCGCCGCCACTTCCTGCGGCTGGATGATACCCGGCAGCGGCTGATACTGGTCCAGGAAAGCGTCGCGCCCGGCGGTATCTTCGGTAGCGGTCAGCGGAGTCTCGACAAAGCCGGGGCAGATCGCGTTACAGCGGATATTTTCCCGCGCATAATCCAACGAGATGGCGCGCGTCAGGTTGATAGCGCCAGCTTTGGCCGCCGCGTAGGCTGCTTTACCTCGCAGCGGACGGATGCCTATGGTTCCGGCCACATTGATGATGACGCCACCGCCGCGCCGTTCCATGTGCGGAATGGCGTACTTTGCGCCCAGGAAAATGCTCTTGAGGTCGATAGTCAGGCATTCGTCCCAGTCGGTTTCACTGATCTCCGTAACTGTGCCTGAAGGGCTGATGCCAGCGTTATTCACCAGCACATCGACGCCGCCATAATGCGCCACCGCCGCCGCGATCATCGCCTGCACACTGGCGCCCTGCGCCACATCAACGGCGACGGCCAGAGCATCGCCACCTGAATCGCGGATGTTCCGGGCGACTGTTTCGGCTTTGCTGAGCGTACGATTTGCCACCACCACAGACGCATCCACCGCCGCGAACGCCTGGCAGAGCGCCGCGCCAATGCCCGATCCGCCGCCGGTGACAATGACAACCTGATTCGTCATTTCCGCTGCCATATGCTACACCAGCCGATTACCAACAGGCTTGCCATGCATATGCTGCACGATTTTGACGTAATCCTCGGCACGCTCGCGGTCTTCGATCTGCGCGGTGTAACTGCCGGCAGCGGTGTGTGGCGTCAGGATGACGTTTTCGCCGGTTCGCGCCAGCTCAATCAGCGGATTATCCGCCCGGATCGGCTCCCATTCGTAGGTGTCCAGCGCGGCTCCGGCCAGCTTACCGATCCGTATCGCCCCGGCCAGCGCGGCCTCGTCGATGACGCTGCCGCTACCCACGCTGACGACGAACGCGCCCGGCTTCATGGCGGCGAAAACAGCGGCGTCCAGGCTCATATCGGTGTGCGACGAATACGGCAGCAGGTTCACCAGATAATCACTGGTTGCGATCAATTCGTCACGCTCGGCATAGCGCATGCCGAGCGCCATTTCGACCTCATCCGGCAGCGGTCGCCGCTTGTTGTACAGAACGTCGCAGCCCCAGCCCGCCAACCGCCGCGCCAGCTCCACACCGATTTCGCCGAAGCCCAGGATACCGACCGTCCGCTGGTAAAGCTGGTCGATGCCCTGCCGGTTGGACCAGTTATAGGCAAAGGTGTCCTCGTCGGTGCGGCGGCTCTCGCCCCACTGCGTGCTGGCGGCGATGGCTGTCGCCTCACCATCGTGCAGGCGTTTGGCCAGCGCCAGCATCTGCATGAAGACATGCTCGGCCACCCGGATTACGCCGACCATCGGCTGATAGCAGACGATGACACCCGCGCGACGGGCAGCATCCAGGTCGATGTCGTGTGTCATGCTGCCTAAGCGCAGAATCAGCTTAAGATCGGGCATCGCAGCCAGCAGCTCAGAGTCGATGACGCCCGTCCGCTCGGAGATCAGGTAGACGGTCCCCGGCAGGTGCGGGGCCAGTTCCTCGGTTGAGGGCTGGCGCAGCATGACGATGTCCAGTTCGGGCGGCGCGGCGGTGAGGGCGCGCTCCTGATGGAACAAACCGCGCTCGGTCAGGTAGAGTGTTTTGTACGTGTCGGTCATGGTGTGGGCCTCTCTACGGAACGAACTTACGCGCCCCATACCTTTCGCCGCCATCGACGGTGATAAACTCGCCGGTGATGTAATTCGAGCGGATGAGGAACAATACCGCGTCGCTGACATCCTGGGGTGTGCCCCAGCGCTCCAGCAGTGTAAGCCGGGCGGCGGCCTTAAGCTGCTCCTCGGTGAAGTCGGGTGGCGGCAGAACCGGCCCCGGCGCGACGGCATTGACCGTGACCGCTGGGGCCAGGTCGAGCGCGAGCTGGCGCGTCATCGCCAGCAGGCCCGCCTTGCCAACACTGTGCGCCAGGAAGTTCGGACTGGGCAGCCAGGCAGCCATATCGACGATGTTGACGATGGCCCCCGCGCCCTTTTCCAGCATCATGGGGGCGATCTCGTTGGCGCAGTAGAACGCGCCATCCAGCAGGATACGTGTTACGCGCTGCCAGTCGTCGATGTTGTCGGCAGGGAACGGCGTCGGCTTGAACCACGACGCACTGTTGACCAGGATATCCACGCCGCCGAACTGCTGGCGGGCCGCATGGACCATCGCTTTGACGGCAGCATAATCGCTGACATCGGCCTGTACAGCCAGCCCCTGCACGCCCAGCATCTCAGCCTCATGGAGCGTTTCGTCGGCGGCGGCGCTGGATGAGTTATAGTTGATGACAACATTCGCGCCTGCCTGGGCCAGTGCCAGCGTAATGGCCCGCCCGACGCGATGCGCACCGCCGGTGATGAGGGCTGTCTTTCCCTGTGTTTCCATGTGGTTCTACCTTCGGCTATTGTATGCGAGTGCCGCCATCCGTCTGTTTGTCGCCGGGCACGTCCATGCCATAGACGATGATTTCAACTTCGGGCACGTCCGCCTCGACGGTGAGTGCGCCATCGGCCACCGCATAGCGGATGTGCAACGGCGGCTGCCCGTGATCGTGAACGGTGAAGTGACCGGAAGCGCCCGGACCGTACAACTCGATTCGCTCCGGGGCCAGCGGTTTCTCATCCAGGTGCTGCATCAGCGGCGCGTAGGGAATGATGGCCCCCGCGCGCACCCACATCGGCATGATGTCCAGTGGCGCTTCAACGCTGGTCCAGCGCCCGCCGGTCACCCGCGCTTTGGTCCAGTAGTCGAACCAATCGCCTTCGGGAAGGTATACGCGACGACGATTCGACTCGTCCAGGATGGGCGCTACCAGCAGACTCTCGCCAAACAGATACTGATCGTCGATGGTGTACGTATTGGGATCGTCCTGATATTCCAGCACCAGCGGGCGCAGCATCGGCAGGCTGGTCTGGCCGCAGCGGACAGCCTCACTGTAGATATAGGGCATCAACCGGTAGCGGAGTTCGGCATACTGGCGAAAAATCGTCTCCGCCTCTTCACCGTATTCCCAGGGTTCGCGCGGTGGCTCTCCGTGGGCGCGGGCATGTGACGAGAACAGGCCAAACTGCCCCCAGCGCACGTACAAATCCGGGCTGGGCAACCCGCTGAAGCCGCCAATGTCGTGGCTGTAGAACGGGAAACCGGTGAGGCCGAAGCTGAGCGCGGCGCGCAGCACGCAGGCCAGGTCTTCGTAACGGGCCAGGCCATCGCCGGACCAGTGAACCGGATAACGCTGCGACCCGGCCCAGGCTGACCGCGCCCATACCACCGCGTTGCCCTCACCGTAGAAGTCCTCGGTCACGTCCCAGATGGCCTTGTTGTACAGCAGCGGATAGAGCGCGTGCATGGCCTCGGCGGGCGCGCCGGCATAGACGCCATCCGGCGGCGCGCCTTCGCCAAAATCTACCTTGATGGCGGCGATGCCCTGCTCGAACAGTCCGCGAAACTTACCCTGAACCCAAGCGACCGCTTCGGGGTTGGAGTAATCAATGTAAGCGCCGTCGATCTCGAAGCCGGTAAAAACATACGGTTTGCCGTTGGACCGGCGCACGAGGTAGCCCTTCTCATAGGCTTCCATAAACATATCCGACGTGACAACCATATTCGGCCACTGCCACAAGCTCACGCGGAAGCCCAGTTCGCGCAGGCGGGCTGTCATGGCAGCGGGGTCCGGGAACTTGCTCTTGCCGAACTTCAGGTCGCATTCCCAGTCGTTTTCGTACCAGTCGGTGTCGATGTGGATGACATCGCACGGGATGCGATGAGCGCGCAGTTGTTCGGCGACAGTTTCGACCTGCTGCTGGCGGCTGTAGCTGATACGCGCCATCCACAGGCCAAACGTCCACTTGGGTGGTACGGCGGGCGCGCCGGTAATGGCGGTATAACGCGGAAGTATATCCTTAAGGGTCGGACCGTAGATCAGATACGCATCAAAGAGCGTGGTGTCGTCGATAATGATCGAGAAAGCGGTGTGTTCCAGATCACCCACATGACAGCGCACGGCGTTCGACGTATTGACATACATGCCGTATCCGCGGCTGCTCATAAAGAACGGGGCACGCTTATAGGTGGCCGCCGATGCGTTGCTGAACCCTTCCTGAACCCAGAGCGACTGGAACGTTTCGCGTTTGTCCAGCCGACCATAACTCTCGCCAAAGCCGTAAATATGTTCGTCGTAGTGCAGATCGAACGACATGAAGGCATAGCGCCGCTCGCCATGATCGGCGGTGCCCAGCGGATAGGCATAACGATGGTAGAAAATCCAGCGCT
>CAZXCK010000011.1:0-63442 GCA_964639225.1 uncultured Anaerolineaceae bacterium | reverse complement strand
GGGAAGCTGATGCCGGTCAGCATTTCGTCTGGCTCCAGGACGGTGCGGCGCAGGCCGGTATAAAACTCGTTCAGAGGGACTGTGCGCTCGCCGCGAGTCGAGGCCAGCCGCACGCTGGCACCCAGGGCGATCAGCGGCGTGATGGTGTCGTTGGCCGGTGACGCCGTAATCAGGTTACCGGCGATGGTCGCCCGGTTACGAATCTGCGGCGCGCCCACTTCCCAGCAGGCCTGCGCCAGTGGCAGCGCCCGCTCGACGCACAACGCGCTGCCGACGATATGGTTATGGTTGACCAGCGGACCCAGGTGGATGATACTGTCTGCGTGTTCGATGGCGTCCAGACCGGGAACACGTGAGATGTCGATCAGCGCCTCGACATCTGGCCGCTGGCCACGCTCCATCTCGATCAGAATGTCAGTCCCCCCGGCGATGATGCGGGCGCGCTCGCGATGCTGGGCCAGTAGTTCGAGGGCTTCCGCCAGGGTGCTGACGCTGTAGTAACGACTCCACATACTTGTAAGCTCCGTTTGTCGTTTGCTTATCGTCACAAATGATTGTTTCTGAACTATGAAACCGGGTCAATTTCCAGCACAGTGATCGGGTTGATGTTCATGATGCAGGTGTCCAGAAACTGAGTCCGTGTGGTTTTGCGCCGGTCGTAGGTGTGAACGTGACCGTGCAGCATATAGCGCGGGCGATACCAGTTCATAAAGCGCAGCAGCGCCCTGAAGCCCGTATGCGGGATGTCTTCCAGGTCGTGGATGCCCCGTGCTGGTGAATGAGTCACCAGGATGTCAGCACCGAACCCGCGCCGCCATCGGTTGAACAGCATGTGGGGAGCCATCCGCAGAACCATCGACATCATGTTATATTCCGTGTATTGGATGATGCCGTCATTATACTGCATAGACCCTTCCAGTCCCGTAAAGGTTAGGCCGCCGTAGCGTACTACGCGCCGGTGCAGGTCCTCGCCGCCTGGTGGCTTGTTCTCATAGATTTCGTCGTGGTTGCCACGCACGTAGAACAACGGAACATTAAGCACCGATACGATAAATTCCAGATAAACCGGCGGCATGTCGCCACAACTGATAACCAGTTCGATATCGTGGTAACGGCGGCGCAGGTTGGCGGCGCTCTCCAGTTGTGGCATCACGGTATCGCTAACACATAAAATCTTCACACCATAAGCCCTGATATTATCGGTTTGGCGCCGCGATTTGCCGCGCCCTAAACGATCTATTTGTTTTTGCTGGCCTCCGAGACTGCGCCCATCCACTGCATTGGCTCGCCGGTGCCGCCGCGCCGAATCATGATGATCTCAGACATAATGCTGACAGCGATCTCTTTGGGGGTCTCGGCGTTAAGTTCCAGGCCGATGGGCGCGTGGACGCGGCTCAGTTGTGCTTCGGTGAGGCCGTGCTGTTCTTTCAGCTCTTTGATGGTCAGCGCCCAGCGGCGGCGGCTGCCGATGAGGCCAATATAAGGCGCGTCGGTTTGCAGCAGCGCCGGGATGAGTTCCACGTCCAGCGGCACGCCGCGCGTCACAGCAGCGACGTAGGTCTGCTGGTTAATGCTGGCCCGCTCCACCAGTTCGCCCGGCGCGCACACCAGGTAGCCATCCAGCCCCGGCAGATAATCCGGGTTGCAGAAGGCTTCGCGGTCGTCGCTGAGGACCACACGATAATCCAGCCATTTGCCCAGTTCGGCCAGCGCCTTGCCCACATGCCCGCCGCCGATCACCAGCAGCGTCGGCGAGGTCATCATCGGCTCGATAAACACCTGCGCCGAACCGCCACATACACCGGGGTCGCCGTCCTCGAGGTTGTTCAGATTATAGGAATTGAGGCGTGTCTGCCCGTCAGAGAGGGCCGCCAGCGCTTCCTGGATCACCAGCGACTCCATCGCGCCGCCGCCTACCGTGCCCACTGTCGAGCCGTCGGCGCGCACCAGAATTTTGCTGCCAGCCTGACGCGGCATTGAACCCTGCGTGCTGACGATGGTCGCCAGCGCCACCGGCTCGTTAGCGGCCTGAGCCGCGCTGAACGCTTCATATACAGGTTTCAGATCATCATACATCGTCGTCTATCTCAATCTCATCCGCGAATAAGATGCGCCCGTCTGGCGTGACCTCATAATCACCACCGGGCGGCGCTGACAGCAGCCGTTCGCCGCTGATGGCGTCGTAAAAGCCGAATGCTACCCGGTAACGCCCGGCTGGCAGGTCTGCTAAGTCTACCACAACTGGATCGACGAATATGCCCGGTATCCAGTTGCCCGGCGGCAGCGTGTTAGCAGCAGGACGCTGGTCCAACTGCCGGACCGGCGGCGCGTCCAGGTCGTCGTAGACGTGGACGAAAAATACGTAATCGCCCCGTGCGCTGCCGTCCGTATACCAGTGAAACCACAAAGCCAGTTGCTGGTCGCGTTGCTGACGGTCGATATGCGTCAGTGTGATGGCGCCGTCCTGCCAGGCGATCAGCGGTGTATTGTCCAGCCAGGGATGCGGGTCGGCGAGTCCCTGGTAGGCGAAATGGCGGTAGGGCATGTAATATCCACCCGGCACATCAGGGACGATGCGCACTCGTGTCTGCTCGCTGACCAGCGCGCCCGGAATCAGTGTGGGCACTTCCAGCCAGCGGCCCGGAATCTCCGGTATCCAGCGGGTGGCGACAAATTCACCGTTGGCATATATGTTGAATGTGCCCCGCCAGCGCGGATGCAGCCGCGTGACCAGCAGCGCATCTTCGCCGGGCGTTAGCGACAGGGTGAACGCCTCATAGTGGTCGATGCGCCGCCCGCCATCGAGCACAGTACAGCTCTGGACCCCCGCCTGCCTGCGCTGGCTGGCGCTAGGACAGCTTACATAGTCCATCTGGTAGACCTCGGTCGCGAATCCTGGAGCCACCTGTCGATTATGCCAATTGTACTCATGGGCGTGTTCAGAATCCAGAAATGCCACATCGACCACATCAACCAGTACCGCCGGTCGGGGTGTGGGCCGCTGCAAAAACGATTCCAGGCTTCCCTGAAGGGCATAGCCGTCGCCCGGCTCCACATGGGACCAGTCCGCCAGGTAGATGCCCTGGAACTCCGCGCCCAGGGCGACATTGTCTTCCGGGGCGTAATCCGCGCCAAAACCGGCCAGCAGCTCGCCGTAAATGCCGGTGTCGGCCAGGTAATTCAGGCCGCGTGCGCTGATGTAGGCGGCGACGTAATCCGGGCGTGGTTCGTGGGCCATCAGGAACTGTGCTACCGCGCCGGGACCGTGCCGCCAGGCGTCGGCGGCTCCGGGTGTGGTCAGGCCGACCATATCGACTGTATGATGCTGGCCAACGTAGCGCATCATGCCCACATCATGCACGGCGACGACGGCATCCGGTGGCGTGTTGGCCGCCAGCCAGCGCGCCATCGGCAGTGGCTGCGCCATGACGTTTTCGACGTTGACGCCATACAACCGCAGAAATTCGGTGGCGTTCGCCATGGCGGTCATGGCGAATCCGAGCAGCAGCAGCGCGGCGGCGATGCGCCCCGTGCCGTAATTTATACGGCTGGAGATCGACTGGCCCAGCCACCACGCGCCCCACAGCGCCAGCGGATACAGCAGCGCGATGAGCGGCATCTGGTAGCGTTTGAAGTGCCAGAAAGCCGTATCCAGCAGCGAAACAGCCGCCGCCACCACCAGCAGCCAGCCGGCCAGCACCAGCCCGGCGAAGCGCAGTCGTGGCTGCGCGAAGGCGGCCACCATGCCCAGCAGCGCCAGCGGACCCAGCAGCAGTGGGGTGAAATCGCCGGGAGTGCCCCAGTTGGCCCCGGTAACGAACTCGGCCAGCATATGACCAAAGTTGCCCAGCACACGCTCGATGACGACCAGCGGAAAGAACGGCACCATGCCCAGCAGAGTCTTGGACTCGCCACCGGTTGACGACGCGGAGCCGGTCAGCAGCAGGTTGACAGTCGGCTGGACGGTGATGGCCAGTACAGGCAGCAGCAGCCACAGCGCCACCCAGGGTGAGCGATCACGCGGGGCGGTATAGGTCAGGTGCTCAAACCACAGGCGCAGCCCGGCCACGCCGGTCAGAATCAGCGCCATGATTGCGCCTTCGGGCCGGGTGAGGGCCAGCAGAACGGCGGCGGCGACCAGCCCCCGATAGCGCCAACTGAGCAGCATATACAGCGCCAGCAGGGCCGCCGTGACGACCAGCGCCGTCTCCATGCCGCTCATAAAATGCCACGATACCGGCCCGCTGAGCATAAACGTCAGCGCGCCGATCAGCGCGAAACCGAGCGGCAGCCCGCCCAGCCGGGCCAGCAGCAGCACCAGCCAGCCAGACGCCAGCAGGCCCAGCGCACCCAGGCCTAGCGCCCACAGGCCCAGCGTCAGGTCATGAAAGCCGAGCGCATGGCCGCCTGCCAGCAGATACGGATACAAAAAACTGGTCGCGCCCGATGTGGGGGCTTCGCCGGGGTTGTAGACATACGGCTCGCCGCTGGCAAGCTGCCTGGCATACTGAAAGTGGATGTAGACGTCGTCCAGGGGAAGAACGACCTCGCCGCGACCCGCGCCAACACTCGTCGCCAGATAGACGAGAAAGACCGCCGCCGCCGTGACGCAGCACAGCGCCCAGGCGGCCAGCAGCGATCTTGGCGCGCGTTGCGGGCCGTTCATGGCGAGTCTACGAATCGGGGCGGCCTTGCAGCCGCCCCCGGTTACCGGTCAGGTTCTCAGTTCGAATAGCCATTGGCGAAGGTGTCGATCATAAAGCGCACATCCGACCCCAGCGGGTAGAGAATAGGGCAGGTTGCGCCAGCCGAAACGTACTCGCGCACTTTGGCCTTGACCTCATCCGGCGTGCCGGACGCGGTAATCATCTGCACCACGTCGTCGGGGACCAGGCGCATGGCCTCTTCGATCTGTTCTTCGGTGGCCGGCCAGGTGAGCACCTGACCGATCTCGTCGAGCAGTTCCTGTTTGACGCCGCTGGCGCGCATGATGTGCGGCTGCTGGCCCAGATACTGCGTGACCAGCTTACGCGAGGCATCCAGGGCTTTTTTGCGGTCTTTATCCACCGAGCACACGACGAGCTGAGGCCGGTCGATGTCGTCCAGTGTTTTGCCAGCTTCTTTGGCTCCGGCGGCGAGCTGCTCCAGGGCGGCGGCGTTGTACTGCGGCGACACCAGGTAGTTGAGCACCACGCCGTCGGCGATCTCGCCGGTGAGCGCCATCATCTTGGGACCGGTCGCGCCGATGTAAATCGGTACGTTGCGCGGTTCCTTGCGACCATGCACCACGTCCAGTTCGATGTCGGTGAGCTGGACAAACTCGCCCTGGTAGGTGACGCGCTGGCGAGCCAGCAGCGCCCGCACCGACTCGACGACTTCACGCATGGCCAGCAGCGGCTTGCGACGCTGGATGCCCACTTTGGCCGCCAGCGGGTCCCACCAGGCACCGATGCCGCAGATGATGCGGTCCGGGGCCAGGTCGTCGAGCGTCAGGAAGGTGGCGGCGATGACGGCGGCGTTGCGCGTCCAGTTGTTAATGACGCCAGAGCCGATTTTAATGTGACTGGTGGTGGCGGCGAAGGCGGCCATCGGCACGATGGCGTCACGCACCAGGCGGCTTTCCGCCTGCCAGACGGCCTCAAAGCCGCGCGATTCTGCATACTGCACATATTTGATCGCATCCGGCAGGGGATGCGCGTCCTGAAGATACATTGCTACCCGGTCGGCCATGATTCTTTTTATCCTTCCCTGTGCATCGCTTTAATGTCCTGCAGGCTGATATTCAAAGTATCGGCATAAGAGCCGCGCTGGACCATGCGCTGGTAGTTCTCGATGTCTTCCGGCAGGTCGATGTCCTGCAGCATCCGGTCGGATTCGTAGATGCTGACGACGGCCCCGGCGTCGCGCCCGCGCACGGCGTGCCGCTGGTAGCTGCCGGTGCCATAGGCGTAATCGATGAGGCCCGGCGGACGGATGTACAGGGCGTTGGTCCCGTCACGGTTGCGGTCGGTCGCCAGCACCACACTGCGCGGCTGCTGCCCCATCTCGATGATGTTGGTCACATCCTCCGGCGCGATCAGCGGTAAGTCGGCGGGGATGACCAGCACGGCGTCGCTGCCCCAACTGGCGATGACCGATGTGGCGCGCATCAGCGCCGCGTTGAGTTCTGGCGCGCCGCTTTCCTGAATAGTTTTCGCGCCGTACTCGCGGGCGATAGCCAGCGCATGGGTGTCGCGGCTGATGACCAGCGTTCCGGCGACCTGTGGCACGCTTCTGATGACGGTCAGGACGCGCCGCAGCATAGCTTCGGCGAAGCGCTGGCGTTCTTCGGGTGTCAGAATTTTGGCGAGGCGACTTTTTGCCAGTCGCAGCGGCTTAACCGGGATGATAACCCAGGTGGTCATAAGTTAGCTAATCCAATCACTTGTCCAGCTTAAAAGATGCTCGGCCAGGGCAATTCGCTTTTCGTCGCTGTTCATCAGCGTGTCAAAAAACGAAAGCCGCAGATCGTCGAAGTCTGCGCCCTGATCCTGTGCATCAACAATAAAACCATTTATGGTCCCCTTGTAGAAACCGGTGACGGTCTCCAGAGACACAGTATAGCCTAATTCTCGCATAATTTTGACGGTTGGTCCCTTAACAGCTTGTCCGCCGATGATCGGCGTGACGGCTACACGTGGCACAGGCTGCGTGGCGATGAGCTGGCGCAGGCCGGGTACGCTCAGAATCGGCTGGATAGACAGCCAGGGGTTTGACGGACCGATGACGATCAGATCGGCATTTTCGACGGCGTGGCGCACATCAGCGGAGATGGTGGCGTGCTCGATGCCGGCCAGCCGCAGGCCGCGCACAGTCGGCTGCCAGCGATGGCGCACGAAATAATCCTGAAAGTCGAGTTCGCCGTGTTCGACGGTATCGACGCGGGTGGCAACCGGCTCATCGGCCATCGGCAGGACGCGGCAGCGAACGCCCAGCGCGGCTGTGATGGCCTGCGTGACCTGCGTCAGCGATTCGCCAGCCTGCAGGCGCGAGGTTCGCAGCAGGTGTGTGGCGATGTCCTGATCGCCCAGGCGGAACCAGGGCTTCTCGCCCAGGCGACCCAGCGCGTCTAAGGCGGCGGTCGTGTCGCCGGCGATGCCCCAACCGTTGACCCGGTCCACCAACCCGCCCAGCGTGTAGGTGATCGTGTCCAGATCGGGACAGATGCGCAGTCCATAATGCCAGAAGTCGTCGCCGGTGTTGACGATGATCGTCAGATGTTCCGGCGGCACCACGCGCGCCAGCCCGGCGGCGAGCTTGGCTCCGCCCACGCCACCGACCAGCAGCACCACATTTCTTGATTCAACCACATGATACTCCCGTCTCAATACGGAAACGATGCCCGTCAGCGCCAGATCACCAGTTCGTCGAGCGGCTGGCGTGGCTTGTCCGGGACCGGGTCGGCGTGGCCCAGCATCAGCAGCACCTGCGATTCCCAGTTGCGGGGCAGGTCCAGGGCGTCGCGGACGACCTCCGGGCAGAACAGGGGCGCACTCAGCCAACCGGTGGCCAGACCGGCGTCGTAAGCGGCCAGCATAAAGTTCTGTGCCGCCAGGGCCACGCTCTGTACGCCGAGCATGTACTCTTTGCTGGAACGGCGGTCGTCCGGGTACGAGTCCATGTCCCGCATCGACAGGCAGAACAGCACCAGGACAGGCGCGCCGGTGATCCGTGCGTAGGACCGGTTTACATCCTTGTCGATGGCCTCGGCGGGCAGGCTGTCGGCCAGCAGGTCGGCGCGCAGACGTTCGCCCATGGCGCGGGCGAGCTTGTCTTTGGTCGCCTGCGCATCGATGACGACAAAGCGCCAGGGCTGGCGGTTGTGGGCCGATGGCGCCCAGTTGGCGGCGGTCAGCAGCGTCTCGATGACGGCGCGTTCCACCGGTTGGTCGTTGTACTGACGCACAGAACGCCGCTCGCGGATGGCGCGCAGCACCGGCGTGACGTGCGGGGTGTTCGAGGATGGGTTATCCATTATCGATATAAATCCTGTTCGGGTGGCCGGTTCAGATCGCTGGCATGGCCGTCCTGGCTGGCGAAGCTCAGGCCGCGCAGATGCACGACCGGACGGCCTTCGTCGCCCTCGCCGCACAGCAGATGGGCCGCCGATGCCACCAGATCGGCGTAGCCCTGGGTGCTGACGCGCAGTTCACGACCAAACAGATCGAACTGTCCGCGCAGATCGACCAGGGCGGGCAACCCGGCAACGCCAATCGCCACGCCGACGTTGCCCATGCGGAAGGGACGCCCGTGCGAATCGCTGAGGACGATCCCCACCTGCGCGCCGCTGGCCGCCTCCAGCGTCTGGCGGATGCGTGCCGCGCTGACGTCGGGTTCCAGGGGCAGCAGCAGTACGTCATGACGGCTTTCGCCGACGTTCGACTGGTCGATGCCGGCGTTGGCGCTGACGAAGCCCAGCCGGTGCTGGGTCACCAGGATGCCGGGCACCGCCCGCGACACCTGGACGCTTTCGCGCAGCACCAACTCGACGATGCGCGGGTCTTTGCGGGTGACATCGGCCAGACGCTGCGCTTCGGCACCCGGTTCGATTGTGCGCAGGTCTACGCGGCGGCCCTCGGCTTTGGAGACGATCTTGGATGAGATCACCAGTACGTCGCCGTCCTGCAGCGCCAGCCCGGCGCGTTCCAGCGCCGCCAGAATCATGGCTGGCAGATCGTCACCTTCGGCGATGAGTGGGATGCCAGGCAGCGCCGTCGCTGTCAGTGTTGGGCTATCAGTCCAGGTTTGTGATGCGGACACCAGCGCCCTTCACTTTGTATGCCTTATTGATGTAAAGCAGAACCGGCGTCAGCGCTTCGGCGGCGACGGCGTTGGCCAGTGGTCCGGCATCGATGCCGCGCATGCCCGCCGCCTCGACCAGCTTGATCGTCTCCTGCTTGGCGTTGTCGTCATCGCCGCAGACGAGGACATCGCAGTTGACGTCCGTCTCCGGGTTTTTGAGTTTCTCGGCGCTCACGTTCTGGAAGGCAGCTACCACGCGCACATCGTCGCCCAGATGGCTCTGTGCTTCCAGGCTGGCGGCTTTGCCGTCGGGGACGTGTACCGTCCGCACCAGCGGCGGCTGCAGCGGCACCGTGACATCCACCAGAACTTTCCCCTTCAGATGCGCTTTGACGCCTTCCAGCGTGGCGCGGTGGGCGCTGTAGGGAACGGTCAGCACGACGATATCGGCAGCACGGGCGGCCTCGTCGTTGACCATACCCGTCAGGTAATCGCCGCGCATTTCGGCGTTAAGTTCGGTGGCGCGCTGGGTGGCGCGTTCGGCATCGCGTGAGCCGATGATGACCCGGTAGCCGTTGAGCGCCCAGCGCATCGCCAGCCCGGAACCCTCTTTGCCGGTGCCACCCAATACCGCCAGCGTGACCACCAGCGGCAACTTGTTTTCTGTCGTCATAGTTTATCGTCCCTGTTGTCGGTCTGAATGATCTCAATGCGACTGGCTATAATACCATCCCCGCCGATGGTGGACAATGTACCGCCAAACCGCGAATCACTCCCCGGCGACAATCGCCCGATAACGTTCCCAGACCGCCGGGGCCAGCGCGTGCGCCTGCTCCATGATGGCTTGCTCGTCCAGGCGGGTGAGTTGGCGATCCTGCATCAGCACCACACCATCGACGATGGTCGTTGTGATCATCGACGCTTCAAAGCCGAATAGAATATGCCAGGGCAGGTTGCCCGCAGACATGGGCGTAAAGGGCTGGTAATCGACGAAGATCAGGTCCGCTGCTGCGCCGGGGTTGATCTCCCCGAAGCGCATGCCAGGGAAGAACGTCTCGATCAGGCGGGCGTTGTTGTCTACGGCTACCCGCGCCACATCGGCGCCGTTGGCGGCGCGTGGATCGCGCTGGGTGACCTTATGCAGCAGATAGGCGGTCTTCCATTCGGCCCACATGTTGTTGCTGAAGCCGTCGTTGCCCAGGCACAGGCGAATGCCGCCCTTGTACATGCGGTCGAAGGCCATCGCGCCGACGCCGTTGTTCATGTTGGAGCGTGGCTGGTGCGTGACCCAGGTGTTCGTCTCTCGCAGCAGTTTGAGTTCGCTCTCGTCGATGTGGACGCAGTGCGCGGCGATGGTCCGCTCGCCGAGGATGTCGTGATCGTGCAGGCGCTGGACCACGCGCCTGCCGTATTTTTGCAGGCTGTCTTCCTGGTCGGCTTCGTGCTCGGCGACGTGGATATGAAAACCAGTGCCTACTGGCGCGGCGTCGCGGCAGGCGCGCAGGGTGGCGTCGCTGAGGGTCATACTGGCGTGCAGGCCGAACAGAGCCGCTAAACGCCGCCGCTCGCCGGCGGTCTCGATGAAGCGCACATTTTCGGCGATGCCGTCGCGGATGCTGGCTTCGCCGTCGCGGTCGCTGACCTCATAACACAGAACGGCGCGCAGGCCCGCCCGGCTGACGGCGTTGGCGATAATGTCCAGGCTGCGGTCGATGGCGTTGGGGCTGGCGTGATGGTCAATGAGTGTAGTCGTCCCGTGTTTGATGGCGTCTACCAGACACACCATCGCACTGGCGTAGATGGCGTCACGGTCCAGTGCCCGGTCCAGGCCCCACCACAGCCGCTTAAGGATGGTGGGGAAGTCCGGTGGCGGCGCGCCGGGAATCGCCATGCCACGCGCGTAGGCACCGTAGAAGTGCGTATGGGCGCAGGTGTTACCCGGCATAACGAGCTGGCCGCGCGCGTCGAGCGTCTCGGCTTCGTCGTACTGGGCCTGGAGTGATGCGGTCGGTCCCATCGCTTTGATGACACCGTCTTCAATGTAGAGGGCATGATCGCGCAGGATGGCCGGGCGGTCGCCCCAGGTCGTAACCGTTGCGTTGATAATCAGCATGATGTGCGTTCCCTCCGTTGGATAGTCGAATTAAAGGGGGTGGGTGGCGGATTTGTCGCGCCGCGCCAGCTTACGCCGAATATCCGCCAGGCTGGTGGCGGGCAGGGCCAGGTCCAGATGCAGGGCGCTGGCCGTCTGGGTGTCGCGTGCCCCGGGCTGTGGGCTGCTGCGCGCTTCGGTGCGCCTGACGAACGGCTCGGCGTCGCGGTACAGATCGGCGATGGTAACAGCGGTGGTGAAGCGATCCCAGGTGGTGTGGATAAAGGCCAGGCGGCGGCGCGTCGGGTTGGTGATGGGCGGCTGGCGCGGTTGTAACTCATCCAGTGCGACACGATAGTAGAGATCGCCTGCGCGTGGATGATCGGCCTCGGCGGGCACCAGATCGCGGCGGTGGGCCAGCTCGACGCCGGTCACCGCCGCGACATAACAGACGCTGCCGCTTTGTCCCTTAAGGACGCTGCCGCTCAGGAAAAAGCCTATGTATTCCGCGTCGATCCCGTGTGGCATCTGCCGCTGCGGGATGCGGTACCAGCGGGCATCACGGGCCAGCCTGAAATCCCGCTGGCGGTTGATGACACCGATGAGGACGCGGTCTTCCGGGAACATGGCGCGCCGGCACTAACCGGTATGCTGCGACTCCTGCTGGCGCACAGCCAGCAGGTGGGCGTCGATGTCGGCAACGCGCGTCTGATGTTCCCGCCACCACTCCGGGTCGCGCTGGGCGTCCAGTTCCTGGACCGATTTCCCCTGCTGCTCGACCCAGGTGTAGTATTTGAGGTTGTGCCAGCGGGTGCGCGCTTCCGGTGTGCCTCGCATAATCCAATCGGTGGTGGCGGCGTGGAAAACGCCCTCAATCCGAGCGGCGGCGGCGGCTTCGTCGAGCACGCCGTAGCACTCGCGCATGGAGTCCATGACGGAGTGATAGCGGTCGAGGGCGTCGGTGGCGACGGTGAAAATCACATCGTCGCGGCCCATGCCGTAGTATTTGGCCGTTTTGATAGCACCCAGGATGTTGCAGATTGAACTGATGCCAACGATACCGCTCAGTTTGTCCACCAGTTGCTCATCGACGCCGTAACGCTGCGCCAGGGTGGTCAGCCCTGCCTCGTCAGCGAACACCTGCAGACCCTTTTTGCAGGCCAGGTCGTCGATGCACATGAGGGCGTCCATGTTCCAGACGTTGTGAATCCAGGTGGCGTGCTTATCGCCGATGCCCTGGATGTCGTGGCCGCCGTAGCCGTTGTTGAACAGCGTCGGGCATTGGATCGGTTCCAGGCCGACGATGCGATGGTCGGGCCATACCTGCTTGAGCCGGTCGCCGGCGGCGATGGTGCCGGCGCTGCCCATCGCCGAGACAAAGGCTGAAGCCCTGCCCACGCCGACGCCTTCCCGCGCCAGCTTTTCGGTCAGCTCGACGATGGTGTTGCCGGTGACGTGATAGTGAAAGCGATAGTTGCCCATCACCTCGAACTGATTCAGGATGCGGATATTGGGGTCTTCGGCGCGCAGGCGTTTGGTCTCGTCGTAGATTTCCTTGACATTGCTTTCGCAGCCGTAGGTTTTGATGACCTCAGCGCCGAAGCTCACGATGAGTTCGAAGCGTTCGCGGCTCATCTCTTCAGGCAGGACGACGATGCTGCGGCAGCCCATCCGGCCACCGACCCACGAGCCGCCGATGCCGTAATTGCCAGTGGACGGCCACACCAGTCGGTGCTGCGATGGGTCCACTTCGCCGAACAGGGTTTTTTCCAGCAGAACCGAGTAGGCTGCGCCGACTTTGTGGCTGCCGGTGGGGAAGTTCTTGCTGTAAAGCACCACGATGTTGGCCGCGACCCCGGTCAGTTCCCTGGGCAGGACGACGTAATACGGTTCGTTGTTGGCGTCGCGCCAGGTGATGTTATACAGGTTGATGGGGTCCAGCGGGTCGTCGTGGAGAGCGGCCAGCGCACGCTGGCGAATCTCCGGCGCGATCTTATCGGGGTGCAGCATTTCTTCAAAAGTCGGTCCTGCGATCATGTGATTTTTCCCTGCTTTACTTTGTTGATCGGTATGCGTTCATTCTACTGACTGCGCGCTGTCGTCGTCCAGAAGCTGTTGCTCCAGCCAGCGCATTTCGTGCTGTATTTCGTCGCGCTGGCGGGCAAGCTGGCGATAGCGGGCGCGATCTTCGGGCGACATCTTATCGGTGCTGCCGGCGTTGGCGTTCAGCAGCTCGTTGATCTGATGGTTCAGTTCCTCATAGGCCAGGACCATGCGGCGGTAGTCCTGCACTTTATTGAGCAGATCGTCGTCGCGGGGCATGGTTAGCTCTTTGCCTTTCCCTGTTCTGGTGGCTCATTGGAGTCGCCGTCGGACGTACTGGCCCCACCATAGCCGATCACCGACTCCACTGTGTACTGCTGGCGGGCCGGGTTGCGGCTGGTGGCCGGTAATTCGTGATCTTCGTAGCCCATGACCGAGGCCACGACGTACAGCGGCCTGTCGCGGGTTTCATCGTAGATGCGGGCCACGTACTGGCCCATAATGAAGATGAAAAACAACTGGAACGAACTGAGCAGCAGCAGCAGCACGATGGTCGTCGCCTGACCGCCGAAGAAGGATGGTCCCTGCGTGAGGCGCAGCACGGCGATCACCGGGATGGTAAGTACCGCCAGAAAGCCCAGCAGCGCGCTGAAGTAGACCATCATCTGCAACGGGAAGTACGAAAAGCCGGTCACGGCGTCCCAGGCGAAACGCAGCATCTTGCGGAAGGGGTATTTCGTCTCGCCCGCGTGGCGCGCCTGCCGCACATAGTAGACGCCGGTCTGTTTGAAACCGACCCAGCTCGTCATGCCGCGAATGAAGCGGTTGTGTTCGCGCATCTGGCGCAGCACCTGGACGACATGCTCGTCCATCAGGCGAAAGTCGCCGGTGTCCAGTGGAATATCGACATCGGTGATGCGGTAAATCATGCGGTAGAACAGCTTGGCCGTCAGCAGCTTAAACCAGCTCTCGCCCTGGCGCTGCTCCCGTACGGCATAGACGACTTCGTAGCCCTCTTTCCATCTGGCGATCATATCCAGGATGACTTCGGGCGGGTCCTGCAGGTCGGCGTCCATGAGGATGACGGCGCGCCCCTGAGCATAGTCGATGCCGGCGGTGACGGCGATCTGGTGGCCGAAGTTGCGGGCGAAGTTGATAATCCTGATGCGTGAGTCCTGCTGGGCGTGTTCGCGCATCAGTTCCAGTGAACGGTCGCGGCTGCCGTCGTTGACCATGACCAGTTCCCACGTCTCGCCGGTGGACTCCATCACCTGGCGCACGCGATCGACCAGCAGCCCGATGTTGCCTTCTTCGTCGTAGATGGGGGTGACAATTGAATAAGTCGGTCGTTGGCTCATGGCTCTACCTGATATTCAGCTTGAGTGCTGATCTTACCGAATCAAGACTGGGCTGCACGCGGATGCCGGTCTCGGTGACGGACTGGCGGGCGCGGGCGACATCTTTCAGGCCGCTGCCCGTGCTCAGAATCAGCACGCGGTCGGTCGGCTGGATGAAGCCCTGTTCGCGCGCGAGCTGTGCCCCGGCCCATGATGCCGCCGCTGCTGGTTCGGCGAAGACGCCAGTCAGCCGGGCGAACTGCGGAATGGCGGCCAGGATGGCCTCGTCGGGCACAGCGACGAACGCGCCGCCGGAGTCGCGCACGGCGCGCAGGGCGCGGGTACGGTCGCGCGGCAGTCCGGCCACGATGCTGTCGGCGATGCTGTGCGCGTCGATCGGCTGCATATCGGCGGCGCTGGTGCCGCGCTGCCAGGCGTCCACTAAGGGCGCGCTGCCCGTCGATTGTACACCGATCAGGCGCGGAATCCGCTCAATCCAGCCCAGTTGCAGCAGATCGTAAAAGCCCTTGTAGACGCTGGCGATGATGTTGCCGTCACCCACACTGACGACGACCACATCGGGCGGGTTCCAGTCCATCTGCTCGGCGATCTCAAAGGCGACGGTCTTTTTACCTTCGCTGGTGTAGGGGTTAACGCCGGTGTTGCGGCAGTACCAGCCCTCGGCTTCGGAGATTTCCAGACACAGGTCGAAGGCTTCGTCGTAAGTGCCCTCGACCAGCAGCACCGTTGCGCCGTAGACGAGCAACTGGGCGATTTTGGCTTCGGGCGCGCTGGCCGGGACGAAGATCAGCGTGCGCATACCCACCGAGGCAGCCACACCGGCCAGGGCGGCGGCGGCGTTGCCGGTGCTGGCGGTCGTCACAATGTCGATGCCCTGCTGGCCGGCACGGGCGACGATCAGCGCGCTGGCGCGGTCTTTGAGCGAGGCGGTGGGGTTCTGGCCGTCGTCTTTGACCCAGGCGGCGGCTGTTCCCAGTGCCTGCGCCAGTCGTGGAGCGTCATACAGCGGCGTGAAGCCCACGCGCAGCGAAGGCACCGGCGCGCTGGAATCCAGCGGCAGCAGCTCGCGGTAACGCCACATCGAGTATTCGCGGCTGGTGGCCAGCGTGTCACGGTCCAGACTGTGGCGCAGATGGTCGTAGTCGTAAAGCACGTCCAGCGTGCCCGCCGGACCACAGTCCGGGCAGGTGTAGCGTACAGTTTCCGGGGCGAATGACCGGGCGCATAACAAACATCTCAATTCTGCAACGGTGGCCATACAATCCATCACCAGGGTTGAAAGGTTATCTTAACGGGCTGCAAACTTTTGCATCTTCAGTTTAGCAGAAGTTGGTATCACTTGGCTAACGTTATCCGGCATTTTTTGAGGCTCGCCGGCGACTGCTCACCCGGCGAGCCTCAGCGCAGTGGGTTGGATTCAGTCCGTCACACTGGAACCGGGCACAATGCGCGTGCCGGTTTCGCCGCGCAGGCCGCGCACCAGATTGGCCGGGTTGGTGATGATGGCCTGCGGGCCGCCGTTGCGCACGAATTCCATGGCCGCCTCGATTTTAGGCAGCATGCTGCCCGGCGCGAAGTGGCCTTCGTCGATGTACTGGGCGGCTTCCTGAAGGGTCATGGTGTCTATCTCACGCTGCTCCGGTGTGTTGAAATTCAGCGAGACTTTCTCGACGCCGGTCGAAATCATGAACAGGTCGGCGCGCAGCGTCTGAGCGAGCAGGCTGCTGGCGCGGTCCTTGTCGATGACGGCGAAAACTCCGCGCAGGCTGCCGTATTCATTGCGGATGACCGGAATGCCGCCGCCGCCCGCCGCGATGACAACATAGCCGCTGAGCATCAGTGCCTGGATGGCGCTGATCTCCTGGATGGCGAGCGGGGTAGGCGAGGCCACCACACGACGCCAGCCACGCCCGGCGTCCTCGATGACGGTCCAGCCCTCGGCGGCATGCTGGCGGGCCTCGTCCTCGGTCATAAAGCTGCCGATGGGTTTGGTGGGATTCTTGAAAGCCGGGTCGTCGGCATCGACGCGCACCTGCGTGACGACCGTCGCCACCGTGCGATTCAGCCCCAGGCGGCGCAGTGAGTTGTCGAGCGCCTGCTGGAGCATGTAACCGATGCTGCCCTGCGTGTCGGCGACGATGACATCCAGCGGCACAGTGTGGACCTCATGGGCGGCCAGTTCGCTGCGGCGCAGGATGTAACCGGCCTGCGGTCCGTTGCCATGCGTGACGACCACGTGCCAGCCGTCGGCGACCATCGTCGCCACTTCTCGGCAGGTCTCACGTACGGCGTCCCACTGATTATCAATGCCGGGATTTTTGGGGTCAACAATTAACGAATTGCCGCCGATGGCGACAATGGCCAGTTTTTCAATCATCATTTGCCTTTTTACTTTCTGAGCGGGCGGCGTGGCCAGCAGATAAAAAATAAACCGGCTGCCAGCCGGGTGCGAAACTGACCAGCAGCCGGGAGACAATCAGCGCATGGTGAGCGCCATCGCCGCTTTTTGCACGTGCAGACGGTTCTCCGCTTCGTCATAGACAATGCTCTGCGGACCGTCGATGACCGAGTCGGTTACTTCGATGTTACGGTCGGCGGGCAGGCAGTGCATGTATACCGCGTGATCGTTGGCCAGCGCCATACGCCGGTCGTCGGTGATCCAGTTGGTGTACTGCTGGCCAATCTTGGTCGATTCGGCGTTGTCGTCGGTGGTGAGCAGCGCGCCCCAGCTCTTGGGGTACAGAATGTCCGCGCCTTTGAATCCAGCGTCGAAGTCGTCCAGAATCTCGAACGAGCCGCCGTGCTGGCGGGTGTTGTCCTGTGCCTGCTGGACAATGTCCGGCATCAGTTTGTATTCCGGGGGATGGGTGAGGCGGACGTTCATACCAAAGCGAGTCATCAGCAGGATGAGGCTCTGCGGCACGGAGATCGGTTTCTGGTAGCTGGAAGCGTAGGCCCAGCTCACGTTGATGGTCTTGCCGCGCAGGTCCCGCCCGAACTTTTCCATGATGGTCATCAGGTCGGCCAGAATCTGGAAAGGATGATAGACGTCGCACTGCATATTCAGTATGGGCACGCGGCTGGCTTCGGCGACTTCACGAATGTACTGGTTGCCGATTTTCCAGTCGCACTGGCGGATGGCGATGCCGTCGCAGTAGCGCCCGATAATCTCGCCGATCTCTTTGGCCGTGTCGCCGTGACTGATCTGGGTGGTGGTGCTTTCGATGAACTGGGCGTGCCCACCGAGCTGCGCCATGCCCGCCTCAAAGCTGACGCGGGTGCGCGTGCTGCTGAAGAAGAACAGCAGCGCCAGCACTTTATCCCGTAAATAGGCGTGCGGTTCGCCGAGGGCGCGTTTCCGTTTGAGGTCCCAGGCGACATCGATCAGAGTCTCGATCTCCTCACGTGTCCATTCCTGGGTGGTGATAAGGTCGCGCCCGCGCAAGTCTGTTTGCATGGTGAATCTCCCCCTGAGTTGTGGGCGGTAAAACGATGTATGGTTTACAGAGTCCTGTCAACACAGTATACATCGAATCCGCCCACAAAGGGGGAGTCAGAAGGGCCAGAAATCAGGCGTCGCTGACGGCATCGTTCAGCATCGTTTTGATGAATGTGATCTCGTCGTCGTTGACGGTGTGCCCCATGTTCGGGTAGATGCGTTCGGTGACATGCGCGCCCAGGCGCTGCATCACCTGGGTGGTGTGCTGCACGCGAGCCAGCGGGATATGCGAATCTCTATCGCTGCACCCCAGAAAGACCGGCGTCCCGGCCAGCGAGCCGGAATAGTCGCGCGGGGCTGTCTCGTCGCCGATGAGGCCGCCGCTGAGTCCGAACACGCCGCCGTAGCGTCGGGCGTTGCGGGCGGCGAATTCGGTCGCCAGGCACGCGCCCTGAGAGAATCCCAGCAGGAAGATTTTTTCCGCTGGAATGCCGACCGCTTCGACCCGGGCGACCAGGTCGCCGACCACACGCAGGGCCGATGACAGCGACGGCTCGTTTTCTTCCAGCGGGCGCAGGAACGAGTACGGATACCAGGTGTTGCCGTTAGCCTGCGGCGCAAGATAGGCCAGGCCGGGGATTGTGCCGAACTCATCGGCCAGGGACAGGATGCTTTCAGCCGACGAGCCGCGTCCGTGAATCATAATCACGGCGGCGCGGGCACTGTCGAGCTGGTCGCCTGCGCCCAGTACGTGTATGTCACGGTGAATGTGGGTCATCTGCCGGCCTCCTGCAGGCCGCGCCAGGGCTGGGCCTTGATGGGCTTAAGCATGGACTCGATGACGCTCCGGCGCGGTTCCAGCCAGGCTGGCAGCTTGAGGCGCATGCCGATCATCTCCTCGTCGTCTTCGTCGATGAGGAAGCCCGGTCCCATCGTGGCGATCTCGACGATGTGCCCATCGGGGTCAGTTGTGTAGATGCTCTTGAAGTAGATGCGGTCGATAATGTCCGACACGCGGAAGCCAGCCTGACGCAACCGCGCCTGGAAAGCCGCCTGCTCGTCCTCGTTGTCGACGCCCAGGGCGAAGTGATGGGTGAGGCCGGCGCCCATCTGGCTGCGGCGGGTGTTGGCCCGGTCGCGCTCGAAGTAGGTGACGACCGTTCCGGGCGGGCTGTCATCGACGCCCCAGTACCAGTGCGCCGAGTTGGCATCATCGAAATTGTTGGTCATCTTGATGCGGCGCATGCCGAGCAGTTCGCTGTAGAACCAGTCGGTGCGCTCGATGTTGGAGCCGATGGCGCTGATATGGTGCATGCCTTTCAGCAGGGACATATCCTCAGTGATGACCGGCACTGGTTCTGGCCACGTGATGGCTTTGATGGTCGCTTCGTCACGGTTTTCGCTCTGCATTTCTTCGGGAACGGGCTGCAACGACGTCCCCAGCGCATCCGCTGCTTCGTCAACCGTCCAGCCAGGGCCGTCGGTGGCGATCTCAATGTTCACGCCGTCGGGGTCCTGGAAGTAAATCGAACGGAAGTAGTTGCGGTTGTACGGCCCTTTGACCGGGATGCCCAGGTCGGTGAGGCGGCGTTTCCACTTGAGCAGGCCGTCCTCACTGGCGACGCGCAGCGCGTAATGGTGCGTGCTGCCGATGCCGGTTTGTCCTTTGGGCGCGCCAGGCCACTCAAAATAGGTGATGGCCGTGCCGGGCGTGCCTTTTTCGTCACCGAAGTACAGGTGATAGCTGTCCGGCGCGTCGAAGTTGACCGTTTGCTTGAGCAGGCGCAGTCCCAGCACCTGCGTATAGAAATCGACGGTGCGCTGCGCGTCGGCGCAGACGATGGTGATATGGTGTAATCCGAGAATTTTCATACAGAGTCTCCACAGCTCGGTTTGCTGACAGTACAGTACAATGAGTCCCGATACTTAAACGCGCTGACCTGTCCGTATCTTACGGATAATTAATCGTATGCTAAACGAACAGATTGTCGCTTGCGCCACTGGACAGGACTGTTAAACTATCGCGTGAGGCAACCCTTACAGTGAGAAAAGAACATCATGAGCAAGTTATGGCGAGGCATCAATAAGGCCGTGCGCATCGTTGTGCGGCGTGTGCGCACACAGGGACTGTGGACGACGCTGGTCTGGGCATACGGGCGCGGTATCCCCAAGCTGACCGGTGTACCGCTGCTGAAATTCAGCCAGATTACGCCAGAGGTCTATATTGGCCCACAGTACGGGCAGGCGGGCAAACAGAAGCTGATTGAGGCGGGCATCACTGCGGGGATCAATCTGCGTATCGAGTTCGACGATGCCCAGCACGATCTCGCGCTGGCGGAATACTGTCATCTGCCGACTGTTGACGACGCCGCGCCTACGCTGGAGCATCTCGATCAGGGCGTGGCCTTTATGCAGCGGGTCATCAGCGAAGGGGGGCGGGTGTATATCCACTGTGCTGGTGGGGTGGGGCGCGCGCCGACGATGGGCGCCGCCTATTTCATCAGTCAGGGCATGAGCCTGGATGAGGCACTGGCGCTCATTCAGCGCAGCCGTCCGTTCATCCAGATTATGCCGCCACAGATGGAACGCCTGCGCGAGTTCGAGGCGCGGCGGCAGCGGGTCGTCGAATAGGGGGCGATTCGCAAATCGCCCCCTGATGGTCTGGTTTGGTATCAGCGGTTGAGCAGGCCGGGCAGCAGCGCGTACCACTCAGTCGCGCGTACCACGTCGTCCAGCGGCACCTGATCGAGTACCGTGTGGGCGTGATTCTCGTCGCCGGGGCCAAAGCCAATGCTGGGAATCCCGGCTTTGCCAGCCCAGTAGATGCCATTGGTGGAGAAATTCCACTTGTGTGATGGCGGCATACTGCCCCACAGCAGTTCACCCGTGCGCTGGCCAGCCTCGACAAACGGATGGTCTTCCGGCAGCGCCCAGGCAGGGTAAATTTTGTCCAGCGGGAAGTGGAAGCCGGTGTAGCTCGGCTCGTCGTACTTGAGTATGGACACGCTGATGTCGTCGCGGTCGCCCACCAGACGGCGCAGGCGTTCCAGCTCGGCTTCCGGCGTCTCACCGAATGTCAGTCGCCGGTCAATGTAGATCAGGGCTTCGTCTGGCACAGCGTTGATGCTGGGCGTGCGCACATGCATGTCGGTCACGGTGATGCGACCTTCGCCCAGGAACGGGTCGTTGATGAACTGCGGTTCCAGTTCCTGAATGGCGTTGATGATGGGCGTCAGCTTGTAGATGGCGTTGTCGCCCAGGTGATTGCTGGCGGCGTGCGAGCTTCTGCCGGTGGCGCGAATCTCGAATTCGACGCGGCCCTTCTGTCCGCGATAGACCTGCATACAGGTCGGCTCGCCGATGACGACGAAATCCGGTTTGACGCCTTCCACCTCGACGAGCGCATGGGGCGCGCTGCCGTCGTTCCATTCTTCCATGTTGCCGAAGTAATAGGCGGTGATACCGTCCAGCAGGCCCAGTTCCTGCGCCAGCGCCAGCCCGTAGATCATGCCGGGTGTGCTGCCTTTTTCGTCGCAGGCGCCGCGCGCGTACAGGATGCCGTCCTCGATTTTGCCCTGGAAGGGGTCCCACTGCCATTCGTCGGGGTTGCCGATGCCCACCGTGTCGATGTGGCTGTCGTACAGCAGTTGCAGCGGCCCATCGCCGATCACGCCGACGACGTTGCCCATTTGATCCCACCACACATCTTTGAAGCCCAGCTTGCGCATTTCGGCCTCGGCGCGCTCGCCAACAGCGCGAATCTCGCTGTTCATGCTGGGGATGGCGCACAGCTCGCGCAGAAACTGGATGATGTCGTCGCGCTGGCTGTTTACACGGGACTGAATAGTGTTGATGATTGCCTGATCTACCATGTCTTTTTTCCTGACCACAGAGAGCGAAGAACGATAAACGAAATTGCGCCGGTGTCTGTGACGGACCGGCGGTTGAAAGTTATATGACCGGGGACGGGTTCGATGGCGTCTGCGCCGCGAACCCGCCCGGAGTCTAACCGTTGATGAGCGCCTGCGACAGCCGGTTATGCTGCTCGACGAGTGCGGGTAAATCCACGCCGACCAGCGCGCCATCGCGCACGACGATTCTGCCATTGATAACGGACAGATCGACGTCGCCCGGCTGGCACAGCACCAGCCCGGCGACCGGGTCGTGCTGGGCGCCAGCCAGCGCTGGTGTATCCATGCGGTAGGCGATGAAATCGGCGGCCATGCCTGCGGCCAGCGAACCGATGTCATCACGGCCCAGGACCGCCGCGCCGCCGCGTGTCGCCAGATGCAGCGCCTCGCGGGCACTGAGGCGGGCCGGGTCTGGCGGTTCGGCGACGCGCTGGGCCAGCAGCGCCAGCCGCGCCTCGTTGAGCAGGTGGCTGCTGTCGTTCGAGGCGGAGCCATCGACACCCAGGCCCACCCGTACCCGGTGATCGAGCATGGCGCGGATGGGCGCGATGCCCGACGCCAGCCGCATATTTGAGCCGGGGCAGTGACAGACGCCGGTCCCGGTATGGCCGAACAGCGCGATCTCATCGCCGTCCAGCTTGACACAGTGCGCGTGCCACACGTCATCGCCGACCCAGCCCGCGTCCTCGGCGTACTGGCCGGGGCGCATGCCGAAGGTTTCCAGGCTGTATTCGACGTCCTTGTGGTTCTCCGCCAGATGCGTATGCAGACGCACGCCGTAGCTGCGCGCCAGCGCCGCCGACTCGCGCATGAGGTCCTGCGATACGCTGAATGGCGAGCAGGGCGCTACACCCACGCGCAGCATGCCATAGCGTTCGGCATCGTGATAGGTTTCGATAAGGCGCTGTGTGTCTTTGAGAATGGCGTCTTCGCTTTCAACCAGACTGTCCGGTGGCAAGCCGCCCTGGCTTTCGCCGACACTCATCGAGCCGCGCGTCGGATGGAAGCGCAGGCCCATCTCCTGCGCCGCCCGGATGGTGTCGTCCAGCGTGACATCGTTGGGATACAGGTAAAGATGGTCGCTGGATGTGGTGCAGCCGGAGAGCATCAGCTCGGCCATCGCCAGCCGCGCCGACGTGTAGGCCATCTCGCCGGTGAGCCGGCTCCAGATGGGGTAGAGCGTCATCAGCCAGTCGAACAACTCGTTCTGCTGGGCCAGGACGCGCGTCAGCGTCTGGTACATGTGATGGTGGGTGTTGACCAGTCCCGGCAGAACAACGTGCCGGGGAAGATCGATGATTTCACCGGCTTCGCGCCGGTAGTCGGCTGGCAGACCGGCCATCTCGCCCGCGTAAACAATCGCCTGGTCACGGATAAAAAGCGCGCCATTACGGATTTCCCGCTGGTCGTCGTCCATCGTCACCAGCGTGTGGATATTCTGTATCAGCAGAGTGCTCACGGATCGCTCCTTGGTGCGATTTGGAGTGTACACCTCAAGGTTGTAACAGGCAAGAGATGGCCGGTTGCGCCCGGTTGTTAGCCCGCCGACTCGGCCCGTTCGGCGATGCGCCAGGCGGCCTTCATGGTGTTTTGCAGCAGCATGGTGATGGTCATCGGCCCTACGCCGCCCGGCACTTTAGTGATCGCGCCAACGACGTCCTTTGCCGACTCAAAATCGACATCGCCCACGAAGCGGTAACCTTTTTCGGTGCTGGGATCGTCGATCCTGTTGGTGCCCACGTCGATGACGATAGCGCCCGGTTTGAGCCAGTCGCCTTTGATGTATTCCGGCAGACCGGCGGCGGCGATGACGACGTCGGAATTGCGCAGCACGCTCTCGATATCGCGGGTGCGGCTGTGGCAGATGGTCACGGTGGCGTTGGCTTTGACCAGCATCAGCGCGACGGGCATGCCGACGATGTTGCTGCGCCCGACGACGGCCACATTCGCCCCGGAGAGCTGGGCACCAGCCTCTTCGAGCAGGACCATGCAGCCGGTCGGCGTGGCCGGTGTAAACAGCGGGTCGCGGCCTTTCATCGCCAGCAGGCCGATGTTGAGCGGGTGGAAGCCGTCCACATCTTTATCCAGGCTCACCTGACCCAGCACGCTCTGATCGTCGATGTGTTTGGGCAGGGGAAGCTGCACCAGAATGCCGTGAATCTTCGGGTCAGCGTTGAGCTGGGCCACGATGCTTTCGATCTCTTCCTGCGAGCTGCTGGCGTCGATAATGTGGGCGACGGATTCGATGCCCACCTGCTCGCAGGCGCGCCGCTTCATACGCACGTACTGGGCCGAAGCCGGGTTATCCCCGGCCAGAACGACGCCCAGCCCTGGCGCATAGCCGAAACGCTCTCTGAAGCGCACGGCGTCTTCAGTTAGCTCGGCGCGGATGCGGTCGGCGATTACCTTACCGTCGATGACTGTTGCTGACATTGGGATGTCCTCCGTTGTGAATAGCTGGAAATCGGATTATAAAAGAATTGTTTAATTGTAAACGATTCCGTACAACTCGCTCACAAAATTAACCATCGCGTCAATCCATTTTCAATTACCATAATAACAGGACTACCAGACTGACGACACATCAGAATCGGAATCTGATACAAAACGTTCGGCCACCAGTACAAGGGTTTCGACACCATGCGACAGACAAGCATACGGAGACAGTTGACGAGACAGGCCCGGCGCGGCCAGGCCCTCGTCGAGTACGCGCTGATTCTGGCGCTGATTGCCCTGGCGTTTGGCTTTGCATTGGCGGCGACCGGGCCGGTGATTGGCAACGTGTTCAGCAACACGGTCTATAACCTCATCGGGCAGACGCCAGAGATGCGCGAGCTGCCGGGGCCGGCAGACTTCTGGCTGACGGTCACGTGGGTGCATGAGAACCCATTGGAAGAACGGCTGCTGCCGACGCGCACCCTCGCGCCGCCCAGCGCCACGCCCACCGATGGACCATCGCCGACTCCGACACCGATCACGCCAACCAACACACCGCTGCCGACCAGCACCCCCAGGCCAACCAACACGCCTGAGGACTTCGCCTATGACGCACCCCACCTGGACACGGTCGACTCGCCGCGTCACTGGCGCGTGGACGAAACGCAGTTCCTGGGCACAGCGGACTGGAAGGGTTACTACTTCGAGGGCATGAACCTGGATTACGAAGGCGCGGAGCCGACGCATCCCGAAGGGCTGTGGAACCGGACCGTTTACGGCTCAGGGGCTTACGGTGTGCTCGATTTCCCCAACTCGCAGTTCCTGGCCTGGACCAACGAAGACAGCGGTCCTCTGGCGAACTGGCCGGAGGCGGACTCGTATCAGTATTTCTCGATCCGCTTTGTGCGCGAGATTTACCTGCCCGGCCCGGACCCGGTGACGCTCAACTTCCACCTGCGCTCGGACGATGGTTCCCGTATGTGGCTGCTGGCACCCGGTCAATCGACGGCGACCTGTTCCAATGTGCCGCGTGAACGGGACACCGCCGATCATGGCAATCGGATTGTCAGCGGTTCGCCACAGTCCAGCAACAGCAACCGCAGCTTCGGCGATGACAGCGCCTATGCCGATGACTGTCTGATGATCGACGCCTGGACCAATCAATCGCCGACGACGACTTCGGTGACGCGAACTATCGCGCCGGGGCATTATCGCCTGCAGGTGGACTATTACGAGAACTCTGGTGGGGCCGAACTCCGCCTGGACATCAACGTGCCCAGCAACCCGGACGACTCCCGCGTGGCGGGCACCGGCGGCGTCGAATGTAACTGGGGGCAGATCGCCCGCGAGATGGACGCCAACTCGCTGGATACAATGTGGAAAGAGTATGTGGGAGACGAGCCATTTAAGCTCGATATGCGCTGCCATCTGGAATTCCGGGGATTCGTGTACATCCCGGTGGCGGGAGACACTGCGGACGACGGTTCCGCGTTGGAACCGATGGAACGCCCGGAACTGGTGTTCTGGGATGTGTGGGACATGCCTAGTCCGCTGCACACCACCTGGCTGGAAATCGCCGAGTACATCCCCGAACCGGGCACAGAGCGCGCGCTGGACCGGGACCAGCTCGACTGGATTCGTGTGGACCTGCATGAGGGCGTGCCGATCAACTACAACTGGACGCGCAACGTCGTTGACCTGACCAACGTCAATGGCGTGGACTTCAGAGGCAAACGGGTGACATTCCGCTTTGTTATGGAAGCCGCCGATGGCGATGGCTGGCGCACGCGCACCTGGTACATTGACGATATCGAAGTGCGTGAGGGGAATGTCAACAATTTCCTGCCGGGCACATCCTGGAACCTGAATACGCCAGACCAGCGCGACGACTTCATCGCTTCTGGCCACTGGGACCTGACGGCCAACAACGCCGCCCCGGACCCCGATAACCCCGGCGCACCGATTGACTGCTGCTCCTGGGAACTGATGCCGGACGACCGGGTCTACAATTTCACAGAGTCGCCATATAACGACGAACCAACCAGCCTGCGCGTACACTACGTCGAGATCGACGGCTGGGTCGATTTCGCCGGGGGCATCCCTGACGATGAAGGCGACACCGGCTGGCCGCTGCTGACGTTCCACCATGCTTATGACGTGAAAGATCATGTTGGGCTGGAAGTCCAGTACACGCTGGACCCGCCCGGTGTGGGGCCGTCGAACTGGCAGGTTGTGCCTGGTGATCCGGGCGACCTGACGCCGGCGGGGCAAATTCGTGCCATCAGTGAAACGGCCAGTGACCGGCTGATGCAGCCCATCGATGTGACGCTGCGCAACATCCCGGCGGAGCGCTTCCGTCTGCGGTTCGCTGTGCTGACGCATCGTGGGGCGGGGGAATGGTCGGCTGGCGATGGCTGGTGGATTGACAACATCTACCTGCACCGCGAGGACCCGCCAAACTTCCTCGACTATCCTTTCTACGATGATGCCGAGGCGGGCATGGTCAACTGGACGGTGATCGGCACCTGGGGGCGCACCAATGCAATGGCGCGCGTCGGCAATCACTCGTTTACGGACAGCCCTGGCGGCCCTTATGACAATAACCAGAGCCTGCGCATGGAGTTTTCTGATCCGATTGACCTGTGCAACAACACCGAGGCCAATCTGGACCTGACCGACCGCAATGCCGCGGGCGGTAACGGTGGCGGCGCGGCCATTGATCCGGTGCTGACCTTCTGGCATAAGCGCGACCTGGCCATAACCGATCACTTCTATGTGGACTGGCGACGCTATGACGAGCCGGGTAACTGGCAGCCCTTGTGGGCCTACCGGTATGCCATGAATACTGACCCTAACGACAGCAACTCGCGCTCTGCCAACCAGCTCGCCTGGGAATTTGTCGAGATTGATCTGGCACCCATCTACGACTCAGGTGCGTGCTCGACTGACACCCCGGAAATCGACGATATCATGCTGCGGCTTCGCGTGGAGACAGACGGGAATACTGTCGCCGATGGCGTGTACATCGATGACATTCGTATCGACGAGCGCCAGCAGACGTTCCACCGGCTGTGGCCCAGCAGCGCCGGGCGCGATCTGGGGAATGGTGAGTCCGCTTATGGCGATGGTGCGACGTTTACCGCCAATCTGGAAGAATCCGATTGGGCCGAACGCTGGCGCGCCAGCGGCAACTGGACGCCTGTCGCCTGGGAGCAGCGCACCGGCCTGCTGTCCTGGCACGAGAGCACACTGGGCCAGGAATCGGCCCCCGATGGCTATGATGACTGGTGGAATGACCCCGACAGCGGCATCACGCGGACGCTGACCGACGCTTTCCAGATTCTGGAGATCGCGCCGATCATTGACCTGCGTGGGACGCTGGCCAGCGAAAACCCGACGCTGACGTTCTGGACGCGCTATCACACTGGCGAGAAAGACCGGATCAGGGTCGAAATCTCCGAGATGCTGACGGCAGACAGCCGGGCCGAAGACCTGGATATGGACGAACGCTGCGATGGCTTTGGTCTGTCGCAGTGCTATGAGCAGAACTATGGCTGGAGCCAATGGCGCCCGGCAGGGTTTGAGGTTGATGGCTGGAAGTCCAACTACGCCTGGCACCGGCAGCAGATTTCGCTGACCAACTACATCGGCAAGCAGATACGCATCCGCTTTGTTCACAATTCGCTGGATACCAACGATAACGCCGCTCGCGATGGCTGGTATATCGATGATGTGTCGATCGGCCCGCGTAACACGCGCGTGCTTAAGGTCATCAGCGAGGGCGCTTTCTACGACCCGGCGCGCAACATGGTTAACTGGGTTGGCGAAGGTGACTGGGGGCTGTCGCCGGAGTTGTATCGCGGGGATGGTGGTGGCCCCACCACGCTGGGCGTCTGGCAGGAACGGCTGTGGTATCTGGATGGCACCGAGCGCAATCGCCTGAATTCGCTGCATGGGCTGAATCTGTCGTGGAATATGCGTGACCGGGCCAGCCAGTTCCTGTATCTGTCGGAGGATATTCAGGATGATGTGGTTCACAAAGCTTACCGGGAAGTGCTGAATATCAACTATGTTCGGAGCAGCGGTGAGGCGATCCGCCCCGGCGTGCTGGACTATGATGTGTATATTGCTGGCGAGTGGGTGATGGATGTGGGACCGATTGGCCTGGGCATCCAGCCAGGGGAATATACGTTTATCACCATCGGCGATGACGGCATGCGACTGCGCTACGAGGAAATCGACGCGGCTGGCAATCCGGTTGACCCGCCGGACGCTGATACGCCAGAGTCAGAGATATGGAATATGGTCTGGGACTGGCGCAATCGCGGCGCGACGACCGATATGAGTGTCGCCACGCTGGAACAGGGCAAACGCTATCGCTTTACGCTGCAGTGGTTCGAGAACACCGGCAATATGCGCGCCGTGCTGACGACGGGCGGCACCAGCTTCTCATTCACCGACACGCCCAAACAGGGCGCGGGGCCGGCCTTCCCGGATATTCCGCCGATCCCACGCAGTAACTCTGCGCTGATCTCGGACGGTGTCTTTGACCTTTCAGATACAACTGAGCCTGTACTGGAATACTATACTTACTACCATGCCAGTAATGGTCTCAAGGTTCAAGTGTCGCGGGATGGTGGCTTTACCTGGACACAGGAAGGCCTGAATCACAACCGTCCGCTGCCCTGGGGCGGGAATGTCCGCTATGATGGCCCGAATCTTTCCTGGACGACATACCTGCCCAGCGCAACCAGAGACTGGCGACGGCGGCGGCACACGCTGTACAAATTCGCCGGCGAGCAGATTATGGTGCGTTTCCTGATGCAGCATGATCGAAACCTTAACATGAACAGTGGTTACTATCGCGGCTGGTGGGTGACCGACATCACCATCGGCGAGTAGATCACCGGCTGTTCTGCAGCATCGATGAGAGCCGTTCCCGCCGGGAGCGGCTCTTTAGTTAGTGTCTGCTGAGTACATAGGCCCGCTATGGTCCACTGCCGGATGTGCTGTTACACTTGGACCCATACCGAATCAGCACAATCGAGGAAATCCGCTTGTGAATGTCCCACGCGAACGCTCTGGTATGTTGTATATCCTCGTTGGTCCCGGCGGAGTCGGCAAAAACGTGCTGCTCGCCGATGCGGTAACAAACCTCGACAATCTGCGGCAGCTCCCCACCGCCACCACGCGCCCGCGCCGCCCCGACGAACAGCACGGGCGGGAACGTTTGTTTGTCTCCGAGGAAGAATTTCAGCGGATGATCGATGAGGACCGTCTTATCGAACATCAGGAAGTGCATCCGGGGCAGTTCTACGGCGTCCCGCGCGATTTTGTCGAACAGGCCATCGCCGAAGGCCGCGATCTGATCGCCGACATCGAATATAAGGGGGCCGATATTATCCGCCGGCAGTATCCGCAGAACAGCGTGACGATCTTCATCGCGCCGCCAACGCTGGACACGCTGCGCCAGCGGCTGGAACAGCGGGACGCGTCGACGCAGGACATCCAGGACCGGTTGCAGCGCTCCATTGAGGAGATGTTCTATGCGCCCACCTGTAGCTATCTGCTGGTCAATGACGATATGCAGGTGGCTCGCAGCGAGTTAAAGGCGATTATCCGCGCGGAACGCGGCGAACTGGAACTGCCGGTGGCAGGCTATCCGCTCAATCGGGCGCAGTATGTGGTCGAGGTTTTGCCGTTGTTTGGTAACGAGGCGCTGGTCCAGATGAGCAGCGACGATCTCCCGCTGCGCCTGTCGTTGGCTCAGGGCGATGATCCGGTCGCGCATACTCTTGCGCTTGTGGAGCGTTGGCTGCCAGCCGTGCTGCCAGTGGCGGAGTCGCTGCGCTTTGATATGCCGGACCATGATCCGGTGTCTGTTGATTATGACCGTGCGGCACATATCTACCAACTGACGCTGCGCTACGTCTACCATCTGCCGGACCGTATCGAGCCGCCGGATGGCTGGCACTGGGTTGATCACCGGCTGGCCGGTGCGGTCTCTCAGGCCGCTGGTGGCAAAGACAAAAGCGAAATCGAGTAAGTGTGCGCGTGAGATGACCGAATCGCTTCAGGAACATTACCGGGGACTGGGCGCGCAACTGGCGCCGGATGGCATTCCACTACATTTTGGCGATCTGTCGGCTGAATATGAAGCTGCCCTTAATGCCGCTGCGCTGATGGATCGCTCACATGAGGCGCGCCTGCTCATCGATGGCAGTGATCGTGCGGTATGGATTGATCGCATGTCCACCAACGCCATCGTCGATATTCAACCGGGGCAGGTGCGCGCCACGCTTTACACCAACGCCAATGCGCGCGTGCTGGACCGGGTCGAGATTCTGGCGCAGGCTGACGACTCGCTGCTGATGCTGGGCGGGCCAGGGCGTGGGCCAGCGCTGCACTATTATCTGCGGCGCAACATCTTCTTCAATGACCGCGTCGCATTGCAGAATCTCGCGCCGGCGACACATCAGTTGGGGCTGCACGGCCCGTCGGCGACTTCGGTCCTGGCGCGTCTGCTGCCGGCGGTGGCCGATGTTCCGCTGAGGCACGGCCTGCAGGGGCAGATTGACGGCGCTGCTGTGACGCTGCTGCGACTGCCCGCCTTCAGCGGTCAGCACTGGGTGCTGGTGATGCCGGTCGAAGCGGTGTCGGGTGTCTTCCGGGCGCTGCTGGACGCAGGCGCTCAACCGGCTGGCGGACTGACGTACAACACGCTGCGCATCCGGGCCGGGGTGCCAGGCGTGGGCCGCGAGCTGACCGATGGCTATATTCCGCTGGAACTGGGCCTGTGGGATGAGGTGAGCTTCACTAAGGGGTGTTACACTGGCCAGGAGATTCTGGCGCGTATGGAGAGCCGCGAACGACTGGCGCGTATGCTGGTGCGGCTTAATCTGCCTGTTATGTTGGATGCGCCCCAGTCATTATTCCATGAAGGCCGGTCTGTAGGCGAACTGACCAGCAGCGTGACCGCACCGGATGGACAGGTGTTTGCGATGGGTGTGGTCAAAGTGGCGCAGGCCGTTGACGGCGTTGAACTGCGCGTGGCAGATGCCGCCGAGGGGCCATTGGCGACAGTCGGTGAGCGACTGGGTACGCCACCGCCTTACCTCAACACTTAGAAGCTGGGTGGCGGCGTGTCGAAGAAGAGCGACCACCACAATTCCCAGGTGGACGGGCGCGGTGGCGATGTCTCGACATCGACAAAGACCGGCGGGTCTGCTGTGGGCGCGGTCAGGACATCGACCGACAGCGGTACCACCAGCACCTCGCCGGGGCGCACCATCTTGCCGCCTTCTCGCGCCCAGCGTTCGACGTAAGCATCGCTCAGGGCGTAGTCCCGCTCTTCGTAAAGCTGCGCCTGTTCCAGCCGGAGCTGGTCGATTTCACGGAGAGTATTATCGTACAGGTCGTTGAGGGGGCGGCTTGCGCTCAGTCGGGTGCTGAAGTTGATGGCCAGGATGAGTCCAACCGCCAGAATAGCGGCGAACATGATCTGTACGCCGGATATCTGGCTGCTGCCCTTTCGACGTTCCGGGCTGCGTTTTACCGCTGGGGGCTGCTTTGCGGGTGGGGGCGCGGGGTGCTGACTCTGAGATGGCTGATCCAAAACGCTGATCCTGTATCACACAAAACGATCTAACCGGTGACCATGCTCATTGTAGCTGAAGCCGATTGCCATCACAAATGCCAGTTTTTGGTGCTGGTATTTTATGTTCCAGTGTTGAAAAAACGCCTATATCAGTTAATATTCTTTAGGGGAAACCCTGCAATCGGGTCCACACAGACGCTCTATCGGGGAACGTACATCATAAACAGGAGAATACTGAATGGAATTCTTTACTGAGAACGCGACAAACGCAAGTCTTGTCGCGGTTATTGTCAGCATTATTGGCCTGGCATTCGCCTGGCAACAGCGGACCTGGGTGCTGTCACAGGACACCGGCAACGAGCGCATGAATTTCATCGCCGCCGCTGTCCAGCGCGGTGCGCAGGCGTTTTTGCGTCGGGAATATCGCGCTGTCGGTATTCTGGTCATTCTGGTTACGGTTGTCCTGCTGATCCTGAGCCAGATCGAAGGCTCTGGCATGAGTGCCTGGACCGCGCTGGCCTTTATCAGCGGCGCGCTGGCCTCTGGTACGGCGGGTTTCATCGGTATGTATATCGCCGTGCGCGCTAACGTGCGCACCACGCAGGCCGCCTCTAAGAGTCTGAATCAGGGCCTGCGGGTCGCTTTTGCCAGCGGTACGGTCATGGGCACGATGGTTGTCACGCTGGCACTTCTGGGCGTGGGTCTGCTGTTTATTCTCTTCACCAACCAGATCGAAGACCCGACGGCGGCGGCCAGCGCCCTGGCGGGCTTCGGCTTTGGCGGTACGTCGATCGCCATCTTCGCCCGTGTAGGCGGTGGCATTTTCACCAAAGCCGCCGATGTGGGCGCGGACTTAGTCGGCAAGACCGAAGCCGGCATCCCGGAAGATGACCCGCGTAACCCGGCGACCATCGCCGACAACGTGGGCGACAATGTGGGTGACGTGGCCGGTATGGGTTCTGACCTGTTCGAGAGCTACGCCAGCTCGATTATCGCCGCGCTGACGCTGGCCGTGCTGGCCGGTGGCGGCATTGCCCCGGAACAGGCCGAAGCGGCGCAGGCCTTCCCGATTCTGGTGGCGGCGGCTGGTATCCTGATCGGTATCGGCGGCACCTATCTGGTGCGCACCGAAGAAGATGCCACGCAGGAAAATCTGCTGTGGAGCCTGCGTAAGGGTATCTACGGTTCGAGTGTGGTCGTGGCTATCGCCGTCGTGCTGATCGCGCTGCTGCTGGACCTGGGCACCGGTGTTATGATTGCCACCATCAGCGGTCTGGTTGGTGGTGTGCTGATTGGCTACTTCACCGAGTATTTCACGGCAGACTCCTACAAGCCCACTCAGGCGCTGGCCGACAGCGCGGAGGGTGGTTCTGCGATCGTGATTATTCGCGGTCTGGCGCTGGGTATGTTCAGCACGCTGGCCCCGGTTCTGATTGTCATCGCGGTGACGCTGATCGCGGTTGATGCGACCGGCCTTTACGGCGTGGCGATCGCGGCGGTCGGTATGCTGTCTACACTGGGTATTACCCTGGCGACCGATGCTTACGGCCCGGTGGCCGACAACGCGGGCGGTATCGCTGAGATGGCTGGCATGGAAGGCAACGTCCGCAAGCGTACGGACGCGCTCGACAGCCTGGGTAACACAACGGCAGCAACCGGTAAAGGCTTTGCGATTGGTAGTGCTGCCATGACGGCGCTGGCGCTGACAGCGGCCTTTATCACAGCGGTAAAGGGCGGCGACGCAGCCGCCACGACAACACTGGCTGAGGTTATCCTGGACCCGCGTCTGATTACTGGTCTGTTCCTGGGTGCCATGCTGCCGTTTGTCTTCAGCGCGCTGACCATGCTGGCGGTCGGTCAGGCTGCCCAGCAGATCGTGGAAGAAGTGCGCCGGCAGTTCCGTGAGATTCCGGGCCTGATGGAAGGCACCGGAGAGCCGGATTACGAGACCTGCGTGGGTATCAGCACCGACAGCGCCATCAAGCAGATGATGCTGCCTGGTCTGATTGCGGTGGGCGTACCGGTTCTGATCGCTGTGCTGACCATCCTGGGTGATGATAGTGCCCTCAGCCGCTTTGTCGGCTCCGAGACGCTGGTCGGTGTGCTGCTGGGTTCGCTGGTGTCGGCTTTCATGCTGGCGATCATGATGGCCAACGCCGGTGGCGCGTGGGACAACGCCAAGAAGTACATCGAGGCTGGCTACCTGGGCGGTAAGGGTTCGGACGCGCATAAAGCGGCGGTGGTTGGTGACACGGTTGGCGACCCCTTCAAGGATACGTCCGGCCCGTCGCTGAACATCCTCATCAAGCTGCTGGCGATTGTCGCGCTGGTGCTGGCGCCGATGGTCGCGTCGGTGACGGCAGACGCTACCGACACGGTCGACAATAATGCGGCTATCGAGATCGAACTCGATACCGAGGCCGGTGACGAAATCGAGATCGAGGCTGACGAAGAAGCCGAAGCCGAGGGCACCGAGGCCGAAGCTGGCGCTGAGGGAGAAGCCGGAGCTGGCACCGACGCTGGCGCTGAAGAAGAGACAGATAGCGGGTCTTAGACCTGTACGCTCAGATCAGTATACAGAAACGGGCGGTCCCATGCGGGCTGTCCGTTTTTTGTTTTGCTGGCGGTGTTACTTCCAGCCTTTGGCGGTCTTGATGTAATCGTAAGCGGCGTTGAGGGCGTGGAAGCGCGCTTTGGCTTCTTCGTGGGGCAGGGCGCTGGTGTCGGGATGCAGGGCCAGCGCGCGCTTGCGGAAGGCGGCTTTGACCGCTTCCTGGCTGGCACTGCTCTCGATGCCCAGCATCTGGTAACAGGCGGTCAGGTGTTCCTGAATGGGGCTGCTGCCCGGTGGCGGCCCGCTGCCGTTCCAGGTTTTGCCGAAGTCGCTCCAAGTCTGCCAGTGGGTCTGCCGCTGCTGGCGCTGTTCCTGGCTGCGGCGGTTGCGATAGGCGCGGTAGTCGCTCTGCTTCCAGAAGGCCCCGCCACCAAAATCTGCCGCAGCCCAGTCGCCTTTGAGGGCACGCAGTCTGACGGCGGACCGGAAAAAGCGCAGTTGGTTGAACGTCACGTTGGGGCCGCGCCACACTTCGTGCTCGCCGCCGGTGGCGACGATCACTTCCAGATGCGCGGCGAACACACGCGGCCCATCGTCGTCCAGACCGTACACATAGAAACGTTCGCCGGTGAGGGCCTGCAGCGCCAGCAGCCACTCTGGCGCGGCCAGGCGCGTGCCATCCGCCGGGACAAGGTTCTCGTTCACCAGAAACAGCGTGTTGATGCCAATGGCGCTGTTATCGGCCAGGGTGCGCCGGATGACGCGGGTTCTCACCGGCTGGTCGATCATGTACAGATGCAGGCGCATCCCGCTCCAGCTCTGGATAACCAGATCGGCCCCGTTATCAATGGCGACCGCCTGGATGTGAATCAGCTTCTCGATGTGCAGTTTCAGCCATTGCTTAAAGGTCATCGCCATGCTGCACCCTCAATATCCGTTACCACTCTGTAAATCTGTCGTCAACCATATGCCGCCGCGATGCGCACCGTCTCGTGGTGAATGTCGGCGATGTCGTGGATGTCATCCGCGTAACCGCCGCCCATCGTGATGACCACCGGCAGTCCGGCCTGTTTCAGCATCTCCATTACCAGCCGGTCACGCTGAGCCAGTCCCACTTTACTGATGGCCAGCTTGCCCAGCCGATCACCGGCGAACGGGTCCGCCCCGGCGATGTAAATCGCCAGATCGGCACGGGCGGCGAACAACGCCCGCCGTGTGCCTTCTTCGACCATATCCAGGTAATGCTCGTCGGTGATGCCGTCCGCCAGGCCGATGTCCAGGTCGCTGGGGAATTTGCGCAGCGGGAAGTTGTTCTGCCCGTGTATCGAAAACGTGAAGATTGTATCATCCCCGGCGGTGATCTGCGCAGTCCCATTCCCCTGATGCACATCGCAGTCGATGACCACCACGCGCCGCACCAGACCGCGCGCCTGCATATCGCGGGCGGCGACGGCGGCGTCGTTCCAAACGCAGAAGCCCTCGCCGTGATCGGTGCAGGCGTGATGCGTGCCGCCGGCCAGGTTGGCGGCCACGCCATCGCTGAGGGCGGCCCGCGCCGCGTCGATGGTGGCGCCGGTGGAGCGCCGTGAGCGTTCGACCATGCCCGGCGACCAGGGGAACCCGATGCGGCGCACCTCGGCGGGGGTTAGCGCGCCCTGCCTGACCCGTTCCACATAGGCGGGTTCGTGACAGCGCATAAGCTGCGCGTCGCTGGCGGCGCACGGCGTATACAGCTCGGCGATGCCGCTGCGGGCTACCCGCTGGCGCAGTTCGCTGTATTTGGCCATCGGGAAGCGGTGACCGGGTGGCAGCGGCAGCACAAAGTGATCGGTGTAGAAGGCTTTCATAGTGATTTCAGCGCAGGTCTTCCAGCAGCAGCTCGGCGGCGACTTTGCCGGAGAGTGTCACCATCGGCACGCCGCCGCCGGGGTGAGTCGTGCCGCCAGCAAAATACAGCCCTTTGACCTGCGCCGAACGGTTATGCGGACGACGGAACGCGGCCCAGCGGCTGTTGGGCGACGGTCCGTAGAGCGCGCCGCGCCAGGCTCCGCTCATACGCGCCAGGTCCGCCGGGGTGAGAATGTGCTCGGCGCGGATGCGGTCGCGCACGTCGAAACCGGCCCCGGCCAGCTTCGCCAGCACCCGGTCGCGGTAGGGAATGCGCTGGGTGTGCCAGTCGTAATGCTCAGACAGCGGCGGCGCGTTGACCAGCACGAACCAGTTTTCGCAGCCGGGCGGAGCGTGGCTGGCGTCGCTCTTGCTGGTGATGGAGACGTAAATCGTCGGGTCGTCGGGCGGCTGGTGCTCGTCGAAGATGGCGCGGAACTCCGCCGGGTAATCGCGCGAGAAGAAGATATTGTGATGGGCGAGTTTCGTGTAGTCACCTTCGACACCCAGCAGCAGCACAAATCCAGAACACGACGGCTGGTAGCTTTCCAGTTTAGCTGACTGGCGGCTGATGGCCGGTTCGGGTGGCAGCAGGTGGCGATAGACGGTGGTCACGTCCGCATTAGCGACGACAGCGCGGGCAAGGATGAACTCGCCGCTGGCCAGCGTGACGCCCTGCGCTCGCGAGTCCTCGACGCTGATCTGCTGGACAGGGCAGCCGGTGCGCACCTCGACGCCCAGTTCAGCGGCGAGTTTCGTCAGGGCGCTGGCGATAGCGTAGACGCCGCCCTGGGGATACCACACGCCGCCGCTCAGTTCCACATGGGCGATGACGTTCAGCGTGGCCGGGGCGACATACGGGCTGCCGCCAACGTAGGTGGCGAAGCGCCCCAGAAGCTGGCGCAGATGCGGCGAACGCACAAAACGCCGGATCGAGCCGTGCATGGTGCGCAGCGGGTCCACCAGCAGCCACTCGTTGACCGGCACGCGGGCGAAGCTGGCCGGAGTGGGCGGCCGGTCGTAGATGAACACCGGCCCGGTGATGCGATGAATGCGGGCGGCGTAGGCCAGATATGCCAGATAGCCCTCGACGTCTCGCGGTTCCAGGCGCTCGATCTGCTCAATCATGTGGCTGAGGTCGCGGCTGGCGTCGAGCACTGTACCATCAGGGTAGAAATAGCGCGTCAGCGGATCGACGGGCAGCAGAGTCAGATAGTCATCCAGGCGGCGACCGGCGGCGGCGAACAGGTCATCAAAGACGTGGCGCATGGTGATGACCGATGGGCCGGTGTCCCAGCGGAATCCGTCGCTTTCGATCTGGCCCATTTTGCCGCCGGGCTGGTCGTTCTGTTCCAGGACGAGCACACGCTGACCGGCCAGCACCAGCCGGATGGCGGCGCTCAGTCCGCCGATGCCGGCGCCGATGACGATGACAGGCTGCTGGTCAGACATGGTTGGTATTCTCCGAGATGGGCTGGCGGCGCACAACGCGACCTTTCCACAATGGGCCGCCGTGCCGGTAATGCCACCAGATCGACTGCAAAGCGATGCGCGTCATCAGCAGCACCGAGAGCGGCATACCCAGCGCGTCGAGCAGGCGCTGGTGCGTAAATGACGCGGTGACGGCGCGCACCGTCAGGCCGAGGACGATCAGCGCCAGCGGCCAGCCAGGCCAGCCGGGCAGGGTCGGCAGCGCCCAGCCGAAGGCCAGCCACAGCCAGGGCAGCAGAAACACCACCAGATGGAACACCGTCGCCAGCAGAAGCGCGGCTACCCAGCCACCGTAACCGGCCAGAATGTTCTTAGCGTAGCCGTCGCGGACCGAGGGCCAGCCGTCGTACATGCGGCAGCTAATCAGGCGGTTGCCATCGGCCATGCGCAGGCGCAGACCCTGCCCTTTGACCATGCGCGCCAGCGTGACATCCTCAAGCACGTTGTCGCGCACGGTTTCGTGCCCGCCGACCAGCGCATAGGCGTAGCGCCGCCACGTCATAGACTGACCGTTAGCCGCTCCGAACACGCCCCAGGGCAGGTAATGTGTGCCGATCACCGGCAGGTAACCCAGCACGACGACGGCCATCAGTGGCACGGTCAGGCGCTCGGCCCAGGTCTGAGTGTGCTGCGTGGGCCACACGGTGTACAGATCGGCGCCGGTGCGCTCAATGTCGGCGATCAGCGCGTTGAGGGCGTCCGGCGACCAGCGCACGTCGGCATCGGTGAACACCAGCATATCGCCGCGCGCGACCTGTGCCATCTGGTGGCACGCCCAGTTCTTGCCCATCCAGCCGTCTGGCAGCGGCTGCCCGGCCATGACGTGCAGCCGTTCGTCGCCGGGGGCGGCGGCGCGGGCCAGGTCGCCGGTGCCATCGTCGGAGTGGTCATCGAGGACGATGATTTCATAATGCGGATAATCCTGCGCGACAAGCTGGCGCACGGTGTCGCCGATGACGGCGGCTTCGTTGCGTGCCGGAACCATTACCGAAACCAGCGGGCGCGCCGACTCCGGAGCAGTGGCTCCGGGGCGCAGGCGCGGGAAAATCAGAATGTTGGAAATGGTAATGCCGCTAATGGCGATCAGTGCCGCCGTTGCGAACAGGATCACCAGGATCACGGTCTGGCTCCACAGATTTGAGCAGCGGTCGCAGGATAGACGGAATTCTGAAAGCGGGCAGGCGGGTCAGCTCGGTGTGATGCCTGAAGATCAGCAGCAGCATGATACCGGCCCACACGGCCAGCAGTGTATCGGTGGCGCTCGTCAGCAGCAGGTAGGCGAGAATGCCGAGCATGGTGAACATCACCGCCCAGCCGGACGACGTGAGCAGATTGTACCACAGCACCAGCAGCACCATGCCCACCAGCGGCACTTCCCACAGCGTCAGGCCGATCAGGCTACCGGTCGTGGCGGCGATGGCTTTGCCGCCCCTGAAGCGCAGAAACGGTGAGAAGGCGTGCCCCAGTGGCGGAGCCAGCGCGATGAGGACCAGCGGCAGGCCGTCGATGTGGTAAACCTGGGCAGCCAATCCCACTGGGACGGCGGCTTTGGAGATTTCCAGCATCAGCGCCAGCCCGCCCCAGGCAATACCGCCAGCACGCATCACGTTGAACATGCCCGGGTTGCCGTCGCCGTAGGCGCGAATGTCCCGTTTGAGGCCAAGCTGGCCCACCCACACCGCGAACGGCAGCGATCCGCTGATGAAGGCGGCGGCCACCCACAGCCAGTCGGCGGCGGTCATGCGGCACGCTCCCGGCGATAGCTGGTGATCGCCCACAGCAGCAGCGCGCCCATCGCCAGCGAGCCGATCAGCGCCGGGCCGGGCTGGCCCCAGAACACGGCCAGCCCCACCGATTGCAGGAACCATACCACGCCGTAGACGGTCAGCAGCGGCACAGTCGGCAGCTTATAACGGTAGGGGCGCACCAGCAGCGTGACGACGACGCCGGTCAGCAGCCAGCCCGCATAATTGCTCCAGGGGATACCGAAGTAACCGCCCGCCGTCTGCTCCCACTCCCAGAAGCCCCACTCGACCATCTGCGGGTCGAGGAACAAGTCCCAGGCGGTGATGGCGACGGCGCTCAGGCCGACATAAGCGGCGATGCGGGCGCGTCCGTTCAGACGTCCGGCAATCTGCTGGGCGACGGCCCAGGCAGGCGGCATCATCATAAACCAGGCCAGCGGAATCAGCAGCGGCACATGACCAAGCTGCGGCTGCAGGGCGTCGGTGTAGTCGTAGCTGCCGAAAGGAAAGCCGGTGGACGAACCGATGAACTCAACCGCCCAGGTGGCGACGGCTACCAGCGCCAGCGCGATTAAAGTCTGTCGCCAGCCGGTAGCGGTCACCATGATGACCGTCACCGCCGCGAACTGGACCAGCAGGGCGAACGTCACCGCGCCGGGGATGATGTCCGTGCCGAACACCCATTTGAAGATCGGCAGCGAGATCATCGCCAGCGTCCAGGCGGCGATGAGGCCGTATTGCAGGCGCTGCTCTGGTTGGCTGCGAATATCTGAAAGCGTGTTGGTCAGGCTCATAGCAGATTTCTCGTTAACGTGTGTTCAACAGGGCGTCCAGGTCGCCGTGAACTTCCAGCCCGGCGTTGCGACCGCGCCCGGCGAAGATGGTGCGTCCGTCCAGTGTGGAGAAGCGCACATCGACGGTGGCTCGCAGCGTCTCGTCGACGCGCTTGTGCATCTCGGTGCGGATGGGCGCTTTGAGCAGGCCGCCAGCGACGCGCTCCGATGTCATCTCCAGCCGATACTGGCGGTCGCGCACCGTCCAGAAAACGTGGTCGTCGGTGATGTCCAGCCGTTCGACGACCGCGCCGGTGTAGGTCGTCAGGCGGTAGAGTTTGCGGTGATGGTAGAAGCCCACCAGGAAGCCGCGAAAGGTCTGCCCCAGCCAGGGAATCATGGCGATGGAAGCCGTCAGGCAGGTGCCTGGGGTGTCGAAGTGGTTGGTCTGCTGCCACACATAACCCGACGGAAACGCCTGTCCCCAGTCTTTTTCCATGTAGCCGCGTCCACCGCTGAAATCGACCGGCTGGCCGTCGATGTCCAGCGCGCCGTCGATCAGATGATCGAAACTCAGAATACCGTGATAGCACTCCATAAATGGAACCCAGGCATACCAGCCCATGACACCGGGCGCGTTCAGCGAGACGGGCCAGCCAGCGCCATCTTTGAACATCAGCGACCCCGCCATGCGCAGCCCTTCACTGTCGATGTCGAGCGTGATGCTGTCCTGCTGGAAGCGATTAGGACCGACGCGGATATCGAACTGCTCTTCGGACGCCCAGAAGGCGTCGAACGGGTACTGGTGGTAGGTCGCTTCGCCCGTCATGCCATTAAGCACCTGCACAAAGGCGTGGTCGTCACGCCGGTCGAGTCCCTTAAAGACACCCGGAATGACGGCGTAGCGTGCCTGCTCGTTGGCGCTGATGAGCTTGTAATACCAGCCCTCAAAATAGGGTGGCTGCTTGCGATAACCATGATAAATTTCGGGGTGGAGTGTTTCGTATAGATAACGCTGCATCGTTTAATCCAGTGTGCCCATCACAGAATAAGCGGTGTTCGTCATGCTGGCGAAGGCTGCCAGCTCAGTACGGATGGTCGCCCAGGCGGGCTGGTCGGTTTGCAGCAGATTGTGTTCGCCATCGACCTGGTGCAGATCGACTGTGCCCTGAACACGACTCAGCAGCCGGCGCGTGATGTCGGAGCGAACCAGTTCGTCCTGCATCCCCTGGAAGGCCAGCACTGGCATATCCAGGCGTGGCGCTTGCCGGTAGGCGGCGTGACCGGCCCGTTGAATCTGCCGGAACATGGCAACGGGTACCCGGTAATCGAGGATCGCCTGGCGCACCGCCGGGTCGTCCAGATCGACATCCGGCATAAAGTTATGGATGCCGTCGCGCACATCCTGCTGCTCAAAGTCCAGCTTGAGATAACGGAAAACGCGCGGCTGTGGAAACAGAAGCGCGATAGCAGGCAGCATGCGCCACAGCAGCCGGTCGATCTTCCAGAAGGGCGCGAACAGCGTCAGGTAATCGGGCGGCGTGGGGGCGGTCGCGGCCAGTTCTATCGCCAGCGCGCCGCCCATCGAGTTGCCGGCGACCATCACCGTGTCGTATTCGCGGCGCAGCCTGTCATATTCAGCGCGGACGGCGTCCCGCCACTCGGTATGGGTGCGCTCGGCCAGCGTGGTGATATCTGCGCCGAAGCCCGGCAGCAGCATACCGCGCGCCGTCCAGCCTGCCGCGTGCAGCACTTCGGCGACTGGACGCATCTCTGCCGGTGTGCCGGGGAAGCCGTGAATCAGAAGCGCCGCCGCGCTGCCGCCATTTAATGTAAAGGCGCGGTGTTCCTCGCCTTCGAATGCTCTGACGTATTGTTCCAGCATCATCGTATTGTTCCGTATTGTGACCCAGTCAGTGTAGCCAGTGTCCATGAGAGGATGTTAAACGCTGCGCTAACGCTTGTTCAACTCGCGGCGGCTGGATGAGCGGCGCATGAAACTTTGTGCTTGTTTTCACGACTTGATAGCTTTTGCAAGCTCCTCAATGATAGATTGTCAGGCATGAACGCACACAGATCATCCCGACTTGCACAATTCTATAAAAAGTCCACAGCGGAGCGACAGGCAGCTATCCGCGTGTGGCTGGGCCTGCAAGCTGGCGCGCTGCTGCCGGAGGCTGGCGGCCTGACGCTGGCCGAGGCCGATAACATGATCGAGAATGTTGTCGGCACCTATGCGCTGCCGTTCGCCGTTGGCACCAATTTTGCCATCAACGGGCGCGATTATCTGATTCCAATGGTGATCGAGGAACCGTCGGTGGTGGCGGCGGTCAGCAACGCGGCGAAACTGTTTCGTGAGGGCGGTGGCTTTGTCGCGTCCAGTGACGAGCCGCTGATGATCGGCCAGATTCAGGTACTGGACGTGCCCGATATGACCGCCGCGCTGGACAACATCCGCCGCGAGCGTGACTCGCTGCTGCGCCAGGCCGACGAGATCGGCGGCAGTATTGTGCGGCGCGGTGGTGGCGCGCGCGACATCGAAATTCGTATCTTCGAGGACACCGCCAGCGGCCCGATGCTGGTGCTGCATCTGCTCTATGATACCCGTGACGCGATGGGCGCCAACGCCATCAACACCGCCGTCGAGCATATCGCGCCGCAGGTCGAGGTACTGACCGGTGGCCGCGTCAACCTGCGTATACTGAGCAACCTCAGCGACCGGCGGTTGGCGCGGGCCGAGGGGCGCATCCCGGTGGATGCGCTGGCGCGCGGTGACCTGACCGGCGTCGAAGTGGCGCAGGCGGTCGTCGAGGCGGGTGTCTTTGCTGAGGTCGATCCCTATCGCGCCACCACCCACAACAAAGGCATTATGAACGGCATCGACGCCGTGGTGCTGGCGACCGGCAACGACTGGCGCGCCGTCGAAGCGGGGGCGCATGCGTTCGCTGCCCGTAATGGTCGCTATACCAGCCTCACGCGCTGGTGGCAGGACGATGACGGCGCATTGTGTGGCTCGATTGAGGTGCCGCTGGCGGTTGGAATCGTCGGCGGCGCGACGCGCGTACATCCGATGGCGCAGCTTGCCCTGAGAATCCTCGATGTGAAATCCGCGCAGGAACTGGCCCAGGTAATGGCGGCGGTGGGGCTGGCGCAGAACTTCGCCGCCATGCGCGCCCTGGCCACCGAAGGCATCCAGCGCGGTCACATGCGCATGCACGCCCGTCAACTGGCGACAGCCGCCGGAGCGCCGCCGGAGCAGGTGGCGCAGGTTGTCCAGCGCCTGATCGACAGCGGCAGTATCCGGTTGGAGCAGGCGCGGGCCATTGTCGAGGAACTGCGCCACGAATAAACCCGAAAGTCTGTGAACTTAGCCATGTTATCGCTATGGCATTGTGATGAGGAGCAGCACTGATGCAGTACAGAAACGGATTGGATCCATCGACGCCGGGCCTGATGCGACCAGATCGCCAGGTCGGCATTGTGGGCTACGGCGCTTATGTGCCGCGTTATCGGCTGCCGGGCCGCGAGGTGGCGCGGGTGTGGACCGGTGGCCTGGGCGGCAGCCCCATCATTGAGAAGGCGGTCGCCGGTATTGATGAGGATGTCACCACCATGTCGATTGAGGCGGCGCGCAACGCGCTGGCCCGTGCGCGTATCGACCCGCGCCAGATTCGCGCGGTATGGGTGGGCAGCGAAAGCCATCCTTACGCCGTCAAACCGACCAGCACCATCGTCGCCGAGAGCATCGGCACCAGTGCCAGTATTCAGGCAGCGGACTGGGAATTTGCCTGTAAGGCTGGCACAGAGGCCGTCCAGGCGTCGATCGGTATGATCGGCAGTGGCATGAATACCTACACGCTGAGTATCGGCATGGATACGGCCCAGGGCCGGCCTGGCGACGCGCTGGAATACACGGCGGCGTCGGGTGGCGCGGCATTTATCCTCGGCCCGGCAGAGGAGTCGGTAGCGGTCTACCAGGGCAGTTTCAGCTATGTGACCGACACGCCGGACTTCTGGCGGCGTTCCGGCCAGACGTATCCCAGTCATGGCGACCGCTTCACCGGTGAGCCGGCCTACTTTAACCATGTGATGTCGGCGGCGCAGCAGCTCATGGAGATGATGGGCACCACCGCCGCTGATTACACCCACGCGGTTTTCCACCAACCCAACGTCAAGTTTCCGCAGCGCGCTGGTAAGATGCTGGGTTTCAGCGACGAGCAGGTTCAGACCGGTCTGCTGGCCAACGAGATCGGCAACGTGTACTCCGGCTCGTGCATGATCGGCCTGACGGCTATTCTCGACGTGGCGCAACCGGGCGATCGTATTCTGATGGTGAGCTATGGCAGCGGCGCTGGCTCCGATGCGTTCGACATTCTGGTGACGGAGCGCGTCAACGCCGCGCAGAAGCTGGCGCCCACCACCCGCGACTACATCAACCGGCGTACCGAGATCGACTACGCCACTTACTGCCGCTTCCGTGACAAGTTGAAGGAATAAGGACAATGCAAGAGGTCGCAATCATCGGCGCTGGCATGACACCGGTCGCCGAACACTGGGACAAAAGTCTGCGCGAGCTGGCCGCCGAGGCCATCCGCGCGGCTCTGGACGATGCGGGCATCTCCAAAGTGGACGCGCTCTACCTGGGTAACAGCTACGGCGCGACCTTCAGCAGCCAGTCGCATCTGGGCGCGCTGATGGCCGACTACGCCGGGCTGACCGGCGTGGAAGCCTTCGCCATTGACGCCGGTGACGCATCCGGCGGCGCGGCGCTGCGCACCGCTTATCTGGCTGTGGCGTCCGGCGCGGTGGAGACGGCGCTGGTGGTCGGCGTGGAGAAGTCCGCCGATACCGTCGGCGCGGCCCGTGTGGAAGCGCGTGGCGTCAGCCTGGATGCGGACTACGAGGCCGTTCATGGTGCGACGCTGCCGGCGCTGGCCGGTCTGCTGATGCGGCGCTATATGCACGAGTACGGCGTCGATGTGAGCGCGTTTGAAGGCTTCAGCATCAATGCCCATGCCAATGGCAGGCTCAACCGATATGCCATGTTCCGTAACGCTATCCGGCCCGGCGCGTTCGCCAAAGCGCCGATGGTCGCCGAGCCGGTCAACCTTTTCGACAGTGCGCCGGACGGTGACGGCGCGGCGGCGCTGGTACTCACTCGCGCTGAGCGTGCCGCTGACATGGCCGTAAAGCCGGTGCGCATTGCTGGCAGTGCGGCAGCTACTGACACCTTTGCCCTGCAGGATCGCGCCGATCTGCTTTACCTGAAGGCAGCTGCAGAGTCAGCGCAGAAAGCCTTCCGGCAGGCCGGTATCTCGGCGGCGGATGTGGACCTGTTCGAACCGCACGACGCCTTTACCATCCTGACGGCGCTGGCGCTGGAAGCCGCCGGTTTCGCCGAACGTGGGCAAGGCTGGACGCTGGCCCGTGAAGTCGAGTCGTCAATCGGTTTGCAGGGGCGGCTGCCGATCTGCACGTTTGGTGGCATGAAGAGCCGGGGCAATCCGGCGGGCGCGGCGGGCGTCTACCAGGCGGTCGAAGCGGTGCTGCAACTGCGCGGCCAGGCGAATGAAAACCAGGTGAAAAACGCGCGCACGGCGCTCATTCAGAGCTTAGGTGGACTCTCAACAACCGCTGTGACCCATGTGCTGACCGTCTGAGCGCGTTTGTTGAGAGGCTTTGATAGCTCTTGCGAGAGCTTTTGAGAGCGTTTGCTGCCTATAATGGCAGTTGTGAAATCGCAAACAAGCAGAGTTAGTGGAGTACAGAATCATGCAGATTTCCAGACATTGGCGTATGAATGCACAGCGGTATCGTTTGGAAGGTGTGCGCTACGATACCGGCGATGTGAGTTTGCAGCCGCGCCCGGTGGTTGCTGAAGAAAAGTCCGAGGCGACGCACACTGTTGTCGCCGATGCGCGCGAGCAGTTGAAGCCGGCTGTTACCGCCCAGGTCGCCTGACGGCCCAGGGGCAGAGATGAGCGCAATCAATCAGGCAGCAGATCAACAGCGGGAACGTTTCGCATTTTCTGGGCGGGGTGAGGTTTACAGCTTTACCGTTGTTCAGGACCCGCCGGAAGCGTTCGAAGGGCAGGCACCTTATGTGCTGGCGCTGGTCAGGCTGGACGAAGGGCCGATGCTGACGGCGCAGATAACCGATGTCGATGGTCCGCTGGCGATTGGCGATCGTGTGGAGATGGTCACACGCAAGCTGACCACCGAGGGCAGTCGTGGCATGATCGTTTACGGCTATAAGTTTCGCAGAGTTCTGGAACGCAGCGGAACACAGGGCTGACAACGTCACAGGGCGCAGATAGCGTCTAATCCCAAAAAGGCCGCTGCTGAATGTTCAGCAGCGGCCTTTATGTTGAACTGCAAAAACTGATGAGCGGGCTTACGCCATCTGGGCTTCGCGCTTCTTCATTTCTTCGAGTTTATAATCGTAGGCTACCGACAGTTCGGTGTCCACGTCGAAGATGTGCATGTTGTCCATGTTGACGACCAAGCCAATACGACCCCCGACATGTGCGGTCGTGCGCGGATCGACGCGGGCGATGTAGCTCTTGCCGGCGTCCTCCACGTAGAGGATCATCTCGTTACCCATCTGCTCGACGACGTCCACATTGGCCTCAATGTTGGCCGGCAGGATGCCCGGTGGCTGGAACTCGCGGTCGTGAATGTCCTCAGGACGGATGCCAAAGATAACCTTCTTGCCGACGTGCGAGCGGTAAGGCTCGGCGCGGTCGGGCGGTACGTGCAGGGCGAACACACCCGCATCGACCATCAGGCCATCACCCTCAGGATCATCCATGATAGTCGCGTCGAAGAAGTTCATCGACGGGCTACCGATAAAGCCGCCCACAAAAACGTTGCGTGGGTTATGATACAGGTTGTAAGGCGAGTCGATCTGCTGGAGTTCACCGGCGTTGAGCACACAGATGCGGGTACCCATCGTCATGGCTTCCACCTGGTCATGGGTCACGTAGATGAACGTGGTTTCCAGGCGCTGGTGCAGCTTACTGATGAAGGCACGAGCTTCAACACGCAGCTTGGCGTCCAGGTTGGAGAGCGGCTCGTCCATGAGGAAGACCGCCGGTTCGCGCACGATGGCGCGGCCTACCGCGACACGCTGGCGCTGACCACCAGAAAGCTGGCGCGGACGGCGGTCCAGCAGTTGGGCGATACCCAGGCTGGCTGCTGCTTCCTGCACACGCTGGTCGATGATGTGCTTGGGAGTCTTGCGCAGCTTGAGGCCGAAGGCCATGTTGTCGTAAACGGTCATGTGGGGGTAAAGCGCGTAGCTCTGGAACACCATCGCGACGTCACGATCCTTCGGGGCGACGTTGTTTACCACCCGGTCACCGATCAGGATCTGCCCCTCGCTGATTTCCTCCAGACCTGCTAACATGCGAAGGCTGGTGGATTTGCCACAGCCAGACGGTCCGACAAAGACGAGGAACTCTTTGTCCTCAATATGAATGTTGAGATCCGTCACAACGGTGACATTGCCGAAGCGCTTGTAAACATTCTGAAAAGATACACTCGCCACTGGACTAATCCTCCATTTTGCTAGGGCGACCTTTTTGAAAAGGGCTTAAGACCTTCAACTATTTGGCTAAACTGCACAAAATATTTGCGTTTCACAGTAAGCCAACCCTTTGATCTGGATTATAGTCCAAGTTTTTGATTTTGCCAAAGAAAAAATGGATTTGCGGGGAATTGATGGGGTTTGTTTTGAAACCCTAACCTCAACTATCATACCAAAAAAGGATTACACGCGCCATGTCAGCAAACGTCAACGCAGAAGTCATCAGTATTGGCACCGAAATTCTGCTCGGCGAACTCACCGACACCAACTCCGTATTTATCGCGCGCGCGCTGCGAGACCTGGGCATTAACCTGTACTTTATGACATCGGTGGGTGACAACGAAGCCCGTATCGCCGAGGCCATACGGATCGCGCTTTCGCGGGCGCAGGTGGTCATTACCTGTGGCGGTCTGGGGCCGACGGTTGACGACATGACGCGGCAGGCGGTTGCCAGGGCCACCGGGCGCGAGCTGGTTTTTCATCAGAACCTGCTGGATCAGATCAGCCAGCGTTTTGCTGGCTTCAACGTCAAAATGACAGAGAACAACCGGCGGCAGGCCTATCTGCCCCACGGCGCGATTCCGGTCGAGAACCCGGTGGGTACCGCGCCGTGCTTTGTCGTCGAGCAGGGTGAGGGCGCTGTCATCAGCCTGCCGGGCGTCCCGCGTGAGATGAAGTATCTGATGACAGAGCGCGTCCTGCCTTATCTTAGCCAGCGTTACCGGGTTGGTATTATTAAGGCGCGCACGCTCAAAACCGCTGGCATCGGCGAGAGCGCCCTGGACGAAATTCTGGGCGCTGATCTGCTATCCGCCAGCAACCCGACAGTTGGCCTGGCGGCGCACAGTGGCCAGATCGACGTTCGCATCACGGCAAAAGCCACCAGCGAAATCGAGGCCGACGCCATGATCGCCACCGCCGAAGCGCTGGTGATGGAACGCGCCGGACGCTTCATATTTGGCGCTGACGCCGATCGGTTGGAAGAAAAGCTGGTCGATCTGCTGGCGACGACCGGCGGCCAGATGGCGGTTTTACAGGCTGGCATTGGCGACGCACTGACGCCGGCGCTGCGTGCGGTTCCTGGCGGCGAGGCGATACTGGCGTCAACGACGATATACGACGACCCCGAATCGGCTCGGCTGGCCTATGGTGCACAGTCCGGTTTGTCGCTGCGTGAGCTGGGGCGCCAGCTGGCCGAGCGCGTCCGGCAGCAGACCGGCGCGCAGGTGGCGATTGTGATTCTCAGCAACCCCGAACTGGATGAAGACTCGGATGCTGCCGAGGGCACGGTGATCGTCGTCAACGGGCCGCAGCAGATACAGGATCGTGCTTACGGTTTCGGCGGGCGCTCCGATGTGGCCCGTGTGTGGGGTACCACCTGGTCGCTGTCGATGGCCTGGCGTATGCTCCGGGAGTTTACCCATGCAGGTTGATTTTATCAGCAAGCTGGAAAGTATTCAGCAGTCGCGACAGAGCCGGGTGGCGCTGATGCTGGCACCGTATGTCTCGCGGATGCCGGGTGTCATCCAGAAGTACGATGATCCGTTTTTTCCGTTCGGCAAAGCCATCATTCAGGCGACGCGGGATGTGGTTTGCGCTTACGTCTTCGATTTCGCCGCCTATATGGGGATTGGCGCGGCGGGCGCCATCGCGCTGGAGCGCACGGTCGCTTATGCGCGTGGCGACGCGGTGACTATTCTGCACGGGCCGTTTGCCAGCCCGGCTTATGTGCAACTGATGGACGAAAACGCCTTCGGTGTCGATGCTGTGACGCTGGACAACGTGCAGTATCTCGATCATTACATCACCCGCCGCGACCGCAGCGCCTTTGTGGTGGCGCGTGGCGAACCGTCATGGCTGGATGCGCCAGACAACGGCGGCATCTACTGGCTGGAAGCCGGGCTGTTCACGACGATTGGCAGCGACGGCCAGGTGATCGAAATCCAACTGGCGGATGCAGAAGTGCTGTATGCTGTATCCACGCCGGATTTCGCCGAGCAAACCCGCGAACTGGTGGACAAAATGCGGAGTACCGGCTGATGAACTGGGCCGACGATCTGCTGGCAGCCGGGCTGCTACAGTTCGGTGTGTTTGGCGAGGAAGCCGCCCCGGTTAAACTCAGCCTGGAGATGCTGCCTGCCTATCCTGATGTGCTGGCGTCCATCGCCGCCAGTGCCGCTGATATTGCCCGCCAGCAGCAGCCCGACCGGTTGGTATGTACAGCGGCGGCGCTTCCACTGGGCGTGGCGGCGAGCCTGCGCGCTGATATTCCACTGGTATACAGTCGGGGCAGCGACGGTCCCGGCGTGCATGATCTGGTGGGAGCATATGACGTGGGGCATCCGGCGCTGCTGCTGACCAACGTCTGGCCGGACGCCGACGCACAGGCGCTCATTGAGCGGGCGCGGCGGGTTGGCCTGGACATCGACACAGTGATCGCTGTGATCGGTGTGCGCCCGTCCCCGCTGCCGCATATAACAGTCCACACACTGCTCGACCTGGGCACGCTGGCCCACGAAATGGCGGCGGATGGCAGGCTGCCGGTGGGGCAGGCGCAGGCCGTCGCCGCGTGGATTGCGCACACCGGCTGAGTTAACACAAACGGCCCGCCAGTTCACCCGGCGGGCCGTTTTTTATTTCTGGCGCAGGTGGCTACTCATCATCGAGTTTGAGCAGGGACATAAACGCTTCCTGCGGCACCTCGACCTGGCCGATCATCTTCATGCGCTTCTTGCCTTTTTTCTGTTTCTCAAGCAGTTTCTTCTTGCGGGTGATGTCGCCGCCGTAACATTTGGCCAGCACGTCCTTGCGCAGCGCGCTGACGTTGGCGCGGGACAGTACCTTTTTGCCCACCGCCGCCTGAATGGGAATGACGAACATCTGCCGGGGGATCAGCTCTTTGAGCTTGCTCACCAGTCGCTGGCCCTTGTGATAGGCATGTTCGCGGTGGACGATCATCGCCAGCGCGTCGACCGGCTCAGTGTTGACCAGCACATCCATCTTGACCAGATCGCCGGCGCGATATTCCTTGAACGAATAATCCAGGCTGGCATAACCGCGCGTCACGCTTTTGAGCTTGTCGTAAAAATCGACAATCAGTTCCGAGAGTGGCACCTCATAATGCAGGATAACGCGCTTGGCGTCCAGATATTCAGTGGTAACGTATTCGCCGCGCTTTTTGATGACCAGGTCCATAATCGGGCCGATAAAATCCTGTGGCGTGTAAATCTGCACGTCCATCCACGGCTCGCGGATTTCGTCGAAGGTGCTCTCATCGGGTAGCTGCGCCGGGCTGTCGACTTCGATCACCTCGCCATCGCGCTTGATGACGCGATACGCCACACTGGGCGCCGTCGCCAGAATGTCGAGGTCATATTCGCGTTCCAGGCGCTCCTGGATGATATCCATGTGAAACAGGCCCAGGAAACCCACGCGAAAGCCGAAGTTCAGCGCCTGAGAGTTCTCCGGTTCGTAAACCAGCGAGGCGTCGTTGAGATGCAGCTTTTCCAGCGCGTCGCGCAGTTCCTCGTAGTCGTCGTTATTGGTGGGGTAGATGCCGGCGAATACCATCGGCTTGACCTGTTTGTAGCCGGGCAGGGCGGTCGGCGCGCCGCCGTTGGCCAGGGTGATCGTATCGCCGACACGACACTCGTGGACCGTCTTAAGGCCAGTGGCGATATAACCCACCTCGCCGGCGCTGAGCGACGACACAGGCTTCATGTTGGGTGAGAAAACGCCCAGCTCAATAGGTTCGAAGCGCGCGCCGGTCATCATCATGCGTAGCTGGTCGCGGGCGTTGACGACGCCATCGACGACGCGCACGTAGGCGATCACGCCTTTGTACGAATCGTAGTGCGAGTCGAAGATGAGTGCGCGCAGTGGGGCGTCCAGATCGCCTCTGGGTGGCGGCATCTTGCGCACGACGGCTTCGAGGATGGCCTCGACATTGATTCCGCTTTTGGCCGAAATACGGAGCATATCCTCGGCAGGTGTGCCCAGCAGGTCCTCGATCTCCTGTGCGATGTCGTCCGGGCGGGCGGCAGGCAGGTCAATCTTGTTGATGACCGGCACGATCTCCAGGTCCTGCTCCAATGCCAGGTACAGGTTCGACAGCGTTTGCGCTTCGATGCCCTGGCTGGCATCCACTACCAGGACAGCGCCTTCACAGGCCTGCATGGCACGGCTTACCTCGTAGGTAAAATCAACGTGGCCGGGCGTGTCGATGAGATTAATCAGGTATTCCTCGCCGTCGAGAGTGTACAGCATACGCACAGCGGACGCCTTGATGGTAACGCCGCGCTCGCGTTCCAGGTCCATGCCATCCAGAAGCTGTTCCTGCATTTCGCGTTCGCTCACCGTGCTGGTGAGTTGTAACAGCCGATCAGCAAGCGTACTCTTGCCATGATCGACGTGGGCGATAATCGAGAAGTTGCGGATGTGTTCGCGTTTCATGCGTTGATCTGGGCCGTTCTACCAGGAATTACTATACATTGCAGCGGCATTATACCAGTATTCCGGCCAAAAGTGCCGGGTGAAACTTATCTGAACAGATCAACACCGGAGTTGATGAGGAATACCAGCAAAACAGCATAAACCAGCACACTGACGAACGACGCCACCAGGAAACGCGCGGGCCGCATGCGCAGAATTTTCGCAGTGACGGTCATCACCCAGACGCCGGTCCAGGGGGTCATCAGCAGCACAAAACCGATTTCATAGCGCTGGATGCGGCTTTTGAGTTTCTCGGAATAAAGCCTGTCCAGCCAGGCGGCGATGCGCCGTGACCGGGAGAGCTGTTCGTAGCCGTAGTGGATGAGCAACACCGGTGTATAGTTACCCAAAACCGCCCAGAAAATCACCGAGGCGCTGTCCATGCCAATGGCCAGCGCCGCCGGAACCGCCACGTAAATTTCTGCGAGCGGGAAAAAACCCGCGAACCAGGTGCTGAAGGCACGGGTCAGGTAATCGAATGTCAGCATTTTTGTTTTCTCGGATCGCGCGTGGCGCGGTTGGCATTTTATCCGTTCGGATAAATGGTAATTTAAGCGCAAATCCCGGTTTTGTATAGGCCGGGGGGTGATCCCGGCCCTGGGAAATCTCCAGGGCCGGAACCGGGAAAGCCAGATTATTTAAGGCTTATGGCTGGGCGACGAACCATACCTCGTTGAACTCATGGCCGGTCGTATCACCGGGGATCACGTCGCGCACCCAGAAGTACAGCGGCATACCGTCGTAAGTGACCTGCAGGCTGCCGTCCTCGCGCTCGATGGTGCCCAGCTCGCCGGATACATCGTCCATCACCATGATCTGCTCGTCGCTGGCGACGGTCAGCGGCGGCCAGTTGACGGCACAGCCATCGACACAGTTGCTGACGCCAGCTTCGTCGTTGGCGAAAGTATACAGCGTCATGCCGTCCCCGCCCACGAGGATTTCACCCAGTTCTTCGTTCTCAGCGACGGCCAGCGTTGGCACAGTGGCCACGAACCACACGTCACCTACCAGATGGCCGGTGGCATCGCCGGGTTCGATGTCGTTGATCCAGTAGTAAAGCGGCATGCCGTTCAGTGTGACCTGCATGCTACCGTCATCTTCACGCTCGATGACATCGAACTCACCAACCAGACCCGGCTGCACGTCGAGCGCCATCGCGTCATCGACAGTCAGCGCCGGCCAGTTTTCCAGGCAGCCGCCGGTGCAGTTGCTCACGCCCGGCTCGTCATTGGCGAAAGTGTAAAGCGTCATGCCGTCCGGGCCAACCAGGAAGTCACCCAGTTCGTCGTTGCCAGCCAGCCCGACGGTTGGCATGGGCACCACGAACCAGACATCACCTACCAGATGGCCGGTGGCGTCGCCGGGTTCGATGTCGTTGATCCAGTAGTAAAGCGGCATGCCGTTGTAGGTCACAACGCGCGTGCCGTCATCCAGGGTAACAACACCCAGCCTGCCGGAGATGCCGTCGGCCAGCGTGGGCAGCTCGCCCTCTTCGACGGTCAGAGGTGGCCAGTTTTCCAGGCACTGACCGGCGCAGTTGCTAACCCCTGGTTCGTCATTGGCAAACATGTAAAGCGTCATGCCATCCGGACCGACCAGGAAGCTGCCCAGCTCGTCATTACCGCCCAGGTTGACGGTGGCAGAGTCGTGTTCGTCAGCGGAGACAGCGCCCACGACCAGCATCAAAAGAACTAACAACAAACTTACCAGATTGCGTTTCATTGTTTGTTACTCCACTACAATTATATCGATAGACACGCGTACAGGTAAAGTAGTACACCATTCTAATCATACGACAGTAACCCGTCGTTGTGTATCAGTTACTCAGTGTCGGTTAAACCAATACTTAGCGCGGTCCCATGTGGTGGTCGGCGTGTTAACGCGCTGCTGGCCACAACTTAACAAGGACTTAAACGCAGCGGTCATACCAATTCGTTTTCAAGTGATGCTTTCCGTGCTAACCTCTGGGCTGGTAGCGGGTTATTCATGGTAGACGTTGGTATACGGGACGTTTTCCATAAGGAGATAAGAATTGAAAAAACAACTGAGTCTGATGATGGTGATGCTCCTCGCGGGGATTGTGCTGGTGCTCCCGGTCGCGGCCCAGGATGCCCCGATTGAGATCACGTTTGTGCATATCTTTGGTGAGGTGGACAACGAAGAGGACATCACCGATGTCCGTATCGCCGTGATCCAGAGCATTATCGACGATTTCATGGCGGAGAATCCGAACGTGGTGGTGCGCAGCCGGTCCACCAGCACGGATTATGTCGAGGTGTTTAACAACGCGCTGGCCGCCGCCGAGCAGGGACTGGCACCGCATGTCATCCAGGTAGAGGAGGGGCTGACGCAGATTGCGGCGGATTCGCAGATGTTTATCCCGATCAGCGATGTGGCGACGCCGGAACAGCTCGCCTCGCTGGACGATTTCCTGCCGCAGGTGCGCGATTACTATAATGTCGGCGATGACATCTGGGGCATTCCCTGGAATTCGTCGAATCCGGTGTTGTACTATAACCGGGGTATGTTCGAGGAAGCGGGCCTGGACCCCGACAGCCCGCCGCGTACCTTCGCCGAAGTGCTGGAAGTGTGCGAGGCCCTGAGCGCTGCGCTGCCCGATCTGCAAAGCTGCGCCAACTGGCCGATGGTGGCCTGGTTCCCGGAGCAGTGGGTTTCGATGCAGAACGTGCTGATTGCTGACAACGAAAACGGGCGCACCGCCCGCGCCAGCGAGGTGTTTTACGACAGCGATGAGATGCTGCTGGTCGCCAACTGGTGGAAAGAAATGGCGGATCGCGGCTTCTACTCGTATACCGGGTCGCCCTCCAACTATACCGGTGAGGCCGGGTTGTTCATCACCCGCCGCACAGCGATGACCATCAACAGCACCGCCGGCCTGACCAACTTCATCTCGCTCAGCGAGCGTTTTGGCATTGATCTGGGCGTTGGGCGGTTGTTCATCCCCAACGAGGACGCCACCAACGGCGTCACCGTCGGCGGCGCCAGCGTGTGGCTTTCTGCTGGGCATTCCGACGCGGAGATCGAAGCGGCGCGGGACTTTGTGTTTTTCCTGACCAACACCGAGAACAACATCCGCTGGCACCAGGGCAGCGGTTACTTCCCGAACCGGGTGTCGGCGCTGGAACAGCTCGAAGCCGATGGCTGGTTCGATGAGAATCCGTTCTTTGCTGTCGCCATTGATCAATTACGCGAGTCTGAGGTCAACGCGGCAACTGCTGGTGCCATCCTCGGCCCGTCGGCCCAGGTGCGCGGCTTCCTGATCGAGGCGTTCCAGTCGATTGTTGACGGTGGGCAGGATCCCCTGGAAGCGTTGCAGACTGCCGCCACACGCGGCACTGCCGAACTTCAGGCTTACAACAGCCTGTTCGAATAAACGCGGCGTGCGATGTGTACAGTGGGATGGGCGAACCGCCCATCCCACTCTGGCTAAGGATGCCCTATGCAGCAGCTTGTTGAGAAGTGGTCGCCCCGGTTCATCAGCGGGTTTTCGCTGGTGTTCCTGGCGTGGTTTGTCTTTTCCGAATGGGGTGGGCTGGTTCGGTTTGGCGATTATCTGGCGGGGGCGGTAGCGGCGACGCCCGGTTCGGCGCAGACCATCTGGACTTACTACGGCGGGCTGCCCGCCGAGCAGCTTCTGCCGTCGCTGCTGGTCGGTGTGATTTTCGGCATGGTGACGACGGTCATCATCAGTTTGACGATACGCGCCGAGATTCGGCTGCCGGGCTTCTCGGCGTGGGCTATGTTCAGCGGCGCTGGCGCGGCGATAATCGCCTATGCAGCCGGTATGATTACGCTCAATGCGCTGCTGGTGGGCGCGCTGGTGGCGGTGATCGTCGCCTGGGCCTTGCAGCCCGATATGCGCGCTTTCCTGAGCCTTGATACTGCGCGACGGGCCTTCAGCCGCGATCTGATCCCTTACACGCTGCTGGCGATGTTCGGCGGGGCGGTAGGGGGCGCGCTTGGCTCTCAGGTGATGGCCTACGCTACCCAGCACTGTACCTACGCGCCGGACGCGCCCCTGGTACAGCGGCAGATCGGTGTAGTGGTGACGGCCTTTGGCACGCTGTTCGCCCTGATGCCGGTCTGGACTCTGATGCTGTGGCGGCGGCGCGCCCAGCGGCGCGGCGGGACTTCTGGTTACTTCCGGGGATTCGCAGCGCCGCTGCTGTGGTTGCTGCCCACGCTGCTAAGCCTGATCGTGTTTCTGTATTACCCGGCGACGCAGATCATCAGCCTGTCGCTGAAGCTGCGCCGCCACCCGCTGCCGCAGGAGCGCTTCGTCTGCCTGGAGAATTACGTCAATCTGGCGCAGGACCCCATCTACCAGAACAGCTTCATTGCCACCATGCTGATTACTGTGGCGGTGGTGGCCCTGGCGATGTCGGCGGCGCTGGCCATTGCGCTGCTGGCGTCACAGAAGGTCAAATATGCCGGAGTTTACCGCACGCTGCTGATCTGGCCGTATGCGCTGTCGCCGGTGGTGACGGGCGTTATCTTCTATACCATGTTCCAGCAGCAGACCGGCCTCATCAACTACGCCCTGCAGCAGACGGTGGGTGCCAGTCCACGCTGGCTGACGAATCCCGATCTCGCACCCTGGGTGATTGTGTTCGCGTCAATGTGGAACATTCTGGGCTTTAACATTCTGTTTTACATCGCTGGCTTGCAGAACATCCCACGCGACCTGATGGAAGCCGCCGAGATCGACGGCGCGAACCGTGTGCAGCGCTTTCTGCGCATGACGCTGCCGCTGCTGTCGCCGTTTACGTTCTTTTTGCTGGTGACCAACATCACTTATTCGTTTTATGGCATTTATGGCGCGGTCGATACGCTGACCTCTGGCGGGCCGCCGCTGGGGCCGGGTGGCCGCGATGGCGGCGCGACCAACGTGCTGATCTACAAGCTGTACCAGGACGCCTTTTCGCCGGGTTCGCCGGCGGGGTCCGCCGCTGCCCAGGCGATGATCCTGTTCCTGATGGTGGCCATTGTGACGCTGATACAGTTCCGCTTCATCGAGCGGCGGGTGACATACGCTGAGTAGCGTACGCTGGATAGCGTATGCTGAGTAAGAATGGATAGCGCAGACATGGACATGACAGAAGGCCGCAAAGCGAGCGCCGCAATCGAGGGCCGGGGACCAGCGCAGCGGGTAACCGCGCCTGCATACAGTAAAACGCGCTGGGGAACGCATATCGCGCTGATTATCGTGTGCATCATCGTGTGTCTGCCGGCGTTGTACGCGCTTCAGGTGGCGACGCTGACCACTGAGGAGTCGTTCACCGTGCCGCCGATTCTGTTCCCACCCAGCGACGACCTCATCAGCAATCTTCGCACGCTGTTTATCTCACGCGGTTTCGATGCGCTCATCATCAACACGACGGTCGTCTCGCTGGCGGTGGTCATTCTCAAGACGATTCTGGCGATGGGCGCTGGCCTGGCGTTTGTCTATTTTCAGTTTCCGGGTAAGTGGTTCCTGTTCTTCTTTGTGCTGTTGACGCTGCTGCTGCCAACCGAGATCATTTTGCAGCCGTTATTCCGGCAGGTGAGCGAGCTGGGCTGGATTGCCAGTGGCAACAGCCGGCTGGCGCTGACCATACCGTTTACGGCCAGCGCCATCGGCGCGTTCCTGTTCCGGCAGCACTTCAGCAACATCCCGCGCGAGATGGCCGAGGCGGCGCAGATCGACGGCGCGGGGTCATTCCGCTTCCTGATCGCTGTGCTGATTCCGATGTCGTGGAACATCATCGGCGCCCACGCCATGATTCAGTTCCTGGCGACCTGGAACCAGTACGTGTGGCCGTTGTTCGTGGTGCCGGACATAGAAGATCAGGTGATTCAGGTGGGCGTGGCCCAGGCGGCGACTGTCAGCGGGCAGGCGGACTTTGGCCTGCTGATGACGGCGGGCCTCATCGCTTCGATTCCGCCGCTGATTCTGTTTATTCTGCTGCAAAAGCAGTTCATGAGCGGGTTCGCCATCACGCGGGATAAATAGCCCACTGGTGGTACAACGAAAGAATGGTTATCAGATGATGACATTTGACCGCGACACGTGCGCGCAGCGCGAGTTCGCCACCACGCGCGAATGGCTGGTGACGAACGGCATCGGCGGCTACGCCTGCGGCACGGTGGGCGGTGTGCTGGCGCGCCATTATCACGGGCTGCTGGTCGCCGCGCTGGAGCCGCCGCTGGGGCGCACGCTGCTGCTCAGTAAGCTGAATGAGATCGTCACCTACGCCGGGCAGACATTCGCCCTGTACGCCGATCACTGGGCCGATGGCACCCTTGCGCCAGCGGGCTTTCAGCATCTCGACGGCTTCGCGCTGGAAGGCACGATCCCCGTGTGGCGTTATCGCCTGGGCGACGACGCCCTGCTGGAAAAGCGCTTGTGGATGGAGCCGGGCAGCAACACAACTTACATGCATTACACGCTCGTCGAGGCGGCGGCCAGCTTCGAGCTGAGTCTCGACGCGCTGGTGAACTACCGCGATCACCATGACAGCACGGTGGCCTACGACTGGGAGATGAACGTGCTGCCGCTGGCCGATGGCGTGCGCGTCGTCGCCAGGGCGGATGCGGTCCCCTTTGCCGTGCGCGCCGACCGGGCCGAGTTTATGCCTGATCACACCTGGTCTACTGGCTATCATAAAGCCATCGAGGCTTACCGGGGCGAATATACCGGCGACGACCATCTGCTGGTGGGCCGCTTCCAAACGGCGCTCAGGCCGGGCGAGTCGCTGACGATAGTCGCCACCACCGAGCCAGACCTCGCCCTTGACGGAGCGGCAGCCTATGCGCGCCGCCAGCAGGTCGAGGCGGGCCTGATCGCCGCCAGTCCGCTGGGTGGCAAACGGCCAGACATCGACCAGTTGATTCTGGCGGCGGACCAGTTCATCGTGCAGCGGGCCACGCCCGATGACCCCGACGGGCGCACGGTGATCGCCGGTTATCCCTGGTTCAGCGACTGGGGCCGCGACACGATGATCGCGCTGCCCGGCCTGACGCTGGCGACCGGCCAGCACGCGGTCGCTGCGCGCATCCTGCGGACGTTCGCCCGGTTTGTTGACCGGGGGATGATTCCTAACCGCTTCCCCGATGCAGGTGAGACACCCGAATATAACACGGTCGATGCGACGCTGTGGTTTGTCGAAGCCGTGCGCGCGTATTTCGACGCCACTCGTGACGACGTGCTGCTGCGTGAGTTATTCCCGGCGCTGCGCGATGTTATCGAGCAGCACATCAGCGGCACGCGCTACAGCATCCGCATGGACCCGGCGGATGGTCTGCTGTATGCCGGCGAGGACGGCGTGCAGCTCACCTGGATGGACGTCAAAATCAATGACTGGGTGGTGACGCCGCGCACGGGCAAGGCTGTGGAAATCAATGCGCTGTGGTACAACGCGCTGGCTTGTATGGTGTCATTCGCCCGGTTGCTGGGCGAACCCGACGAGAATTATGCCGATATCATGGAGCAGGTGAGGGCCAGCTTCCAGCGCTTCTGGATCGAAGGGCGTGGCTACTGCTACGATGTCATCGACGGCCCGCAGGGAGACGACCCGACGTTGCGACCCAACCAGGTGATCGCACTGGCGCTGGCCGATAATCTGCTGACGCCGGAGCAGGGGCGCTCGATTTTGCAGAACTGCATGGGCGTGCTGCTGACTCCACGCGGGTTGCGCAGCCTGGACCCCGCCCATCCCGATTATAAGCCCACGTATGGCGGCGATCGCGCCACCCGTGACGCGGCCTACCATCAGGGCACGGTGTGGGCGTGGCTCATCGGGCCGTTTGTGACGGCGCATCTGCGTCTCTACGGCGACGCGGCCCGCGCGCAGGCGTACGTCGAGCCGCTGCTGGAAAACCTGCGCGAGCATGGCATCGGCAGCCTCAGCGAGATTTTCGATGCCGAGCCGCCGCACACGCCGCGCGGCTGTTTCGCCCAGGCGTGGAGCGTCGCCGAGGCGCTGCGCGCGCTGCAACTGGTCAGCCGCTGACGGTTAACGCTCCGCGTAGATGCGCGTGGCGATCATCTGCCAGACCAGCCCGGCGGCGATGATGGCGACACCGGCCAGCCACACACCGACCTCGACCCAGAAGGCCAGGAACAGGCACGAGATCAGCCCGGCCCAGGCGGTCCAGCGCGGGAAGATGCGATCTTCCGCTTTGAGCTGCAACGCCGACAGGTTGGTGATGGCGTAGTAAATCAGCACGGTGAAGGCGCTGAATGACCAGGTTGTCTTGACATCGCCGATGAGCACCAGCCCGCCGATAAACACGCCCATGACAATCACGGCGACGATGGGCGTGGTCTCGCTGGCGTTGAGGCGACCGACCGGCGGCGGCATGTCGCGGCGGCGTCCCATCGCCAGCAGCACGCGGGACAGGCCCAGAATCAGGTTGAGCAGCACGCCCAGCATGGCTGTCACCGCGCCCAGGGCCACCAGCGCCGGAATCGTGCCGCCGTCGAAGCTGCGCGCGGCCACTTCCAGCGGGGCGGCTTCGACGGCGGCAGCCTGGCTCAGTGCGCCCGCGCCGATGGTCCCCACACCGACGATAGCGACCCCCACATACAGAATCATGGTGACAACCAGCGTGGCGACAATGGCGCGTGGAATGGTGCGGCGCGGTTCGCGGACTTCCTCGCCCAGTGTGGCGATGCGTCCGTAGCCGGTGTAGGCGACGAACATCAGCGCGCTGGCGTACAGCACAGCCTGCACGGTAGATGTGAAGCCACTGGAGTCGTCGAAGAATGGCTGAAAGTGGTTTACCTCAACGCTGGGCAGGTTCAGCGCGCCGCTGACGATAAACAGACCCAACGTGCCCAGCGTCAACGAGACGATGACCGTGTTGACAATATTGGAGCGGCGGATGCCGCCCAGAATGATGAGCGTCAGCACGATGACGGCGGCCAGCGCCAGCGGCACCAGCCAATCGACGCTGCCCCCAACCACGTTGAGCAGGTAACCGGCGAAGCCCAGCGCGGCAGTGGCCGCAGAGGCACTTTTGGCCAGCAGGAAAGTCCAGCCAGCGACGAAGCCCAGGCGCGGATTCAGATAGCGATAGCCATACTCGTAGGTGCCGCCGCTGACGGGGTGATTGGCGGCGAGCTGGGCGCTGTTGAGTCCGTTAAAGGTGGCCACCATCGCGCCGATGAGGATCGCCAGGATGACGGCTGGGCCGGCGATGCCCGCCGCCACACCGATGCTGACAAAGACACCGGTGCCGATGATGGACCCCAGGCCCAACATCACCGCGCCAAAAACGCCGATTTGCCGTTTGAGCATCTGCTGGTTGGTGGTCAATTTGGCTCTCTTTCGGTGTGTATTGGCCGTTAGCTTATAACTTTATAGGCATTCGCTAATTGAAGCGTGTTACTGTCTGAAAGTCAATTTAAGTGAAGGTTAACCGGGTGATGACAGAAACGGGTAATGATTGGATGCGCTGGCGGCGGCTGTGGGCTGGCATCGTGGCGCGCCGGCTGCAACTGCTGGCGCTGGCCTTCTGGCTGGTGATGGTGCTGCTGGCGCGGCAGGCGATGGTGACCAACGATCTGACGCCAGTAGAGTTGGTGGAGCAGTTCGGGCGTACGCTGACGGGTGCCTGGTATGGCCCACTGATCTATATGGCGGTTTATACACTGCGCCCGGTGACGCTGTTCCCGGCGTCGCCGCTGGCGATCCTGGCGGGTAGCTTGTGGGGGCTTGGCCTGGGCTTTGTGTACGGTCTGCTGGCCGGGACGCTGTCGGCGGTGATTCCTTACCTGGCCGGTCGCTGGCTGGCCGTCGACGCGCTGGCCGCTGGCGACAGCGGCGGCAGCCAGCGGACGCTGGTGCGACGGGTGGTGCGCATGATTCAGGGCAGCCCGTTTCAATCGGTGCTGATGACACGCCTGCTGTACTTCCCGTATGATACAGTTAGTGTAGTGGCTGGCAGTCTGCGGGTGGCGTTTGTGCCGTTTTTCCTGGCGACGGCGCTGGGTAACATGGTCGGAACCTTCGCTTTTGTGGGCGTGGGCGCTTCTCTGGAAGGTGATTTAGTGACCGGTGACGTTAGCTTTAACCCGGTGACGCTGGTGATCTCGTTTGGTGTACTGGCCGCCAGCATCTTCATCAGCCGCCGCCTGAAAGCACGCCAGACGCATACACTGGCCGATGAATCCGTTTCACCGGCTGGTCAGCGAGTCGCGGGTGATTAACAAGGAGCAGACACCAATGGCTGAGGATTACGATCTGATTGTGATCGGGGCGGGGGCCGCTGGCCTTACCGCCGCCGGATTCGCGGGCAGAGTGGGCGCGAAAGTCGCGCTGGTCGAGCGCGAGAAACTGGGCGGTGACTGCACCTGGGTCGGTTGCGTGCCCAGTAAGGCGCTGCTCAAAGTGGCAAAAGTGGCGCACACGGCACGCACCGCCAGCCGCTATGGTATCACGACGAGCGAGCCAGCGGTCGACATGAAAGCGGTCCGCGAGCATCTGCGCCAGGTGGTGCAGGAGGTTTACCAGCACGAAACACCAGAAGTATATAGCGACAAGTATCATGTTGAAGTCATCAAAGGTGCGGCGCGTTTCGCCGATGCGCACACGATTCAGGTGGATGACCAGCGGCTGACCGGCAAAAAGATCGTCGTCGCCAGCGGCGCGCGGGCTGCTGTGCCACCAGTGCCGGGCCTGGACAGCGTCGCCTATAAGACCAACCGCGATATATTCGATAACGACCGCCTGCCGGAGCATCTGCTGGTGATGGGCGCGGGGCCGGTGGGCACTGAAATCGCCCAGGCATATGCTCGACTGGGGGCGCAGGTTACGCTGATGGACCTGGCGCTGCTGCCGCGCGACGAACCGGAAGTAGCCGCCACGCTGGAGCCGATCCTGCGCGCTGAAGGCGTGCGCTTTATCCCCAGCCTGGTCGATGCCGCGCAGCAGGACGGCGATCAGATCACGCTCACGCTGCGCAGCGGCGAGACCATCAGCGGTGATATGCTGTTTGTGGCGGTGGGGCGCTCGCCCAGTGTGCGCGATCTGTGGCTGGAAAACGCCGGCGTGCATTATACCGAGCGCGGCATCCCGGTGGACCAGTATCTGCGGACCAACGTGCCACACATCTACGCCGTCGGTGACTGCACCACCGGGCCTAAATTTACCCATTATGCGGGTTTCCAGGGTGGCATCGCCGGGCGCAACGCGATTGTGCCACTGGTCAACAGCAGCGGGCACGACTCGCTCAACCCCTGGGTGACATTCA
>CAZXCK010000010.1:0-65457 GCA_964639225.1 uncultured Anaerolineaceae bacterium | reverse complement strand
CTTCTTCAGCAGCCTCTTCGTCCACCGCCTCTTCCTCAGCGGCTTCTTCTTCGGCTACCTCTTCTTCAGCAGCCGCCTCTTCAGTCGCTTCTTCGACTGCGGCCTCTTCTTCCTCGACCAGTTCCTCTTCAGCAGTCGGGGGCAGCAGCACGGCATCAATCACATGGATAATGCCATTGGAAGCGACGACGTTGGGAAGCACAACCATCGCCATCTCGTTGAGGAGAACGTTGTCGTCTTCGTCAATCGAAATAGCGATCTCCGCGCCTTCCAGCAGCGTCGGCACGCTTTCGCCATCCAGCTCAATCACATCCTCAGCGGCAAACTCGCCATCAACGACGTGATACAGCAGGATGTTCGTCAGCGTCTCGGTATCGGCCAGCAGCTCTTCGGCTGTCAGGCCCAGCATAACCAGCGCCGACGCGAAGGCCTCATCGGTAGGCGCAAACACTGTCAGCGGTCCCTCAGCGTTGAGCGCATCCACCAGCCCGGCAGCCTCGACAGCCGCCAGCAGCGTGCTGAAATCACCAGCATCAGCGGCGGTGTCAACAATGGTGCCAGGTTCTTCTTCTACTTCTTCCTCAGTTGCTTCCTGAGCTTCTGGTGACGCTTCTTCTACTTCTTCTTCCTCGACCGCTGCCGACTCTTCAGTCGGTTGTTCGGTCGGTTCAGGGGTTTCAGTCGGCTGCGGTGTGTTGGTCGGCTCGGGTGTATTCGTCGCCGATTCACCACCACAGGCAGCAAGCAGAAGTGCGCCTATCAAAACAAGTACGATTAACAATAGGCGTTTGTTGTGACGCATGTCACCTCCCGTAGGGTTTATCCAATGATCTGTTGTATGGAAACAAAACTATCGACGTTCTATATTACCACTTACTGCCAGCAATTGAAACCAATTTGGGTAAGAAAACGGTAGCTAAAACTCGTGTAAAATATCCAATGTCCATCCACAGACAAAGCGAGAGTCATCAGGTGACCCTCGCTTTGTGCGAAACGGCAGCGGTACGGCGCTATGATGCACTGCTAGACGGCGATGTCACGCCGGTTGAAAAACACGGTTGAGGCAGCAACCATGACCGCCAGCAGCGCGATCAGCATGGCGGCGACTGGCACATTCACACCGCTTTCCAACGCCTCAAAGCCATCGTAGTAGGAGAAAATCGAGAGACGGCTGACGCTCTCAGCGAAGCCGGTCCCGGCGACGTTGGCCACCGCGTCCAGCATAAAGCTGGCGACGACAAACACGCCCGATATCGCTGCTGCCATCGCCCTGCGGCGGACCACCGTACTCACCAGAATGGTGACAGCCATGATGACCAGCGTCGGCGGCACCATGCTCAACGCGGCACTCAGCAGCAGCCCATTGGTGACATCGACCTCAATCGGGGCAGTCTGTTTGCCGAGTAACATACCCAGACCCATGATGATAGCGATGCCGATCATCATCATGCTGTAGGCCAGCGCCTTCTCCAGCACCAACCGCCAGCGCGGTATGGGCCAGCTCAGCAGCACGTCCATGATGCCGGCATCTTCCTCAGCAGAAGTCACGTTCAGGCCAGCGATGACCGCGAACACTGCCGTCACCAGCAGCACAAAGTTGATCGTATAACCCACGATGCCTTCGGGCGTCGCCATGGCGCTGACATCGGCCAGCCCGACAGCGGCCAGCATATTGCTGTCGAACATCTCCATGAGTTCGACCATACCCTCAAAGCCATCGGTCGAGTCCGGCAGCAGCACGAATGGATACAGCGCGTACAATGCCAGGCCGATGCCCCAGTAGATGATCTGCCGCCAACTACGGCGCAGCGTCTCGAAAAAAACAGACCCAGTCATGATACATACTCCTTTGCGCGGTTGTTGTTGTCCACAACCGCCGGCTCATCGTCGTAGAAAGTCAGGAAGATTTCTTCCAGCGTCGGCTCCTGCACACGCAGATCAACCACATAATGATCGACTGCCGCCCGCAGCAGCGGGTCGAACTCACCGTTGAGCTTCAGACGCACGCTGTCGCCGTTGACGGTCGAGACATCGCTCACACCCGGCACCATCTCCAGATGATGTTGAATCCCGGCCACATCCCGGAATTTCAGCGTCACCCAGCGGAAATCAACGTGGGTCAGCTTGTCCACCTGTTCGACAGCCTTCAGTTCACCATGACGCAGCACGGCGACGCGGTCGCAGATGGCCTGCACCTCGCTGAGTACGTGCGACGACAGGAACACGGTGCGCCCTTCGTCGCGGATTTCGCGCATGAGATTGTTAAAGTTCTGCTGCATCAGCGGGTCCAGGCCGCTGGTCGGCTCGTCGAGGATGACGACTTCCTGCCGCTGCATCAAAGCCAGAATCAGACCCAGCTTGCGCTTGTTGCCGGTGGAGTAATCGCGCATCTTCTTCGTCAGGTCGAACTGAAAACGCTCGGCCAGTTGGTTGACGTAGGCCATGTCCAGGCTACCGAAAACTTTGCCCTGATAACGCACAATGTCGATAGCGCGCTCGTTGCGCCACAGGTTCAGCTCACCCGGCAGAAAGCCCACCCGGCGGCGGATTTCCAGGCTGTCGCGGCGGGCATCCAGCCCCAGAATACTGGCCTGTCCCCGCGTCGGGCGGATGAGGTCCAGCAGCATACGGATGGTCGTCGTCTTACCGGCGCCGTTAGGCCCCAGGTAGCCGAAGATCTCGCCGCGCCGCACCTGCAGATCCAGGTCGCGCAGCGCCGTAAAACCCTTGTCGCCGCGACCGTAGACTTTGGTCAGCCTGCTGGTTTCGATAATGTGTTCACTTGCCATGTGGTTCACTCCTGTTGTTCTTTTGACTGCTGGGCCTGCTTTTGCAGCGCCAGCAGTTCCTGATAGCTGCGGATTTGCTGAAAAGCCCGCAGAGTCTGCCGGTAGATTTCCTTGCCTGCTTCGAAACTGCCATCGTCATCCGGTGTCAGCGCCCGTTCCAGCATATCTCCCAGCGCCATGGACAAGCGCTCGATGGGTACATCGTCCTCTGGTGGCAGAAACTGATGGCGAACGATGATGCCGTAGTTCAGCGCCGACAGAATGACGGCTATCGCTGCCACGTCGAGATCGTGGCGCAGCGCGCCGACCGCCTGCATTCCGTGCAGCAGATCGCGGGTGTATGGGCGCTTCATATTGGTCAGTTGGCTGCCGCGCCCTTGCAGATAGCTACCCAGTACGCGCGTATCACTGCTGATAAGGGCCGTCAGCAGTTCACTGTCTGCGACAACATGCAGCGCCTGGCTGTACATACGAATAAACGACCATTCGCCGTCGTCGCTTTCCAGCTCTTTCAGCAGTTCACCAACATAATGCTGGGTCTCGCGCCAGATGAGCGCCTCGAGCAGTTCCTCCTTGCTGTTAAAGTGCAGGTAGATAGCGCCTTTGGAGATACCGGCCTCGCGGGCGATGTCGCTGACGGTTGTCTTGTCGTAACCGTAATGCAGGATCAGCCCCTGAGCCGCGTCCAGGATACGTGTTTCTCGCTGTGGATTGATATTGTCATTCACTTGCTCACCTTTGACTGATTGACCCATTACACATAACTGGTCATATAGTACGACACTTCTGCCTGTTTGTGCCCCCTAATGATTGGGGGATCGCCCCAACATCCGCCTGGCGATTCAGGCGACAGGTTATGCTGGCCGAACGGCTGGCTTCGACCTATACTTGGGGCATGATGAGGCAAAGACAGGCAAGCGATGATGAGCGACGACTCGATCCGGCGGGCAGCCGGCATTCTACGCGACAGCCAGCATATCGCCGTGCTGACCGGCGCGGGTGTGAGCAAAGAATCGGGCGTGCCTACCTTCCGCGATGCGATGGAAGGGCTGTGGGCAAAATACGATCCGCAGCAGTTGGCCACACCCGGCGCGTTTCAATCGGACCCCAAGCTGGTATGGGACTGGTACCAGTGGCGCCGCGAGATGGTCCGCAAGGCGCGGCCCAATCCCGGCCACGTGGCGCTGGCCCAGCTCGAAGCGCGCTGGCCGGATGTTATCGTCATCACGCAGAATGTCGATGACCTGCACGAACAGGCCGGCAGCCAGCGCGTGATTCACCTGCACGGCAACATCGCCCAGAACAAATGCTTCTACGACTGCCAGGGCAGCCCCACCCTCATCGACGTAAGCCAGCTCGAATGGGACCGCGACAGCGGTCCGCCACCCTGCCCACACTGCGGGCGCTGGGTGCGGCCCAATGTCGTCTGGTTCGGCGAGACGCTGCCCCAGGCCGCCCTCGGCGCGGCCATTCATGCCAGCCAGGTCTGCGATGCGATGCTGGTGGTGGGTACATCAGGATTGGTGTCACCAGCGGCCAGCCTGCCCTTCTACGCGCAGGAAGCCGGCGCGACGATCATCGAGGTCAACCCGGTGCAGAGCGCCATCAGCCCAATCGCCGATGTCATCCTGCGCGGACCCTCCGGTGAGCTGCTGCCGCGACTGCTGGAGGCGCTCAATTGACCCGCCGCCTGTGGCTGGCGCTGGCGCTGGCACTGCTGGCCGGAATGACACTGGGCACAGAGTCGGAAGACGACCCGGCCCGCCATCCCTGGTATGTCTTCCACCAGCGCAGCACCGACGCGATCCCACTGGACCGGCTCATCTTCCTGGACATGCTCACCGGCCAGGAGATCGCCGTGCGTGTGGACGGCGAGCGTTATACACCGGTCCGCGATGCCGTGCTTTACTTCGACCGCAGCCAGCAGCAGGTCATGCTGGCCACACCGGACGGCGAACGGCGTCCGCATCCGTTTATACAGATGGCGCCCGGCGAACAGCGTGTGGACTGGGTGATCGCCCCGGACGAGCGCACCATCGCCTGGACTGTCACCCGCGCCGACTCCGCCGGGCGGCTGATCACGGCGACCTATGTCGGCAGCAGCACCGCCGACACTCGCCTGGTGTTGGAAGATGGCCCCTATGATGTCGGCATCCGCGCCCTGCCGGTGGCCTTCAGCGAGGATCAGAGCCAGCTTTACATGGACTATCATCCGGACGGCGTGAGCCAGTTCATCGTCTACGACCAGTACGCCAGCATCTTCTCGGTTGACCTGGAAACGGGCGAAACCAGCCTGATGCCGGACGAGCCAGCTAACTGTATCTGCGGGGCCGCGCTGGCCAAAAACCGTTTCCTGCGGATGCGACTCACCGCCGACCTGGAAGGTTTTGATCTGTACGTGTATAACATTGGCGGCACACTGGCCCACCAGATCGGCGCGATTCGCACCGACCGCTACGACACCGGCGGCGATATTCTCATCTCACCGGATGGTCGCCAGGCGATTTACGCCCTCACCCGGCTGGATGGCACCGGCGACGACCTGGCGACCCGTTCGGCGGTGGTGCTGGTGGACCTGGAGATGCTGACCCAGAGCGTCCTGGTCGATTCGATCACGACATTCGTACGCCCGGTCGAATGGACCGAGGACAACAGCGCGGTGATCTTCACCAGTCCCATGCAGGACGGCACCTGGAAGATCAATCTGCGCGACCGCCGCCTGGAGCGTATGGCATCGGCGACCTACATCGGCGTGCTGCGCCGCGAGCGATAAAATCAAAACATCGCTTGAACTCGTATAACAAAACGCATATCATGAGACTATGACACAGGATAACCGCGCCACCCCACCCGACACATCCGCCGACTTTGCCCGGCAGCAGGCCAAATACCAACCGGTCTATGAAGCCCTGCACGCCATTTACGGCGACCTGGAATGGCGGCAGAGCCAGTCGCCAATGGACGAGCTGGTGAGCTGCATCCTCAGCCAGAACACCAACGACAACAACCGCGACCGCGCCTTCGACGCCCTGCAGGCGCGTTATGCCACCTGGCAGGCCGTTGTTGATGCCGACACCGACGAACTGATCGACACCATTCGCCCGGCGGGGCTGGCCAACCAGAAAGGCCCGCGCATCCAGCGCGTGCTGGCCCGCATCCATGAGGAACGCGGCGCTTACGACATCGAATTTCTGCGCGACATGCCCCAGGACGAAGCCATCAACTGGCTGACCAGCCTGGACGGAGTCGGCCCCAAAACAGCCGCCATCGTGTTGTGCTTTGGCTTTGGTCTGCCGGCCTTCCCGGTCGATACGCACGTCCACCGTCTGTCAAAGCGCATCGGCTTCATCGAGGAAAACGTCAACGCGGAGAAGGCCCATACACTCATGGAAGCCATCGTCCCGCCAGAAGATCGCTACGCTTTCCACATCTATTTGATCCGGCATGGCCGCCAGACGTGCAGCGCGCGTAAACCAGCCTGCGAACGCTGCCCCATCACCGCCTACTGTGACTATTACCGGCATAACGTCGCCACCAGCGAAGCGACGGGACAATCATGAGCCAGGATAACACACCGGTAACCGACGCCGAGATCGCCAGCCTGCGCAGCACCCTTCAGATTCTGCGCGCGCAGGTCAACAGCCAGCAGGTGGACCCGGCTTTTTTCAACCGGCAGTTCGACAAGTTCGAGGGCGTGCTGCGCCGCCTGCTGACCGAGCGCAGCCAGAGCCACCATCCCCAGCGCTACGCGGCCCTGCACGAAGTCAGCAAGGCGCTGGGGGCGTCACTCGACCTGCAGACCGTGCTCGACCAGGTGATGGACGCCATCATTCAGCTTACCGGTGCCGAACGCGGCTTCCTGATGCTGAGCGATGACGACGGCAATCTGGCGGTAAAAGCAGCCCGCAACTTCGACCAGCAGACATTAAGCGGCGACGAATTTCAATTCAGCCGCACCGTCGCCAATCAGGTCATCGACACCGGCGAACCCATCCTGACGACCAACGCCAGCGAAGACCCGCGCTTCGCCAGCCAGCGCAGCATCGTCTCGCAGTCACTGCGCGGCATTATGGCGACACCGCTGCGCGCCCGTGAACGGATCATCGGCGCGATCTACGTCGATAGCCGGGCGACCACCGGCCTCTTCAGCGAGGCCGACCTGGACACCATGCAGGCGTTTTCGGCGCAGGCGTCCATCGCTCTGCAGAACGCGATGCTCTTCAGCGAGACGGACGAAGCCCTCAGCCGTCGCGTGCATCAACTACGCCAGCTCCGCCGCATCGATCTGCTGTTGAGCGAGACAATGGACATCGAACAGGTGACGGCCCACGCGCTGGAATGGGCCATGCGCCTCACCGACGCCAGCGGCGGCTGCCTGGCCCTGCTGGAAAACGATCGTTTGCTGGTGAACCGGGCGCATGGGCTGGATATCGCCAGCGGTGCGCTGATGAAACAGCATTTTCCGCAGGCGGTCGATGTGTGTCGCTCCCGGCAGACACTGCTCACACCCGACACGCTGATCGTTCCCATGCTGCACGACCAGGCCGTAACAGGCATGGTGGCGCTGGTCCGTGACAGTGGCACGTTCAGCGACGAACAACGCGACCTGCTGGAACGGGTCATGACACGTGCCGCCGTCAGTGTGGAAAACGCGCGTCTGTATGCCGCCGCCCAGGCCGCAGACCACGCCAAGAGCGAGTTTGTAGGCGTGGTCGCGCATGACCTCAAAGCCCCCATGACCAGCATCAAGGGCTACGCCGACCTGCTCATGATGGAAGAGGACATCAACGAGGAACAGCGCAGCTACGTCCAGCAGATTATCAGCACGGTGGACCGCATGGTGACGCTGGTGCAGGACTTGTCAGATATCAGCCGCATCGAAAGCGGCCATTTCTACATGGAAAAATCACTTATTCCGGTAGATTGGGTGACACAGACCGTGCGCGATACCGTGATGCCGGAGATCAACGCACGCGGTCATACCTACGTCGAGGACATCGCGCCGGACCTGCCGCCCATCTGGGCAGACTATTATCGCATCGTCCAGGTGCTGACCAATCTGGTGAGCAACGCCTATAAATACACGCCCAACGGCGGCACCATCACACTGAGCGCCTGGCAGGATGGCGATCGTGTGGCCTTCAGTGTGACCGACAACGGCATCGGCATGACGCCGGACGAGGTCGCCATGCTGGGGACGCGCTTCTGGCGCTCGCCAAGCAAATTCACGCGCTCGCAGCCCGGCACGGGGTTGGGGTTCGCCATCACCCGCAGCCTCGTCGAGCAGATGGGCAGTCGCATCGAAGTTGAGAGCGCGCCCGGCAAAGGCAGCCGTTTCAGCTTCCACCTGCCCACCGCCGACCCAGCCGGTTAAAACATCGTTGAATCCAACCCAGAGGCAATACCATGACTTACCAACAGGCGATGCAGGCCGTCCGTACCGCCCTCGATGAACTACTCGACAGCGCTAGACAGGGCGATATTGTCCCGGTGCGGCTGCCCGGCCAGATTGAAGCCATCGGCGAACTGCTGCGCCAGGTCGATGACGCCCATCACGCCGAAACCGGGGCGCTCAGAAACAGCGGCGGCGGTGATGCGCAGGCCATCATCCAGGAAAATGCCGAGTTTCTCAAAGTGGCTATCCACGAACTGCGCACCCCCATGACCAGCATCCGGGGCTACGGCGACATGCTGGGCAACCCGGCTATGGGCGGCGAACTCTCCGAAATGCAGGTCCAACTGCTGGATGTGGTGCGCACCAACGCTCGTCACATGGAGCGCCTGCTGGCCGATGTCAGCCTGCTCAACCGGCTGCGTGCTGATCGCCTGACCGTCAAACACAAAATGGATGTGTTCAAAAACATCGCGCTGCGCGTCGAAAAGCAGATGCGCCCCCTGGCCAGTGAACTGAACCGCCAGCTTGAATTCGTTCTGCCGGACGGGCTGCCCATCCTCAACACCGACGGCGAACTGCTGGCGCTGGCCCTGGGCCGCTTCGTCGAGAACGGCCTGCGCTACTCGCCCCAGGGGACTGGTCGTGTCATGCTGGCAGCGCGCGCCGATGACAACCGGCTGCGCATCGACATCAGCGACAACGGCACCGGCATGACCCCGGACGAAATCGCCCGGCTGGGCGAGGTATGGTTCCGCGCCGACAACGACACGGTCCGCGCGCACAAAGGCAGCGGCCTGGGCGTGGCCATCGCCTATGGGGTGCTGGCGCTGCTGGACGCCGAAATAACCGTAAGCAGCGCGCCACAGCAGGGAACGACGTTCACCGTGTGGCTGGCCGGGCTATCATGATGGTCGGGTATAACGTTATGTGATTAATACTTTACATTTTTGTGTATTCATGATAGATTTTTCTCAATTAGATTGTTGTTCATTATTTTATTGAAGATCAACATTTGGCAATTACACGCACTGCCATGGCACAGCGCACCAATCGCTGTGTCTTTTATACTTTCAGTCACTTTGTGTTTTGAGGAGTACATGGCGATATGGCCAACCAACCGCAATACCTGACACGTGAAGGTATGGAATCGCTGGAAAAAAAGCTCAAGAACCTGCTCGAAGTACGGCGCCCGCAGGTGGCAGAACGGCTGCGGCTGGCGCTCGAAGAAGGCGGGGACCTGACCGAAAACTCCGAATACGAGGACGCCAAAAACGAACAGGCGTTTATCGAGGGCGAGATCATGCGGCTGGAGAGCATCCTCAGCAGCGCCCAGATCATCGAAGACACCGGCGATAAGGATTCCGTTGTGCCGGGCGCTAAGGTCACGCTGATCGAAAAAGGCACCAGGCAGGAAGAAGTCTATTACCTGGTCGGCTCTGCCGAGGCCAACCCGCGCGAGGGCAAAGTCTCGGTGGAAAGCCCTCTGGGCAAGGCGCTGCTGGGTTCCAAAGTCGGCGACCGCGTGACTGTCGCCGCGCCCGATGGCGAGATCGTCTTCAAGGTGAAGTCGATCGAGTAACCGCGCCGGACCAGCTTAAAGGGTATTGCAGCCTGTCTGCTGCCGCGTGATGTGGCATAATAGCGGGGCACAGTCCATCTGATTGTGCCCTTTTTTGTCGCCCGACCCCACCGGGCATACACCCGCTTTGACCTGACAACAAAACGCTGGATTAAATCAATATGACCTGGCAACCCACCAAACTGGAACAGGAACGACTGGAGAAAGCCCATCGCCTCACCGAACTGGGCATCGAGCTGTACCCGCGCCGCGCCCAGCGCAGCCACAGCGCCCGCGAAGCCATCGCTGCCTACGAGCAGGCCGAAGCCGCCGCGACTGACCCCGAAAACGTCCCACCAGTCGCCGTGACGGTGTGCGGGCGTATCCGCCGGGCCAACATCAAGGGCAAGGTGTCGTTCATGCACATCGAGGACGAAAGCGGGCGCGTCCAGCTTTTCCTGCGCGTCAACGACATGGACGCCACCCTCTACGAAGCCGTCAAAACCAAGCTGATCGAAGTCGATGACTTTGTGCAGGCCAGCGGCACGCTCATGCGCACCCGCGCCGGAGAGATCAGCATCCAGGTTCAGGAACTGACACTGTTGAGCAAAGCGCTCAGTCCGCTGCCGGTCATCAAGCAGCAGACGCTCGACGACGGCACGGTGGTCGAATACGGCGAGTTCAGCGATGTCGAGACACGCTATCGCCAGCGTTACGCCGACCTGGCCGTGAATCATGACGTGCGCGAGGTGTTCCGCAAACGCTCGCGGACTATCGCCGCCATCCGCCAGTTCCTGGACGACGCCGGCTTCCTGGAAGTCGAGACGCCCATCCTGCAGCCGATCTACGGCGGCGCGGCGGCGCGGCCCTTCACCACCCATCACAACCAGCTCGACCAGCAGCTTTTCCTGCGCATCAGCTTTGAGTTGTATCTCAAGCGGCTGTTGGTGGGCGGCTACGACGCCGTCTACGAAATCGGGCGCGACTTCCGCAACGAGGGCGTGAGCTTCAAGCACAACCCGGAATTCACGCAGATCGAGTTCTACAAGGCGTACATCGACTACAACGGCGTCATGGACCTCACCGAGCGACTGGTCGCCTTTGCCGCCGAGCAGGTCACCGGCAGCGCGCAGATCAGCTACCAGGGAGAGACCATCGACCTCAGCCCGCCCTGGCCGCGCATCCGCCTGCGCGACGCCATCATGCAGCACACCGGCATCGACTATATGCAGCACCTGGATGCCGAGTCGCTGGCGAAAGCCATCATCGCGCTGGGCGATCAGATTAAACCGGGCCAGACGTGGGGCAAGCTCGTCGACCATCTGCTGGGCAAATGGGTAGAGCCAAAGCTCACCCAGCCCACGTTCATCATCGACTACCCGCGAGACATCTCGCCGTTTGCCAAGCGCGTCGAGTACGACGATTTCCATGTGGAACGCTTCGAGTTCTTCATCGCCGGCATGGAGATGGGCAACGCCTTCACCGAACTCAACGACCCGCGCGACCAGCAGCAGCGCTTCCTGGACATGCAGCAGCTCTACGGCGAAAGCCAGGACGAGTCCACACCGCTGGACGAGGATTATCTGCGGGCCATGCGCTACGGTATGCCACCCAATGGCGGCTTCGGCATGGGCGTCGACCGGCTGGTGATGCTGCTCACCGACCAGCGCAGTATCCGCGATGTGCTGCTCTACCCGCACCTGCGCGACGAAAAATAGCGGCACCGGCGAAATCGGCTACAATGATGGTGGGGAAAGTACAGGCGCAGATGGAGATAATGGTGGCGGTTCATGGCATCGGATAAGCATCTGGACCTGCAAACAACGCTGGACGCCCTGGGCACGGGCGTACTGGTTTTCGCCAGCAGCGGCGCGCTCATCGCCGACAATCTGGCGGCGCGCCACGTTCTGGGTACCGACATCTACCGCATTCGCAGCGGCGGCTGGTCGGCGGCGACTGAGCTGTTCCAGGAAGAACACACGGACGCCGACGACGTCATCGAGACCGCCCGCGAGCGCGCCCTGCGTTCGGCGCGTCCGGTGCGCTTTCATCTGCTGCGCGGCGGGGAATATCTGCCGTGCTGGGCGGCGGCGGTCATCGCCAGCGACGGCGATCTGTGTACGCTCATCAGCATCGACACGCCGGACTGGACCGCCATGACGCTGCTGCTCGACCGCTTCCACTCCGAGATCAAAGAGGCCGTCTACGCCACGCAGGGCCACGCCGAACTGATTACGCAGGCTATGCGTGTCCACGACGAGGAAGACGGTGTCGAGACGCTCAAGCGGCGCATAAGTGGATTTACACGGCTCATCGGCCTGCATATGCACCGCGTCAACCGGTTGACCGACATGATGCAGCGCCTGGAGGACATCCGTACCGGCCAACTGCGCGAGATCATCCGGCAGCGGCGGCGGCAGATTCTGCTGGCCGACTATTTCGAGGACTTCGTCGAAGACCTGGACGAGATCGCGCTGGTGGACCCGGAAACCGAGGCACGCGACCATCGCGCCCGGCTGACCGTGGTCGTGCCGCCTGACCTGCGCGTAATCGCCACACGGCGCTACCTTACGCAAATCTTGCAGGACGTGGTGCGCAATGCTATCATGTACAGTGTGCCCGCCACGCCAATCACAATTGTGGTGGCGGCTCATCCGGATGGCGTACAGTTCGACATCATCGACGAAGGTTACGGCATCCGAGAACGGGAAAGCGGGCGTGTGTTCGCGGCTTTTCAGCGTGCCCGCCAGCCCCAGATTATCAGCGAGTTCGGTTACGGCCTGAGCCTGTACCTGTGCAAACACGAGATAGAAGCGATGAACGGACGTCTGTGGTTCGAGAGCGAAGAAGGGGTCGGCACGACCTTCAGCTTCATGCTGCCTGCCAGCCGCGATTCGTCCGCGTCCGTTTCTTCTTCTGATACGGAAACACAGGCTTCCTGAGCGTACCCGGTCTCCGCCCTGCGCACGCATCCAGTCAACGCAGCGCCTCGTCCTGGACGATCAGGGTGAGGCGTTTTTGTGTTATGGTACCGGCGGCCCAACTGTGGAGTAACAAACTGCATGTTTGAATTCATGACACGCGAAGTCTTCGACGCGCTCATCATCGCCGTGATCGTCATCGGCGGGGCGCTGGCAGCGGTACGGCTGTACCGGGATTTTACCCGCCCCCTGCCGCGATCTATGTCGCCGCCAGACGATACTGGCGGCCTCGACGATGGCTATAACGACGATACGCAGCCTAACCCGACCACACCCGGCGGCACTGGCAAATCAGCGAAAAAGCGCCGCCGCAAGTCGAAATCCTGACCTTTAACACCACGCGGAGCCACTCCGCGACCGCAAAGGAGACAATCATGCTGGACATCACGTTAATCCGGGAAAAGCCGGATTGGGTCAAAGAACAGATCAGAAAACTCAACGATCCGGGCGCGCTGGAGCGCATCGACGCCATCCTGCGCCTGGACCAGGAGCGGCGCGCCCTACTCACCGAGGGCGAGGCCATCCAGGCCGGGCGCAACCGCCTGAACAAGAGCGTGGGCCGTCTGCGTGGCGACAAAAAGCTGGACGATACCACCCGCACCGCCCGCGCCCATCACGCCGCCGCCGCCATCGAAGCCGGCGACTACGAACACGCCGAGGCGCTGATGCAGGGCCAGGTCGATGCGCCCCCCGCGCCCGACGTGCAGCAGGCCGACGCTTTTGAGCGCCTGAGCGCGGCGCTGCGCAGCATCGGCGACCGCGTCAACGACATCAACGAGCGCCTGCGTCCGGTCGAGGCGGAACTCGAAACCAATATGCTGTGGGTGCCCAACATGCCGCACGAAAGCGTGCCCGTCGCCGACAGCGACGAGGCCAACATCCCCGGCCCGGTACATGGCATCCTGCCCGAATTCGACTTCGAGCCGCAGGCCCACTGGGATTTAGGACCGGCGCTGGGCATCATCGACTTTGAACGCGGTGTCAAGCTGGCCGGGACGCGCTCGTATGTGCTGCGCGGCTGGGGCGCGCGCCTGCAGCGGGCGCTGGAAGCCCTGTTCCTGGATATGGCGCGCGAGAAAGGCTTCGAGGAAGTCTATCTGCCGTTCTTCGTCAAAGAGGACATGCTCACCGGTGCGGCGCAGTTCCCCAAATTCCGCGACGTGGTCTACTTCGACCCCGACGCCGACATCTATCTGCTGCCGACCGCTGAGGTCGCCATCACCAACCTGTTCCGCGATGAGATTCTGGACGAGGACGATCTGCCGCTGTACTTTGTGGCCGATACCCCCTGCTTCCGGCGCGAACGGGCCAGCGCGGGCCGCGATGTGCGCGGCATCAAGCGCGTGCACCAGTTCCAGAAAGTCGAGATGTATAAGTTCACCACGCCGGAGACGAGCTACGACGAACTCGAATCGCTGACCGCCGCCGCCGAGGACATCTGCGGTGTTCTGGGCCTGCCCTACCGCCGCCTGGAGATCGTCACCGGCGACCTGGGCTTCGCCGCCACCAAGAAATACGACGTCGAGGTGTGGGCCGGCGGCAGCCAGGAATGGCTGGAAGTCAGCTCGTGCAGCAACACGGAGACGTTCCAGGCACGGCGAGCCAACGTCAAATTCCGCCGCGACAAGCGCACGCACTTCGTCCACACGCTCAACGGCAGCGGGCTGGCGACGCCGCGCGTGCTGATCGCCATCATGGAGAACAACCAGCAGGCCGACGGCAGCGTCGTCGTGCCCCAGGCGCTGCGACCCTACCTGGGCGGCGTCGAGGTCATCCGGGGACGTTAGCGATACACGCAGGGGCGGGTGCCGGACAAAAGCACGGCACTCGCCCCTGTTTCACGATAACGGCTTCCGCAGATGAGGATATAATAGAGTGAGAGTAGTCAGGAGCCAGTTATGGTCATCTCATCGCCCGACAGGACACCATCTGACGAAGTAATGGACTTTCTGCTGTCTGCGCCCACGCCGGAAGCGGTTATTGCACTGCGTCCATCCCACGCAGCACAGGAGCGTTTGCGCTATTTGCTGGATGGCAATCGCAACGAGTCGCTCAACGATGCAGAACGCGCTGAACTGGAGTCATATCTCCAGCTTGAGCATTTTGTCCGCCGTCTGAAAATCCGCGCACAGGAGAAGCTGGCGAAAGACAAATGACATACATCCCTGAAGCACTTCGTCAGCATATAGCGGCACGGGCTAAAGCGCGATGTGAGTACTGTCGTCTGCACGAAGTTCATGCTTATTTCACCCATGAAATCGACCACATCTACGCAGAGAAACACAGCGGCGACACCGTAGAAGCGAATCTATGCCTCGCTTGTGCGGATTGTAATCGGCACAAAGGCAGCGATCTGTGTTCAATTGACCCACAAACAGGGAATGTTGTTGCGCTGTTTCATCCACGCCATGAGAGCTGGAATGAGCATTTTCGCCTCATCGAAACCGGCGTTATTGAACCACTGACAGCGACCGGGCGCGTTACCGAGCGTATACTACGATTCAATCGGGTTGATCTGGTTGCCGACCGCGCCCGGCTTATTGCATTGGGTGGTTATGCCGAACTCGACACATAAATAGATTCCCCACTAATGCGACGATGAAACGATCGTACAGGCACATGTTCGATAAACATTAGCCATTATATCCCTGTCAACGTAGGGCAAGCGTTCCGGTGGCGTCATCTGTGCGGTGACTGTACACTGGCTAACTGTGCCATAATAAGAATCATGATCGTCCCCACAGGAGTACGCTGCATGTCTCGTTTGCTGGTGTCTGTGTCGGCTTTGCTGCTGTTCGCCGCGCTGACGGCCTGCAGCGGTGATATGCTGCCGCATGTGACACCCACCGTCGCCCCGACCGACACGCCCACCGCCACCGACCCGGCCACGCCGGTTGTACAGGTGCCAACGGCGACGCTGCTGCTCGTCACCGATACGCCACCGCCTACGCTCACCGAGACGTTTGTACCGACGGCCACCAACACACCCGACCCCAGCGAGACACCGACGCTGACCGTCACACCGACCGAGACGCCCACCGACCAGCCCACCGAGACGGCGACCGCCACCCCGACTCTCGATCCCAGCCAGACGCCGGCGCTGACTCTTACACCGACCGAGACGCCCACCACCACCGAAACACCGACCGCCACCCCGACTCTGACCGAGACGGCGACAGTGCCACCCTCGCTGACGCCGCTGCCGCTGCCCGCCACCGATACGCCAACATCGACGCCAACAGCCACGCCGTCAATCACGGCGACGCCCACCACCACACCGACAGCCACACGGACCTTTACGCCAGTGCCGCCTACGGCAGACGCGACCCTGACGCAGCAGGCAGAGCAAACACAGCGCGCCGATGATTTCTTCGCCACACAGACGGCGCTCATCGCCACGCTGACGGCCCTCGCGCCGACTCAGACGCCCATCCCCACCGATACGCCCGTGCCCACAGTGCCGCCGCTGCGCGAGGAAATCAACGCCACGGCGACGGCAATGGTCGCCACGCTGCAGGCGCTGCCCACGCCCACCGGCATCCCCCCCACCATCGACGCCACGCCGGAGTTCGCCACCGCCGAGCCGGACACCGAACCACCACCGCCACCACCCGACCTGGACCTGGGCATCATTACGCCCGAAGCGGGCGACGAGATCGACGAGTCGCGGGAGATAACGGCCACGCCCACCGCGCCGCCAACCGTCGAAATCCGCGCCGAGGACATTCCGCCCACCATCTCGCGCGCGCAGATTCCGCCAGCGCTGCCGCCGCCGGTGATCCAGCCCATCATCCCGGATTCGCGGGCGTTTATCATCGGGCCGGGCGGCGGTTTCGCCGTGCCAGACCTGGGTGGCAACACGCCGGTGACGCTCTTCGCCCGTAACCCGGTGAATCCCAGCGTCTACGCCCTGACCAACGAAGCCGGAATGCTGTACACGGTGAGCAACGGCGGGCGCTCGCGGCCCCAGTCCTCGCCATTCCACCAGTTCGAGGCGCAGACGCGCGAGGAAAACGATAAGTTCGTGCGCACCATCGCCTGGTCGCCGGACGGCCAACTGCTGGCCTATGTCATCGACGGCGACAGCGTCACCGAGGGCCGCGACGTGACCGACGACGGCCTGTACGTGCTGCAACCGGACGGCTCATCGCGGCGGCTGGTGGCCGACTGCCCCTACGCCGAACATCGCGGCTGTCTGATCGGCGGAGAGCGCCCGTTCTATCATCGCAGTGTGGGCCTGGAATGGTCGCCGCAGAGCGACGCGTTGCTGGTTCGCGCCCAGGTGGATGACCTCAACGGTGTGGCGCGCAGCGTGGTGCTGGTCGTGCCGCTGGACCAGAATTACAGCCAGCAGCCCCCCAACCTGATCTACGAGTATGCCTCGTGGAGCCGGGACGGCCAGCGCATTATCGTCAGCGGGCGCAACGCTGGCGGCACGCCGGTCATCGCCAGCGTGAACCGCGCCAACTTCAGCGACGTGCAGATGATCTTCGACGGCGGGCCGACCGCCACCTGGACGCAGTACGCCGTCCAGCGCCCGGACGGCGGCATCGTCGCCCTGGGCCGGCGCGGCGATCCGTTCGGTCCGGTGCAGATCCTGGACGGCGGCGGCAATTTCCTCAGCGGCCCCATCGGCAGCGCTCCGCCGCGCCGCGTCGAATGGAGTCCCACTCGCGACGCCGTGCTGGTCGAAACCGAGAACAACGAGCGTTTCATCGCCCGTATAAACGGAGCCATCGAGGACATCAGTGCCAGCATCGGCGGCGACGCCGCGCTGAACTGGGTCAGCGATGAGGTGCAGGACATCCGCCAGCCGGTAGCGACGCCGGTCCCCTTCGAGCCGCCCGGCGTCGTCGAAGGCAGCAGCTACCAGCCCGGCCAGCAGATTCAGATACTCTCGGCCACGCTCAACGTGCGCCAGGAGCCGACCATCGAGTCGACCATCTTCACCACACTGGTACAGCGCGAATGGGTCGCCATTCTGGCGGGTCCGGTGGAAGGCGGCGAGTTTGTGTGGTGGGAAGTGCGCACGGCGAGCGGCGTCACCGGCTGGGTCGCCGGGTCGATCAACGGCGCGCCGACGCTGGGATACATCCAGCCGTGACCGACCGATGGGCGTTGGCGCTGGCGCTGCGACTAACAGCACTGGCAAGCACCGGCGTGCTGATCCTGCTGTTCGTCGCCTGGGCGCTGGCGCAGGGTCTGCCCGGCGGCGATCAACTGCTTTACCTCACCCAACCGGACATCAACAACCGCGCCCGGCTGATTCTGCACGACCTGCGCCACGACACCCACCTGCCGCTGCCGGTAGAGCTGATCGGCTGGGGACTGGACGCGACCTGGTCACCGGATGGGCAAGCAGTGGCCTTTACCACCTTCCAGCCAGACGAAGTGCGCCGCGACATCTACACCTTCGACCTGCCCAACGGACCGCTGCGCCGCGTCACCGGGCGGGCCCTGGCCGACCACAACAGCCCGTCATGGTCGCCAGACGGGCGTTACCTGGCCTACCAGGCCATCGACTCGACTGCCGCCACCGGCTGGGATATTTACATTCACGATCTGCACGCGGATACGTTCGAGGCGGTGTACGTCACGCCCGGCATGGACGGCCTGCCCGCCTGGTCGCCGGATGGCGAACGGCTGGCCTTCGTCGGACTGGAAGCCGAAAGCGAGACCTATGCCTTGCTGCTGCTGGATGTCGCCAGCGGCGAGGTGACGCCGCTGCTGGGGCTGGCCGAGGCCGGTTTCAACGTGCCGCTGGCGTGGTCGCCGGATGGCGCGGCGCTGGTGTTCAGTGCGCCGCTGGCCTTTCGGAATGTCAACCTGTACCGGATTGAGATCGCCAGCCGTGAGATGCGCCAGCTCACCAGCGGCTCCAGCGGCCCCACCGAGCCGGACTGGTCGCCGGATGGTGAGCGGCTCGCTTTCACGTCATACCACCCCCAGGGGACTGACCTGCGCATCTACACGATGGACGCCAGCGGGGGCGGTATGACGCTGATAACGCCAGGCACAGCCGGTTATCGTCAGCCGGCCTGGCGGCCATAAAGGGGATCGCTACACGTAGGACAGGTCCATTGTGCCCACGCCGCCCTCAAATTTGATATACACCTGATGCTGGGCCATGTCGAAGCCTTCGGTCTGCCAGATGCCGCCGCGACCGAGCAGCTCGCGCTCTTCCTTGATGCTGCGCATGTCGTCCGGCACGCGAACGTTGCCCACGCCCGCCTCGGCCTTGAGGTGCAGCGCGGTGCCGGCCTCGGCCAGAATGCGCACCGTGCCCACGCCGCCTTCGATGTCCAGGTTGACGCTCGTCTCATGCGGCAGGCGAAGAGTCGAAGACCCCACCCCCGCTTCAAAATCGACGTCGTAGCTGTGCGCGGTCTCCGGCAGGCTGATGCGCGGCTCGCCCACGCCACCATCCACTTCCAGATCGATCAGCATGAGGCCGTCCAGGTTCAGGTTGGCCCGCCCCACCCCGCCTTTGACCTTCAGGCGCACCGGGACATCCGGGCTAATCCGAATATCCCAGCTCAGGTCTTCACGATGAGCCACCGAGCCGAAAGCGCGGCGCACGCTGCCAGCCACACCTTTATCGTGCTGGCGCAGGCGAATGGCCGGTGAAGTGCCGCCGGTGCATTCGTAGTCGATCTCGCCCAGGTAGCGCAGGTCGGCCTCGAAAAGGTTGGGTGAGCCGGGTTCCAGCGCGGAAACCGTCGCCTCGCCCAGCGACAGATTGAGCAGAATGGCGGCCTCGGCGGCCTCACCCTTCGGCTCGACGATGTGCTCGGTCTTTACTTCCTGGTCGCCGCCCAGCGACTGAAACGCCTTGTTGATACTGTCGCCCAGCTTGTCGAACGAAAACGACCATTCGGTCTCGTATTCGCCACGTTTTTTCTTGTCATCGGTTCTGTTCTGATCGTCCACGACTGACACTCCTCTGTGATTGCGTTTTACGGATATGCGATGCGCTTACACGGAACGGGTTGGTATGCATCGCGCTATCTGTTACTACGCAGAAGTGCAGCCAAAGGTTGCCAGCCATTTTCGCCAGACTACGGATCAGCGTCAGCGGGCAGGCAGATTTCCGGGCCTTCCGGCGGGTAGGTCCAGGTCTGCGGCAGGTTGGCCGCAGCGGCCATCTCTTTGAATTCATTGTAGGTATGCAGCAGCGTATCGCAGTCGCCGAGCAGTTCGGCGGCCTGCCCCTGCAGATACCAGCACTCGAACGGGCGCTGGTCGATGGGTACCTGCTGCGCGGTGAGCAGCGTCGTGCAGCGGCGCAGACTGTCGCGGGCGCTGGCGAAATCGCCCTTGAGAAAGTACTCGCGGCCCAGCCGGTGCCAGCCATCGGGCCAGGTGGGCGCGGCTTCGGTCACTTCCTGGCAGTAGCGGATAGCCGTGTCGCGTTCCGCCAGCAGACCAGAGACCTCGCACAGCCGCAGCCGTGCCTTGACGTTGTCCGGGTCAAAAGCCAGCACGCGAAAATAGGCGGCGGTGGCACGGTCCATATCCCCGGTCTGGATGGCGTAAAGAGCGCGCTCGAAGTGCAGCACCGGCAGCCGGCCATTGAGCGCGATAGCCGCGTCAACCGTGCGCGCCGCGTCGCGGTAGCGGCCCATGTCGTGTTGGCTGACCGCCAGCGCGCGCCGGGCGTCCAGGGGCCAGTCACCGTTGTCATAAGCCGTCTGATTCTCGCGCAGGGCGCTCTCAAAGCCGCCGACTCTGCCATAGGCCAGCCCCAGCGCGATGCGCGCCAGCGTGTGATCGGGCTGCTGGCGCAGCGCCTGTTCGGCGATACGGGCGGCGTTCACCGGCTGGCCGGCAGCCTGAAGCGTGAACGCATGGATGGCCTGCACATCCGGGTCGTCGGGCAGGCGCTCCAGGGCGCTCGTGGTGAATTGCAGCGCGGTGAGGCGGTCCGCGTCGCGGTTCCAGTCCGAGTAGCTGCGATAAACCAGCGCCCGCGCCAGCAGTACCAGCGCGTCGGGGCGGTCCTGGCTGGCGTTCCACACCTGCCCGGCAGCGAGGATGGCCGAGTCCAGGTCGCCATCGTCGAACGCCTGCTGCGCGCTGCGCAGGTCGCCGCTGTCGTCCAGGCTCATCAGGCTGAGCTGCGTCTGCACCCACTGGCGCGCCACCAGACCCACACCGATCAGCACGCCAATCGCCAGCGCCAGCGGCAGGCAGCCACCAGGCCAGCGACGGCGGCGGCGCGTGCGAAACGTAAGCCGGGAACGGTTGCGCTGAATCCGCATAAGCTGTCTCTCTTAATCATCGATTCTGCCGGCTGAGGACCGGGTTTCGGGTGGCGGTGACGGTGCGGCCTGGGCGTGCAAGCAGGAATGGCAGAGCTGGCCGGGCACAATTCCTTACCTATGCCATTATAGTACCGGATACAGGCCGAATTTGCATAAGACTGCGCCTCGATCGCCGCAGAGCGTAGGTAAAACGAACCTCGCAACCTGCGGAAGATTGCGCTACAGTATCGACATGATACAGGACAAACAGGTTAACTCAGGAGTTGCCATTATGTTCGCAAGCCCATTCGCACCGCGAGGCCGCACCGCGCCGCTTCTGCTGGTGCTGGCGGCGCTGCTCGCGGTGACTGGCTGCACCCTGCCAGCCAGCGGCGACGAGAGCGAGACCACCATCAGCGGTGCTCCGATTGTGAGTATCGCCGCGCCGCGCCCTAACGCCTCGTATGTCGAAAACGTGACCGTCAACATCCAGGCGTTAGTCACCAACGCCGGCGAGGACATCGACCGGGTGGAGATCACCATTAACCAGATGAATGGCGATCAGGAATCACGCCCGGTCAGTAACACGTTGACGAACCTTGCCGATGCGCCCGCTTTCAGCGTCACGCAGACCTGGCAGGCGACAACTCCGGGTAGCTACATCATCAACGTGACCGCCTACCGGGGCGACGGGACCGCCAGCAACACCGCCAGCGTAACCGTCAACGTAATCTCGCCAGCGCCGACCGAGGCCGAAGCCGAGACGGAACCCCCAACCGAGCCGCAGCAGCCCGACCCCCCGGTGGACGAACCGCCCACCGTCGAGGAGCCGACGCCAGCGCCGACCGACCCGCCGCCGCCGACTGAAGAACCAGAGCCACCCACACCAGATACCCCAACGGCACTGTTTACGACCGGCATCAACGTGCGCAGCGGACCGGGCACCAACTTTAACCCGCCCATCGGTCAGTTTGCCGCCAATTCAACGTCGGAGATTCTGAGCGTGAACCTGGACGGGTCATGGCTGAAGGTGCGCTATGGCTCCGGTGAGGGCTGGGTATACCGCCCGCTGGTCGAGATTCAGGGCAGCATCGACAACCTGCCACGCGAGCAGGGTCCGCCGCCGCCGCCACCGACCGCCGTGCCGCCGCCAACCACACCGCCACAGCAGCCGACCCAGCCGCCAGCGGCCTCGCAGGCCAACCTGACCGGCTCGCCGCCAGGCGTTAACCCCAATCCGCCAACCTGCGGCGTTCAGTTCGAGGTTCTGGTGAACATCACCAACAACGGTTCGCAGCCAACCAGCGGCCCGGCGATTGTGCGCTTCCAGGATATCCATGTCGCTTCCGGCGAGGTGCAGCAGAGCTTTGACCGGCAGGTGCCGGTATTGCAGCCAGGCGAGAACAACGTCCAGGGTGGCCCGATGACCATCACGACATTCTCCGAAGAGGAGCACGAAATCCGTGTGACCATCGACCCGGACAATATCGTGCCAGAGTCGAACACAGCCGATAACACGCTGTCGGTGCGCTACACCTTACAGCGTGGCGGCTGTCCATAGGATAACCTCGCCCACCATCCACGCAGAAAAAACCGCCCTCGCCGGGTTCGCTGGCGAGGGCGGTCTGGTTTCAGGGCTGCGGCGCGGCGTCCATCTGCACGGCGACCATCCCCGCCGCCAGTTCCAGCGACGGCGCGTAGGCGATGAAAGTGCGCGCGTCGTCACTGGCATCCAGCAGGCACAGCGCGTCATCCGCGCCCTGCCAGCACAGCGCGCCGGATTCGCTGGCGGCGGCATCCTCAGCCATGCGGGCGGCGGCGAACATCTGGTAGGCGTCGCTGAAGGCGGCGGCGTCCTGCTCGGAATCCCACGCCAGATGCAGCACCCAGGCGCGGGCGTCATCCCCGGCGTGATGGTACAGCCGGTAACGGTCGCCGTACCAGCCAGCGGCGGCCCGCGCCGCGTCGCGCGCGGCGAGCTGTGTGCCCAGATACTCGCGCAGGTAGAATTCGCCCAGCGTCGCCTCGTCGATCAGTTCCCAGCCCTCGCCCAGCACCGGCTCGCCCGCCTGCACCTGGACCACACCCGGCGCGATGCCTTCCAGGTAGCGTTCCGGATGCAGAATCTGGGCGGTGGCCTGCGGTGGGTTGGCGAAAGCGGCGTTGACCGCATCCCAGCCGCCCTGCTGATAAAGCGCGGTCACAAACTCCAGCCCATCGAGATAGGGCATCGTCAGTTCGGCTTCCAGGATGGGCGGCGCGTCAGCAGGGAACTCAGCCTCGGTCAGCAGACTCTGCACCAGCAGCATCAGCAGCGCCGCCGGGCCGCTTTCGGCCAGCGATGCCGTCATATAGCGCTGCATCACCAGCGTCGCGTCGCCCTCAACCAGGGCCAGCGCCGCCAGTTGCGCGTCGGCCTCGTCGATGGTGTCCAGCAGATTCAGGACAAAATGCTGGTCCTGCAGGGCATGCGTGTATTCGTGGGCGTAAATCACCTGTTCCAGCGGCGGCAGAGAGTCGCCCAGTGAACCGCCACCCGTCAGTATGACGTTCATCTCGTTGGTATCCGGGTTATAGAAACCAGCCACCTGATCGCCCATAATCTGCAGATAGGTCGTCTCCAGGTCGAAATCCGGCCCGGCGAAATCAAATGCGCGGTAAAACTGCGTGGCGATGAACACGTCGTCGTCGGTGACTTCAGCCTCGAACGACTCCGCCAGAAACTCGATGACAGCCGGGCGGCTGGGGAACAGGCGTGTCACCGGGCGCAGCGGCGGCAGTCCGCGCATGTCGGAGACTGCCGCCTCAATCTGTTCCAGTTCGGCCACCAGCGCGGGCGAAGGTTCGTCATCGCCGTCCTGGGCCAGCACAGGTGCCGCTATGACCAGCGCGGCCAGCAGCATAAGAATCGTCAGCAACCTTTTCACGGGCTATCCCTTCCGGTACGAATTGGCAATCTGTCAGTCACTCTGATTATAATCGGCCCCAGGCGAATCGGTCCATGTGCCTGCAACCGGTTGCAGACCAGCGCGACGCCCCAGCGCGCCCTCGCTCATCGCTTATGGAACCGCTACCATCCCTTGTATACATTACACAATCCTTTTGACAATCCAATTGAGTTGATTTACGCTTAATATGATTCGTGACACCATTCACGGGTCAGACCTTGAAAAGAACTTCTTAAGGAGTATGACACATGAGAAAAACGCTCGTATCAAGTCTACTGGTCGTAGCCCTTCTGGTGCTGTCGATTAGCTTCGTCGGCGCCCAGGACATGGACTTCGAGTGCCCCGAAGGCGATAATATCGTCATCAACGTGGCGGGCGGCGCGGTCGGTGTAGAGCTTGAAGTCGGTCTGGAGCAGGCCGAGCGCTACATGGAGATGTGCCCCAACGTTACCGTGAACTTTGTCGAGATGCCAAACTCCTCCACGGAGCGGCTGGGCCTGTACCAGCAGTTCTGGGAGGCTCAGAGCGGTGAAGTCGACGTGTTCCAGGTGGACGTGATCTGGCCCGGTATCATCGCCGAGCACACCGTTGACCTGAACGACTATCTGGACGACGAATACATCGACATGTTCTTCCCGGCCATGATCGAAGGCCAGACCCTGGACGGTAAACTGGTGGCCCTCCCCTGGTTCACCGATGCCGCTGGTCTGTACTACCGTACCGATCTGCTGGAGAAGTACGAACTTGAAGTCCCCACCACCTGGGAAGAACTGACCGCAGCCGCCCTCACCATCCAGGAAGGCGAGCGCGAGGAAACCGGTAACATGGACTTCTGGGGCTACGTGTGGCAGGGTGACGCCTACGAAGGCCTGACCTGCGACGGCCATGAGTGGTTCGTTTCGGCCACTGGCGAGCCGTTCATCACGCCTGATGGCGAAATCGTCGTCAACAACGACGCCACCATCGCCGCGCTGGAACTGGCCGCCTCCTGGGTTGGCGAAATCAGCCCGCCTGGCGTGACCGGCTTCCAGGAAGAAGACAGCCGCGCTGTGTGGCAGGCTGGCAACGCCGCCTTCATGCGCAACTGGCCGTATGCCTGGGGTCTGGGTAACGAGCCGGATGCCGCTGGTGAAGAGCCGGTGATCGCGGGCCTGTTCGACTATGCGCCGCTGCCGCAGGGCGACGCGGGCGTCGCGGCGGCCTGCCTCGGTGGCTGGCAGTTGGCGGTGTCGGCTTACTCCGAAAACGTGGATGCGGCTGTGTCGGTCGCGGCCTTCCTGGCCAGCTACGACGAGCAGAAGCTCCGCGCCATCAGCGCGCAGGGTGCCAACCCGACCATCCCGGCCCTCTTCGAGGACGAGGAAGTGATCGAGGCCAACCCGCTGTTCGAGCGCATGGGTCCGATCCTGGAGACCGCCGTTGCGCGTCCGTCGGGTATCACCGGCGAGCGTTACAACGATGCGTCGGCGCTGTTCTACAACGCGCTCCACTCGGTCCTGACGGGCGATGCCAGCGCGGCTGACGCCCTGAGCGACCTGGAACTGGACCTCGAGGACCTGCTGGCTGAAATGCAGTAAGGTATACGGTCTGAATGTAAGGGAAGGGGTGTCTTGCGAACCAGCAAGGCACCCTTTTTCTACCACTTCTTTTATCCACCCACGATATAGACCCAATGCCAGGCTTGTGATCCTGCATAATATCGAAGGGGGTTTTGGGACTAATGGCAAATGTTTCTAATACCCAGGCGCCATACCGCCCGGATGCCGGCGCGCTGCCGTTCATCAGTGCTCTGTTTGTCCTGCTTGGCATTGGCGCTTTCATCTTTCTGTTTACGCTTGTTACCAGCGATACAGATTTTCAGAATGCGATAGACCGGCCCATTACTTATTCAGCCAGTGGGCTGCCCGCCGGGCTGACCATTTCGCCCACATCGGGCGATATTACCGGTGTCATCGGCAGCGATGCAACCGGCGTCTATACGGTGGTTGTCACCGCGACCAGCACCGACCCGAATACCACACCCGGACAGGTCGCTTTTACCTGGACGGTTGGCGACGCCGAAGACGGTGACGCCGACCCGGTAAGCGAACCACCACCATCACCAATTGAGGTGGAGTTCCCCGGCAATCAGTTCAGCGATGAAGGCGAGCGCGTCTCGGTCAGCATCGAAGCTCAGGACACCAGCGATGTCAACATCGGCGCTGTGCTGCTGGCCTTTTTACGTAATTTCGGTATTATCGTACCGGTGCTGGTGTTCTCGGTTGGCGTGTACGCGATTCGCATGGGCATCAAACTGTTCCAGCGCGACATCGTAACCTCGATGTGGGCGCGCCAGTTGCTCATGTGGCTGGCGATTGCTGGCATCTTCGGCATTCTGTACGGCTTTATCAACGCGGGGAACATCGCCGGCGGCCTGATTGTGTCGCTGCTACCCTGGGTCTTCCTGGAAGGCCTGGTGCTGTTTATCCTCATCTGGCTGATGCGCAACGAGCACATCTTCGAAGGCCAGGAGACTCTCACCTCGCGCAATACGCGTAACGCCTGGAATCTGCTGATCCCGACGGTGATTATTCTGCTGCTGGTGGCGGCTCGCCCCCTGGAGCAGACGTTTATCGCCAGCCTGACCGACCAGCGTTTCGCCGCTGCTCGAGAGCCGCAGTTCGTTGGCTTCGACAACTACACCGAACTGCTGGGCCTGCGCATCGACCGCATTCCGTGTGAAGAAGCCACCGGTGGCGGCTGCGCTGTCGATGAAGACGGCAACCGCATCTTCCCGCGCTCACGTAACTACCTGATCGACACGGTGGAGAGCTACCGTGATTGGGGCTACCGCCCGATGAATGAGATCAACCTGTTCGGAGCGCGCTGGGCCATCAGCGCCCGCGACTCGGATTTCATCAGCGCGGTCAGCAACACACTGATGTTTACCGTCGTGTCGGTGTCGCTGGAACTGGTGTTTGGCCTGTTTATCGCTATGGTGGTCAACTCCAAATTCCCTGGTCGCGGCCTGATGCGAACGGCGATGCTCGTCCCCTGGGCCATTCCCACCGTGATCTCAGCGCGTCTGTGGGAGGTGATGCTCCGCGACGGGCGACCGGGTGTGTTCAACCAGGTGCTGCTGGAACTGGGCATCATCGACCAGCCAATTTCGTGGCTCACCAGTTCCGACTGGCAGGTGCTGGCGATGGTCGCTGTGGACGTGTGGAAGACGACTCCGTTCATGGCGCTCATTCTGCTGGCCGGTTTGCAGGTGATCTCGAGGGATGTGTACGAAGCCGCCGACGTGGACGGTGCCTCGAAAGTGCGGCAGTTCTTTAGCATTACGCTGCCGCTGCTGCGCCCGACAATCGGGGTGGCGCTGGTATTCCGCACACTGGACGCGGTACGTGTCTTCGACGTGTTCCAGGTTCTGCTGGGCGAGCGCGCTTTCTCGATGGCGACGTATAACTACAACACGCTGATCTTAGGTCAGGAGTTTGGTTACGCATCGGCTGTCGGTGTGGTAATCTTCGTCATCATTCTGCTTTTCACCATCGCGTACGTGAGAATCCTGGGGATTGGTGAACGATGACTCAGAATACAGCAGCAGCAAACATGCAGGCAGGCGCGGCTGCCGAGAGCGGCACGCGCAAAAATCCAGTGCAGATGTGGCTGGGACGTGTCGGCTTCTGGCTCCTGGTTATCGTGATTCTGTTCTTCCTGATGTTCCCGTTCTACTGGGCCATCAACACATCACTGATGACCGAAACCGAGTTGTTCAACCCGGCCCGCATCTGGCCAGATAACCCGACAACGATCAACTACGACAGCGCCTTCAACAACGACGACTTCCTGCGCGGCCTGCGCAACAGCGCCATCGTCTCGACGGTGTCGGTTCTGCTGGCGCTGGTGGTGGGGTCGTTCGCGGCTTACGCGCTGGGACGCATCAAGTTCAAGGGACGGATGCTGATGCTTTACGCCGTCCTGGCGATGACGATGTTCCCGCAGATTTCGATTCTGTCAGGTCTGTTCAGTATCGTGCGCGATTTAGGCGTCTATGGCAGCCTGTCGTCGCTGATGGTGACGTATCCACTGCTCACCCTGCCGTTTACGGTGTGGGTGCTCACCAGCTTCTTCGAAGGGCTGCCAGCGGAACTGGAGCAGGCGGCGCTGGTAGACGGCGCGACCAGCTTCCAGACGTTCTACCGTATTCTGCTGCCGCTGACCGCCCCGGCGCTGGTGACCACCGGCCTGCTGGCGTTCATCGCGGCCTGGAACGAGTACCTGTTCGCGCTGACCTTCACGGCGGTGGCTCCGGATGCCCGCACCGTGACCGTCGCCATCGCGCAGTTCAGCGGGCGTGTGATGCGCCAGGAACCCATCGCCGAAGTGATGGCGGCCTCTATCGTCGTGACGGTGCCGCTGCTCATCCTGGTGCTGGTCTTCCAGCAGCGCATCGCTGAAGGGCTGACGGCTGGCGCGGTCAAGGGCTGATACGGGCGGCGCAGCAGCGCCGTAAAGCTTCTGCATTGTTGTCAATTATGGCCCCAGTTGCGGTATTGGCTGGGGCTGTTTTGTTTACAGGCGAGATGCCACTCAATCATCTATAATGGGTAGCAGTGGCGACATAAACAGCAAAGGATTCGCCTATGGACTGGCACATCAACGCCATCTTCTACGAACTGTATCTGCGCGCCTTCGCCGACAGCGACGGTAACGGCTGGGGCGACTTTGCCGGGATGCGCGATCACCTGGACTATCTCGAATGGCTGGGTGTGGACTGCATCTGGATAACACCGTTTTATCCGTCGCCGCTCAAAGACGACGGCTACGACGTCGCCAGCTACTATGGCATCGACCCGCGCTATGGCCTCACCGAAGACTTCAAGATGGCCGTCGAGGAAATTCACCGGCGCGGGATGCGTGTCATCATCGATATCGTCGTCAACCACACCTCAGAGCAGCACCCCTGGTTTGGCGAAGCGCGCCGCAGCACCGACTCCCCCATGCGCGATTACTACGTGTGGAGCCGGGACAACACCCGCTACAGCGATGCCCGCATCATCTTCCTTGACACCGAAGAATCCAACTGGGCCTATGATGAGGTCAGCGGCGAGTACTACTGGCACCGCTTCTTCAGCAGCCAGCCGGACCTCAACTACGATAATCCGCGTGTGCATGAAGAGATGATGCAGATCATACGCTTCTGGCTGGACCTGGGCATCGACGGCTTCCGCGTGGACGCCGTGCCCTACCTCTACCAGCGCGAGGGGACCAACTGCGAGAATCTGCCGGAAGTGCACGAATTCATCCGAAAGCTGCGGCGCATGGTCGATGAAGAGTACCCGCACGTCATTCTGCTGGCCGAAGCCAACCAGTGGCCGCACGACCTGCTGCCCTACTTTGGCGAAGGCGATGAATTCCACATGGCGTTTCACTTCCCGGTGATGCCGCGCCTGTTCATGGCGCTGGCCCAGGCCGACCGCACCAAAGTTGTCAACATCCTCAACGATACGCCACCTATACCCGAAGGCTGCCAGTGGGCGACGTTCCTGCGCAACCACGACGAGCTGACGCTGGAGATGGTCACTGAGGAAGACCGCCAGTTCATGTGGGACTTTTACGCGCCAGAACCACGCCAGCGGCTGAACCTGGGCATTCGCCGGCGGTTGGCGCCACTGCTGGACAACGACCGCCGCCGCATCGAGCTGATGCATTCGATGCTGTTCACCCTGCCGGGCACACCAGTCATGTATTATGGCGACGAGATCGGTATGGGCGACAATCTGGCCCTGGATGACCGCAACGGCGTGCGCACCCCCATGCAGTGGAACGACGGCGAAAACGGGGGCTTCTCCAACGCCCGTATGGAAAAACTGTACACGCCGCCGGTCAGCGGCCCGGAGTATGGCTACCATTCGGTTAACGTGCTGGTGCAGCAGATCACACCCAACTCGCTGCTTTGTGTCATCCGCGAGATGATCCAGGTGCGCCGGGGGCACGATATTCTGGGGCGGGGCAAGCTGGTCTGGCTTGATGATCTGCCCAAAGAGGCGCTGTGCTTCTGGCGCGAGGACGACAACGAACGTCTGCTGGCGCTGCACAACCTGTGTGACGAACCCATCACCATTAACATTCCAGCGGACGGTCTGGAAGTCATTATGGCCTGTGGCCGGTCGGTGCGATTCAGCATTGACGACAATACGGTGGAACTGCCCGCCTATGGCTATATGTGGCTGGCCCCGGCAGAACAGGAGCGCCGTCACCGTGAGCAAAGCGAACAGGATAAGGGCTAAATGGGCTGGTGAGCTAAAAATCGATCTTTTGTGTCTCTTCAGCAGACACGCTTCCTGTAGCCCGGTGTTTTAACGCCGGGCGGGGCAGGTATCTTCACAGACTCCGCACTGGGATACCAGTCCGGATCAACTTCAGGCAGGATTAGCTGAATTTGATGCGATCGCCCTGATTTGCACACGATCGGGGGTTTTGCTGGCCGCGCTGATCTGTTAGAATTTATCCCAACTTTATCCCAAAATAACCCAAGTGACTGGTATGGCCTGGCGGCTTCATCTGACAAATCAGGCAGTGCAGCATCTCGATATCATCGACGGCAGGCAGCCTTTGCTGGCTGCCTGGTCACGGCGTGATCGGGTGGCCTTCTACAATCTGGCAAACGGGACTGTCGTCGAAGAGCGCACGCTGGCGCCCCCACCCGCCGACGATCGCCGCTCCGAATCGTGGCAGGCGTTCATCGGTGGACTGGTGACACCCTACGACGCCTATCTGCCGTCGATCAGGCTGGCAAACCTGACCGTCCTGCTCACCGACGACGGTCGTATGCGCCTGTATTACACAGCAGACGACCGCCTGTATCTGGACAACGGCGAGCAGGAAATCGCCCTGGATATGGCCGGAGCCAACAGCTTCGTCGCGCTGGCACTGGATCGCTTTCTGGGTTTCAGCGCCGCGCTGGACCGCACCGGGCGACTGCACATCTACCAGCAGCACATCCGCGTCGGCGATTTCGACCTGGGCCTGTCGGTCGAGGCCGATCTGGCGGCCATGGTTGCCATCGCGCGCGGCGGCGGCTCGATCTTCGCCAGCGATGGGCGCTGCGTGGTACTCACCGACTCCAGCGGGCGTGTTCGGCGGCGGCTCGACCCCCATTACACCATCAGCCAGATGGCCTGCTCGCCGGATGGTCGCCACCTCGCCCTGTGCGATGAGGAAACGGGCGTCATCCGCGTGTATGACGGCGAAGACCTCAGCGCCGGTTATCAGCGTTTCGCCATCGACCTGGTGGCGAAAGCAGTTCAGGTCCAACTGCTCGCCGAGATGCCGCCGCCGCTGGTCGCGCTCAAGGCGCTGACCGTCGCCAACAACGGCACGCTGGCATTCGCCATGTCGGGCGTCATCTGCGTCACCGATCTCAGCCAGTTGGACCGCCTGCCGCGCCCCCAGACATTGCTGTAACATCAGCTTAACGCCCCACCCCGCGCCATTCAGGGTATAATGGCGCGTGTCAATCGACATCAACACAGGAACTGAGCATGTTCGACCCGCTTCACTACGGCTTGATTTTCGGCCCGCAGCAGACCCAACGCGCCCGCAAGAATCAGAAGCGCGCGCCGCTGCGCGAGGCATGGGCGCGCCTGCGCGAGCCAGCGCCAACCGGTACGCTGGCACAGGTTCAGTGGGCCGGGCTGCGCTATCGCCTGGACGGCGATCCAGCGCCCGCCGTGCCGCTGATTGCCACACTGGCCGATCTGCCCCACAGCGACAGCCCGCTGCCCGGCTACCCGGACACCGCCCGCGCGCTCATCGCGGCGCAGTGCATCGAGCTGCTGCGCGACCATCCAGAGCTGCCGCCCCACGCGCTGACCACCGCGCTCGACTCGCTGGCACAGCACGCCACCGAGTTCGACGCCCTGCCCAGCGACGCGCCCCTGCTCGACACGCTCTGGCACATCGCGTTCAACGCAGCAGCGGGCGTGACGCTGGCAGACGAAGCGCGTTTTCAGGCAGCCGTCAATGCTTACCGGCAGGCGGTCGATCGCCACATCCACCCGGAAGGCTATCTGCCGCGCGCCGTCGCCGGTGAAGATGCCGCCAGCCTGGAGCGCCAGTTGATGGCGGCACAGGCGCTGGTCCTCACCGCCGAGATCGCCGCCCATGCCGGCACCGACCTGTGGCGTTATCACAACCGGGGCGTGTCGGTGCTGACGGCAGTCACCTATCCGCTGTACTACTATTTCTACCCGGAAAAGTGGCCCTGGTCCGGCGAGGAAAGCCTGGCCCTGGAAGCAACCCAGGCGCGCTTCCGTCAGCGAGCCGGTTATCTGGAACTGGCCGCCGAGCGCTACGAGCGACCGCTGCGCGCCATCCAGATGATCCTGGACGAATGCCGTCCGGTCGTCGATGTGCTGGGCGGCGGCCTGCCGACCCTCACACACGCTGAGCCGGAACGGCGCGGTCTGTTCGGCTAATCAGGGGGAATGATGACCGCAAACACACGGCCCGGCAGCGCGGCGCGGAATCGCCTGTGGGCGCTGGTGGCTTTTCTGCTGCTGATGTGGGCGCTGCTGATTATTCGACTGGACTCGCCCTGGTTCAGCCACCACGACGAAAACGGTGCCTGGATCACCAGCGGAGCGCGCAACTTCGAGATTTACGGCTGGTCCACCCTGAACTACATCCCCGTCCTGAAAAACAGCCCGCTGGACCTGGAACGCCCCGGCGAGGACTTCACTTATTATGTGCATCACCCGCCGCTGATCGTCTACGCGGTGGCATGGGCGCGCGGTCTATTCGGCCAGACGGAGATGAGCACGCGGCTGGTGCCGGCCTTTTCGACGCTGGTCAGCCTGGCGGCGCTGTTCGTCGTCGGGCGGCGGTTGTACGGCGAGCGTCGGGCGCTGTGGCTGCTGCCGCTGTACGGCCTCACACCGATGATCGCCTATTTCGGGCGCATGCCCAACCACGAGCCGCTGGCCCTGCCCTTCATCCTGATCTTCGTCGCGGTGTTCATCAACTGGCTGCGCGCACCGACGTGGCCGCGCTGGGCGCTGATGGCGCTCATGGGTGGGCTGGCGCTGTGGACGGCCTGGGCGGCGGCTTTCTTCTTCCTGGCGTTTGGGCTGGTCGGGCTGTGGCTCGGCAACTGGACACACCGCCGGCAAATGGTGCTGCTGGGCGTGGTGATCGGCGGACTGGCGCTGTCTGTGATGGCCTTTTACCAGTGGCAGTGGGACGGCGCGCTGGATAAACTGCGCGATGCGTTCTTCTTCCGCACCAGCAGCCAGCAGATGAGCCGGAACAGCGAGACCTTCAACGCGGCGGAGTTCATCTTCCGGCAGATGGTCCACGTGCTGCCGCTGATGACGTTCGCCATTGTCGTGCTGGGCGCGTGGGGTCTGGCGCTGGCCGTCCGCCGCGAGAGTCGCCAGCAGAAAGCGGTCATCCTGGCGCTGGTGGGCGGCGGATTGCTGTACATGCTGGTTTTCCGCAACGCCTTTTACATCCACGACTACTACAAGATATACTTTATGCCAGGTTTCACGATTGCCGCCTCGGTAGCGATTGCCGCCGGTTGGCGCTCGCGGCGCTGGCGACGCTGGACCCGGCCCGCCATCACAGCCCTGGTGGTCGTGTCGGCCATCATCAGCGTGGTGTTTTTTGTGCTGCTGCACCGCTCCGGCTGGATAATCCAGGAAAACCGGCTGGGGCTGGCACAGACCATCCACGATAACAGCCAGCCACGCGGCCTGATTATGACCAATCTGCCCCGCGAGAGTTCGGCTGTCGCGCACTACGCGCAGCGGTCGATACGCTGGCAGATCGCGCCGCAGGATGCGCTGGAACTGGCCGGCGAAAACACGGACGCGCCATCCACGCTGTATGTCTACTGCGTGGACGCCGGCAGCGACCCCGCCGATGACAGCCTGTTCGTCTCGCCGCTGGCCGAGATGCCGTACACCGGCTATGAGAACTGCCGGTTCATCGACCTGACGGACGCACCCTTTTGAAACCGTGACCGGCTTCGCAGCCGTTAAAGCCATTGTACACAACAGAGGACACATCCATGACGACCTATTCACCCGTAACGCCAGAGATCATCGCCCGCCTGACCGAGATTTTCGGCGCGGAGAACGTGAGCACGGCCCAGGCCGACATCGACCTGCACGCCCGCGACGAGTCCAACCACCCGGCCAGCCCGGCGGAAGTGGTCGTGTGGCCGCAAAACGCGGAGCAGGTCGTCGAACTGCTGCGCCTCGCCAGCGAGCAGCGCATACCGGTCACGCCCTGGGGCGTCGGCACCGGCCTGGAAGGCAACTCGATCCCGCTGCGTGGCGGGATTCTGCTGTCGTTCGAGCGCATGACGCGCATCGTCGAGGTTCACGCCGACGACTTCCAGGTGACAGTCCAGCCCGGCATCGGCCACAAAGACCTCAACGAGCAGTTGGCGCGTTACGGGCTGTTCTTCCCGCCGGACCCCGGCGCGAACGCCACCATCGGCGGCATGCTGGCCAACAACGCATCCGGCATTCGCACGGTGAAATACGGAGCCAGCAAAGACAACGTGCTGCGTATGCAGGTCGCGCTGGCCGATGGCCGCCTGATTCACGTCGGTTCGCGTTCGGTCAAACAGGCGTCGGGTTACGATCTGCTGCATCTGTTCGTCGGCAGCGAGGGCACACTGGGTATCATCACCGAGGCGACACTGAAGCTGGTCCCGGTCCCGGCCCATATGAGCGCGGTCGTGGCCGCTTTCGAGACGGTCGAGGACGCGGTGGAGACGGTCGTCGCCGTGCGCGGCAGCGGACTGGACCCGGCGGCGCTGGAGTTCGTCGACGCGGCCCACTGCCGTATGCTGCGCGAGACGGAAGGCGTCGAACTGGACGACAGGCCGACCCTGTTTATGGAGTTCCACGCTGCGCAGGAGATCGCCCTCAGCGAAGGGCTGGCGATGGTCCGCGAAATCTGCGAGGAGATGGGCGCGCTCAGTATCCGTGCCACCACCGACCACGCCGAGCGCAAAAAGCTGTGGCACGCCCGCCATCACTCATACGAAATCATGGTCCGCAGCCACCCGGACAAAGAGTTCTTCATCATGGATGTGGCGGTGCCCATCAGCGCCTACCCGGAACTCATCGCCTATGTGGAACAACTGCGCGCCGAACGCGGCGTGACGGCCTATATGATCGGCCATGCTGGCGATGGCAACGTGCACGTGGAGTTCCCCTACGGCAGCCAGGCCGAATATGACGAGGCCATCGACTGCGACCGGCTCATCGTGCGGCGGGCGCTGGAACTGGGCGGCACAGCCACCGGCGAGCACGGCGTCGGCATCGGCAAAGCGGAGTTCATGCCCGCCGAACACGGCCCGTCACTAGACGTTATGCGCGCCATCAAACACACGCTGGACCCCAGCGATATCCTCAATCCGGGCAAAATCTTCCCACAGGAAACCGGCCAGCCAGCCTGATTGATCGCTCCCCCAACACAAAAGGCCGCGCCACTGTGATCGGCGTCACGGTGGCGCGGCAGTATTCTGATCCGAATAACATCTGATGAAAAATACGTGGTGATCAGACGATCTCAAAACAGGGGATCGTAGTAATAATCCTCGTCCTCTTCGTCGTCATCGTCTTCGTCGTCATCGTCGTAGAGGTCTTCGTCATCCTCAAATTCGGAGATGTCGTAACCCTCGTCTTCGATGTAGTCCTCTTCCTCATCGTCGAAATCGAGATTGGCCAGATCGTCCAGGTCGGTCAGGTCTTCCAGATCGTCGATTTCCTCGATGTCCTCGTCAACATCAAGATCGTCAATGTCATCCTCTTCTTCGAGGTCATCGAATTCTTCATAATCGTCATCAGGGCCGGCGGTGGCGGCAAAGTACACCGATTGCTGGATACGATCGTCGATCATGATCACTCTCTGTGTGAATGGTCTACGTTAAGCGTCTGTGACCCTATTCTAGCATGAGCCGGGGCCAGATTCATAAAGGAGTTTTCAGCCAACCAGACTCAGGAAATATTCGTGCAAACGCGAGTCATCCGTCAGTTCTGGATGGAAAGCCGTCGCCAGCAGATGCCCCTGCTGGGCCGCCACAATACGCCCGTCCGGCAGGCGACTGAGCACGGCGACATCAGGACCAGCGGCAGTGGCCACTGGCGCGCGAATAAAAACCGCATGGAACGGCCTGCCGTTCAACACGCTGATATCCAGGTCGGCCTCGAAACTATCGACCTGACGACCAAAGGCGTTGCGGCTCACAGTAAGGTCCATCAGGCCCAGGATCGGCTGGCGGTCGATGCCGATGTCTTTCGCCAGGAAGATCATACCGGCGCACGTGCCCCATGTCGGAGTCTGCGCGGCGAACTCGCGCAGCGGCTCCATCAGACCGTAGCTGATCGCCAGCTTGCCGATGGTGGTGCTCTCGCCGCCGGGAATAATGAGACCATCCAGGTTGTCCAGATGCTGCGGCAGCCGCACCTGAACAGGCTGCGCCCCCAATGCGCGCAGCATATTCTCGTGTTCGATAAATGCGCCCTGAAGCGCCAGCACGCCGATCCTCATGTGTGTGGTTTCCTCTGGCTGTTTGCTGATGTCAATATGCTCAAGTATGGGACGGTGGGGGGTCGTCGGTCAAGGGGAGTTTGAGTCCATTGGCGGACGGCGCGCATTGAGCAGCGCGGTGATGGCCAGCGCCTCGACAATGGGCGGCGACAGCCAGCCGGGCTGCGACGGCATCCAGTTGAGGCCGTCCAGCTCACCATAGCGCGCTTCGTGCTTCACAGCGCGGCGCCACCAGATGCGCGCTTCGTCCAGGTTACGCAGCGCATAATGGACAATCGCCAGCCAGGCCATAGCCGGGTGAAAGGTGGGGTTGGCTTCCTGGGCGCTCTGAAAATCACGCAGGGCGAGCTGATACTGCCGTTGCGCAAAATGAATCTGGCCCCGTTCGGTGTAGAGGATCGCCCGCACACGATGAGGCACGCCGCGCGCACCCGTGTTGGAGACATCCAGACTGAGATTACGGTCGTAGGTCGCCAGCGCCTCTTTAACATGGCCGTTGGCGAACTGCTCGGCGCCGCTGCGACGGCGGCTGAGCGTGTCGTCTGTGGCTGCCTGGCGCGCCACTGTCGCTTTCCGTTGGCGGCGCAGACGCCAGCTCAACGCGGCGGCCATCAACAACAGCAGAGCGACAGCCAGCCCCGGCACCAGCGCATCGAGCAGAACAGCAGCGATCGTCGCAACCAGCGCCAGGACGACAAACAACAGGGGCAGCAATGTCATCGGAAACCTGCTCCGCATGGATGAATGAGAATAATACGATGATGATCTTGTTTGTTGGTAACAGACGCAGACCAATGCGCCAACATACTAACCTTATATTAACACAAAGGAAAGGTAAACCCAACTATTACAAGATGTTATAAACTACGGTTGAATCTCCACAACAACGCCGGTCTGCGCCCAGTCATAGAGGAACTGTGCGCTGCTGTTGCTCAGGAGGATGCAGCCGTAAGTCACGCGGCGACCCAGGCTGTTCTCCCACAGAATCTGCCCGCCGCCGCGTGTGGGGAAACCATGAAAGCCGTTGGTGAAATCCGCGCCGGGGATTGGCTGGTACACGCCGACGAAATACGGCATCCACAGATTCCAGTTGCCGGCATAGGCGTTCATCTCGTGCGAGATCACCTGGTAGATGCCGGGCCACGTCGGGCTGTCGCTGATGCCGGTGCTGGCGGGCCAGTCCTGAATAAGCTGGCCGTTTTCGTAAAGGCGCGTTCGCTGCTGTGAGATACTGACGACGACGCGCTTATCGGCCACCACCGGGAACGGCAGGAACGTATCCGGCGAGGGGACGGTGATCGTCTGGCCGGGGCTGAACGATTCAGCGCCGGCGTTCGCCTGCTGGAGCCAGGGATAGGGCACGCCATAATCCCAGGCGATGCTGCCAATCGTCTCGCCGGGCTGGACGACGTGCTGCCGGTCATGGTGGTAGACGCGCAGCGTGGACCGGGTATCGCCCGTCTGCACGGCCTGCTGGACAGTCTGCACAGCATCGTCCAGGTCCAGATGACGCGACGCATCGAAAATCTGCGCCTGCTGTTCCAGATAGGCGCGGACGGCGTCGCCCTGCACGGAGAAACCTTCGCCGCGCACGACGAGCCACTCCGCCCAGACTTCCGGCGGCTGCGACCAGCTCACCATATCGCCGGTAACCGGATCGTAGACGCGCACCGTCAGCGGGTTGGCCAGCAATCGAGCCGCCAGCGGCAGCAGCGGCCCGGCGTCGGTGAAGGCGGGCTGCACCGGCAGCATAACCAGTTCCAGCGCCCCATCGGCCAGAACCCCCGCCGGGTCATCCAGCAACCGGGCGACCGTCGCGCCCACATCCAGCACATAACCGGCCTGCGGCGGCACTGGCTGTACATCGCCATTTACCAGATGCACACCCGCATCCACCGGTTCGATGTCCACCTGCGGCTTGAGCGTCTCCAGGCTGTTGGCCAGCAGATCAGCGTCGATGCCCACAACCGGCGCGACGTCCACGCGCTCCAGCAGCGCGGACAGCATACTTCCCTCGCCGCGCCCCTGTTCGTAAGCGCGCTCGACGGTGGCGGCGGCGTCCAGTTCGATGCCCAGCGCGGCCCGGTCAATCGTCCAGGTGCGGCCAGGCTGCTGGCTGGGATCGGCCAGCGTAACCGACGCCCAGCGCGTCGCCAGCAGCGCGGCGGCTTCGTCGCGGTCCAGGCCGCCCAGGTCCACCCCGGCCACACTGACACCCGGCAGAATCCCGCCGCTGTAGACAATCCCCACACCGGCCAGCAGCGCCAGCAGACCCATCACGCCAACCATCACCACACCGGCGACCACCAACAGCGCCAGCGCCATGCCGCGCGGCCTGCCAGCCGAACGCCGGTGCCGAGTCATACGCCGGGCCGTCTGCGGCGGGCGCGGAGCCGCCACCGAGGCACGCCCATGCGGCACGGTCGCCTCGACACGCTCCACGCGCACGGTAGGCCCGGCCAGGGTGGCATCGACGGGTTGCGCCGGGGACGCCCGGCGCGGGGATGGGGACATGATCTCTGCTCGCTGCGACTCAATCAACACGGTCGATCTGACTCGTATTATACGCCGCTTTGCGTCCAGCACGGCGCACAGGCAGCCAGCGATATGGTTGTCGGATGGATAGCGTCTGGAAAACAGGAGAAACCAGGCTCGCAGCGCCCTCGTGATGAGGGCGCGCTGCTGGTCAGATGACTGGGCGGAACAGCGGCGTCACTCAGCGTTTGCCGATGCGCCGCAGCCCCTGAAACTGAGGATTGCCCTGGATCTCGGCCCAGCGATCATCGACGTTTTCAGTATGCCACTCGACGACATGCATACCGGACGGGTCTTCGTACTCAAAGGCCGGTTTGAGATTAAACAGCATCTGCCGGATGACGCCGATCAACTCTCTGCGCTTTTCGCCGCTGCGCAGGATAAAGTAAGCGCCGGGCTTCCACTCGAACTGGACCGGCATACCGTTCCAGTTGCCTTCCATTTTGATGGGCACGGTCGCCTGTGTGCAGGACATAAACAGCCCCTGCAGGCGATTCTTCCACAGGGTATGGTTCACCCGCTCTTCGATGTAGTAAGGACGTGGCTCTGGTGTGGAGTAAAACCAGGTCCGCGCATCCGTCGCCATAGGAAACAGCCTCCGCTGGATTGTTGAGAACCTCGAACGTGGCTTAGTGTACATCATCGGGGCCGTTCTTCGCCAGATTTGAAGCCAGCCGCGCCAGATCACGCTCCCTCTCAACTGAGTCTTGAAATTGTCCCACGCCTGACCTACCGTAACCGCCAGACCGGACCACACCAGGGAACAGGCCACCCCATGACTCGTGCCAGCGCGACGCCTAGTGTCATCGCCCCTGAAGCCCACGCCTGGGATGCCTTCGTCGCCGGGCAGCCCGGCGCCCACATTCTGCAGATGTCCGCCTGGGGCGCGCTCAAAGCCGCCTATGGCTGGCAGGCGGAGCGTGTCGCCATCACGTATGACGAGCGCATCGTCGCCGGGGCGCAGATTTTATTCCGGGCGCTCCCGCTGCGACTGGGCACAATGGCCTATCTGCCGATGGGACCCTACATAACCGAGCCGGACGCCGGTCCCGCGCTGTGGCAGGCCATCCACCAGACTGCCCGCCGCCGCCAGGCGCGCTTTCTCAAATGGGAGCCGGGCATCATCGACGCCGCGCCGGACTTCGCCAGCCTGGGCTTTCAGTCCAGCCCGCAGACAATCCAGCCGCCGCGCACCGTCCTCATCGATATTCACGACGACGACGAACAGATTCTGGCGCGCATGAACCAGGGCACGCGGCGCAAGGTCCGCCAGAGCCAGAAGCACGGCATCCGCTACTACGAGGGCGGCCCGGACGACGTGGCGCGTTTCACCGCCATCATGCAGGCCACCGGCTCGCGGCAGGCGTTCGGCGTCCACACGCCCGATTACTACGAGACCGCCTACCGGCTGTTTGTACCCCAGCAGGCGGCGCTCATCCTGGCCGAACACGAAGGCGACACCCTGGCCGGGGTGATGGTCTTCGCGGCGGGGCGCAGCGCCTGGTATTTCTACGGCGCGTCGTCGAACGTCAGACGCAATCTGATGGCGACCTACGGCGTGCAGTGGGCGGCCATCCAGTGGGCGAAGCAGCGCGGCTGCACGGTCTACGATATGTGGGGCGTGCCCGATTATGACGAGGCCGAACTCGAAGCGAATTTCCAGCAGCGCGACGACGGTCTGTGGGGTGTTTACGGCTTCAAGCGCGGCTGGGGCGGCACCGTGACCCGCAGCGCCGGAGCCTGGGACTACGTTTACAATCCGCTTGTATACTACGCCTATAAACTGGCACTGAGGCTGCGATGATCGTCGAAACCGTCACCGACCGCCAGCAATGGAACGCCGCGCTGCGCCAGTTCCCCCAGGCGCACGTGCTGCAAACCTGGGAATGGGGCCAGTTCAAGCAGGCGACCACCGGCTGGAAACCCACCCGCCTGCTGTTCTGGCAGACGAATTCAGCCGCGCCGGTCGCGATGGCTTCCGTCCTCACCCGGCGCGCCGGTCCGCTGGCGGTGATGTACGTCCCCAAAGGCCCGGTCCTTGACTACACGAATACTCGCCTCGCCGGGCAGATACTCCATCGCCTGGAACAGTTCGCGGTCAGCCAGCGTGCCATCTGGCTCAAAATCGACCCCGACGTCGTGACCGGGACCGGCGTCCCCGGCGAAGCCGACGACACAGCCAACCTAACCGGAAGCGCCTGGACCGGTCTGCTGAACAGCCGGGGCTGGCGCTTCTCCGGCGATCAGGTGCAGTTCCGCAACACCGTAAAAATCGACCTGACCGCCGGCGAGGATGCGCTGCTGGCCGCCATGAGCCAGAACACGCGGCGTAAGGTCCGCGCCGGAGAAAAGCACGGCCTCACCGTGCGCGCCGCCACGCTGGACGATCTGCCAGCGCTCTATAACCTGTACCAGATCACCGGCCAGCGCGACGATTTTCTCATCCGCCCGCCCGCCTACTACGAAAAAGCCTGGCGCGACTTCATGCAGGCCGGGCTGGCGCACGCGCTCATCGCCGAGGACGCCAACGGTACGCCGCTGGCGCATGTGATCCTGTTCCACTTTGGCCGTACCTGCTGGTATTTCTACGGCGCATCGTCCAATGAACAACGCGAGAAGATGCCCAACTACCTGCTCCAGTGGGAAGCCATGCGCTGGGCACGGTCGCAGGGATACGCCGTCTACGATCTGTGGGGCGCACCGGACGACTTCACCGAAACCGACCGCTTGTGGGGCGTCTACCAGTTCAAGCGCGGCTTTCGCGGCACGGTGACGCGCCACATCGGTGCCTGGGATTACACGCCGTCGCCCGTGCTCTACCGCGCTTACGTCCAGGCCTGGCCGCGTTTGCTGAAACTGCTGCGCCGCCGCTGACCGTTCAGCGTGCCGGACGCTCGTCCCAGACAGCCTGCGGCACCGTCAGACCGGCGGGCAGGTCAAAGTCGCCGTCCGGGCTGGGTGGAAAATCGACGGCATTCAGGACAGCGTCCAGGTTGAGCGGCCCGTACAGATGCGGAAAGTGCTCACCCGCGCTGTGCTGCGCGGGCACATTGGGGTCCGGCGGCTCGAATTTGAGTGGCGCACGCAGCCAACCCGGACTCACCGCCAGCAGCAGCAGATCGGTCTGGCCGCTGTAGACGGCATCGGCTACACGCCGTACCTGCTCGATACCCGAAAAATGGATAAAGCCCTGCGACTCCAGGCTGGCCGCGCGATAAACACCGGCTACCTGAGCCGCCTGCCAGTCGGCGCGGGTGGTGATGTGATAGATCGCCTGCCGGTTCCACTGCTCTGCCGACAGGCTGTAAAGCACCTCATCGACCCGCCGATCACGGATCACTGCCGGCTGGGCCAGTTTGCCCTCACAGTCAAAGCCCATGCGCTCCGGAATACGGCGGCTGCGCACGTTCTCCACCGCGCAGCGGACCAGCACCCGCCGCAGGTTAAGCTGGCCAAAAGCGTAAGCCGTCAGCGCGCGGCTGGCGCGAGTCACGTAACCCCGCCCCTGATGCGACAGGCCGATCCAGTAGCCAATTTCACCCAAGCCGCGCATCCAGTCGATGAACACCAGACCAATCTTGCCTACCGGCTCGTCACGCTCGCACACTACCAGGTCGAACCCCTGGCGGCCATCGGCCTTGACCAGCGACAGATCGATCCATTCACGCATATCTCCAACCGACAGGATACGATCGGGCCAGTTCTGGTAACGCGCCAGATAATGGCGGTCGCGGTCGATGATGGTGAACAGCGCCTCGGTGTGTTCAAAGCCCATCGGGACGAGCGACAGATCGCCGCCCAGTGACTGCGCAGGCATAATTTTCACGGTGTCAGCATCCTTGTGTCAGGCGGCCCCAATCCAGGCCGAACAATACATCGCCAGCGGCGATACGCAGCACGCCATCCTCATCGGCATCGAACCAGCCCAGCGCGCGGTCGTGACCGTAAACCCGCGTAAAACCGCAGATACCACCGCTGTCGCGCACGGTCATGACGTGGCCGTGCTGGCTGGTGATGAGCACCGCCGAACCGTGCAGCGTCAGCGTCAGCGCACCGCTGACCGCCTGCGGCAGAGTCGCCTGCCAGTCCGGCTGAGGCCCAGCGCCGCCAGCAGCACGAGTATAAACATGGAACTGCTGGCCATCCGTCAGGAACAGACGACCATCCGCCGCCAGCGCCACCGCGCCCGGATCGCCGGGCGGCAGCGGTGTCTCATCGTCGAGCGCCGCCGTCCACACGCCCGCCGCATCGACATGCCACAAACCGCCGCGCGTATACACCAGCAGACCGCCATCAGCGGCGCTGGTCAGGCCGGGCAGCGCCTCAAGCTGGGCGCGATGGACAATTTCGCCGATGGCATCGGCTTCACGGCGCACAATCAGCAGTTCGTAATCGTCCAGATTGCGGCGCGTGACGAACGCCAGCAGCCGCTCAGAGGCATAGGCGCGTTCCCAGGCAGGCACGCCGCCCATCTGCGCGACAATGCCGCGCCGGTCGGCGCTCAACAGCGCCAGACCGCCGTCACGGGTGGCAAACAGCGGACGGTCGTCCAGCAGCAGCGGCGCACCGGCGATCTCCAGCGGCAGCGTCCACGTCTCTTCAACCGCGCCGGTTTCGACATTGAGGCGGTTCACCTGCCCGTCGGCAAAGTAAACCAGCGGGCTGAGCTGGTAGCGATCCACCGCCACCGCCGGGCGGTCCAGCGCGGCACGCCACAGCACACGGCCATCCGCCGTCAGACGGCGCACAAAGTTCTCGCTCAGGAAGACCAGGCCGTTATCGCCCAGCCTGACCGGCGGCGCGGCCAGCCGCCAGCCCTCGCTGCTGAAATGCCAGCGATACAGTGGCGAGAGCTGCGCCTGAAGATTGGCGACCATCTGCGCCGGGTGGCGAAAGCCAAGCGTATCCGGGTGTTCCTGGGTGTAACCGGGACCGGGTATGTCGGACTGGTTGACGCGCATCTCAAAATGCAGATGCGGCGCCGGGCGCGAGTCGCCGATGACGCCGATCACCTGGCCGCGCTCGACGCAGTTCAGCCGAACCGGCAGCGGCGCGTTCTCGGTTTCCATCAGGTGGCCGTACTGGCTGTAGACGATGCGACCGTCCGGCAGCGTGTGCTCGATGATGACGACGCCGCCATCCCGACCCCAGCCCAGGCTGTAGCTGTAGGTGACGCGGCCATCAGCGACGGCTCGCACCGGCTGGCCTAGCGTGCCCCCGCGCCCGTTGAACCAGTCCTCGCCGGTGTGGAAGAACCCCCGGTGGCGCTGGTTGGCGACGGCGTAATCCTGCACAAGCTGAAAGCTGTTGGTGTCGATGGGATAGTAAAACGCCTCGGCGAAACCACACTGCGCCTGGGACAGCGCGCGATCCGGCGCGCCGCCGGTCGCCAGCACGCCTGCCAGCAGCAGGCCACCCCATACCATCCATCGCCCACCCCGCCCGATTCGTTGTAACTGTCGCTGAAGCATCTACGTCTCGCCATATGCCTGCATACTGTCCGGTTATTTTATTACAGTCACGAAGATTCGGAAAACCCGCGTTAGGTGCAATCGGAAACAGGGACAGGGCGAGGCACCGCCACAAACAAATAACCCGGCCACGTGGGCCGGGTTGGGTTGGCGATGGGAGTGTCTAGACTCGCGGAGTGGACCTGCGTCCCATAATCAGTGAGACGACGAACAGCACCAGGAACAGGATGAACAACACCTGGGCGATTGTCGCAGCCAGGTCCGCCAGTATACCAAATCCCAAAACGGCGGCGATGATAGCGATAACGAGGAAGGTCAAAGCCCAACTCAACATACTGTCTTCTCCTTTGCATTGTGTAGACAGTCACTTATGAAGATAGTAAAGAAACATTGACCTGGCCTGAATCTGCTCTGAGCAACTTATTAGCAATATATCCAACTTCAGCTAAACCATGCAGGCAAATCATGACAAAAGATTCAGTGAACAGGCTATTTCTCCACTCAATAGCCGCGCGGCGGCGCTTATGCTAAACTGTGGGCAGGTCTCAACCAAAGGTTATGCCACGAACTGGACAACAGATGAAACAGGCAAAAGGAATCATCGAGCGCGTGCGCAGCGTCAACGACGACTACCAGCATCTGGAGCTGGCGCTGGCAAAAGACGACATACCGCGTCTCAAACCCGGTCAGTCGCTGCTGGCGCGCTTACAGGAAGGCTGGCAGCCTTACCTGCGCGAGCACTGGTGGCCAGTCGGTTTCAGCGGAGAGCGCGTCATCATTGAGCGCCCGGCCGACCCGGTTTACACGCCCGGTCAGGTGGTCGATGTCCTGGGGCCGGTGGGCCAGCCCTTCAGATTCCGGCGCACGCTGCGCAACGTATTGCTGTTGGCTTACGACACCCCCCCCACCCCGCTGCTGATGACCATACCCTGGCTGCTGGGGAACCGTGTCGGCGTATCGCTGGTGCTGCTGGGCAGCGCCACGACCTACAGCGGGCGCCACATCCCGCCAGAAGTGGAGATCATTCACGGCGACGAGGACGCCAACTGGCCCGACCAGGTAATGACCGTCGGCTTTGCCGATCAGGTGTTTGTGGCGGCGGCCCAGGACGACGAAATCGCCCGCTTCCGTCACATCTACGAGCGCTTCCAGGAACGGCGCGCTATCATCCCGCAGAATTACCTGTTCGGCGTATTCCAGCCATCGCTGATCTGCGGCGCGGGCGGTTGCAACGCCTGCACCCTGCGCATGCGCAACCAGGGCATGCAGCTCGTGTGCAGCACCGGCCCGGCCTTCGACCTGACGCAGGTCCACGCGATTTCCTGACCGACTCACAGAGGACCGCTCACTATGGCGATTGAGATCACCCGGCCCGGCAAACACAGTTTACAGCTCGATACACCCGTCATGGCCGCCGCCGGAACCTTCGGCTACGGCGACGCCTATAACCACAATCTCATCAAGCTGGAAAAGCTGGGGGCTATTGTCACCAACCCGATCACCTATGAACCCTGGAGTCCGGCCAGCGGCCAGCGCGTGGTGCCGCTCGATTCCGGCGTGCTGCTGCACACGGGCCTGCCCAACCCCGGCCTTAACAAGGTGCTGCGCCAGCACCGCGAACGCTGGCGCGAGCTGCCGGTGCCGGTGATCGTGCATCTGGTGGCCACCAAGACGGACCACATCCGCAAGTGCTGCGCCCGCTTAGATGAAGAAGACAGCGTGGCAGCCATCGAGCTGGGCCTTAACGACGACATCGACCCGGCAGATGCGCAGGCGTTCGTCCGGGCGGCGGTAGACCGCGCCGAGAAGCCGGTCATCGTGCGCCTGCCCCTGTACGACGCCTATCACCTCGCCGAAGTGGTGGCCGATGCCGGCGCGGGCGCGGTGGTCATCAGCGCGCCGCCGCGCGGCACCGCCCGCGACCCGCGCACCGGGCAGCTCGTCAGCGGGCGCGTATACGGGCCAATGGTCAAGCCGATTGTGCTGCGCGTGGTCGGCCTGCTGGCACGGCGTCTCGACCTGCCGGTGATCGGCGCGGGCGGCATTCACTCTGCTGCCGACGCCCGCGACTATCTGGATGCCGGCGCGCGCGCCGTTCAGGTGGATTCAGTAACATGGATTCAGCCGCGCCTGCTGGAGACCATCGCCCGCGACCTGGGCGGCTGGATCGTCACACGGGCGACAGGCGCCTTCCCGGATGAGTGGCATCCGGGTATGGGCGATACCGAGCGCGAGGAACGCCAGCGCCAGCAGCACAGCGGCGGTCGCCCGGTCGATAAGCACCCGTAAGTCCTGTGCTATACTGACCTCAGACATTATTGACTTTGTTCCGGATTCAGCCATGACCAACATTCCCTCACAGAAACTGGCCAAAGTAATGTGGTCCGATCCAACTTCCGGCGTCATGCAGGAGCACGTGCTGATGGAAGGCGCGACTGCCACCATCGGGCGCTCATCCAGCAACGACATCACCATCGCCGACCAGCACGTTTCGCGCCAGCACGCAGTCATTACCTTCCGCGATGGTGGCTTTGTCATCAGCGACCTGGGCAGCGCCAACGGTACCTTTATCAACGACCTCCGCATTGACGAATCATGCCCGCTGGCGTCCGGTGATGTCATCCGGCTGTACAGCCCCACGCTGACGTTTTCGGCCAGCGTCACAGCGGAGGAATACGAGCAGGCATCGCAGACGGGCAGCCTCACCACCGCCAGCCTGGCCGGTGGCCAGGGCGAGCTGACCATCACCAACGGGCCGCAGGAAGGCGAAGTGATCGTGCTGCGGCTGCTGGAGGTGACCGTTGGCCGTGCCACCAGCAGCGCCACCTGGGAGATCGGCCTGCGCGATCCGTCGGTGTCGCGGCCTCATGCGCGCATGGTATGCGAAGACGGCGACTGGATACTCTACGATCTGGGTAGTGTTAACGGAACCTTTGTCAATCGGGTCGCCGTCGGCGCTCAGGGTCATCGCCTGTTTGACGGCGACGTGATCGCCTTCGGCGCGACACTGGCGCTGTATCGCTCAGTCTGAACACGCCCCACCACAACAGACAAACAACGGGCAGACCGGTTACCGGGTCCGCCCATTTTGATACTCAGCATTAGCCGGGAAGGTCAGGCGTTGCAGCCGCCCACACCCATTTCCCAGTGTTCCGGCGACCGCCACAGGTTGCTGATGAGCAGCATACGCACAGCGTGAATCTCCGCCGGCAGGCGATCCCACAGCTTCATGAACAACTCGACAAGCAGGCCGGACTCTGACGATCGCTGAGCGGAAAACCAGCGCTGGCACGAATCAGATGGATGCGTTAAGCTTCGACAAACAGATGTTTACAAGACAATTAATCAGGGGGGATCATCTGATGAACCACCGCGAACGTGTGCAGGCCGCCCTTAACCACGAAGAGCCGGATCGCTGTCCGATGCAGGTCAGCTTTACGCCAGAATTCGCGCAGCGGCTGCGCGCCGATATGCAGCTCGGCGGCGATAAGCTCCACAATCCGCACGGCGGCGGCAACACCTACGAACTGGAACGCGCCCTGGGCGAAGACATGCTGCTGACCTCAGTCGGCTGGGCCAACTCGTATTACCAGTCAAAATCCAACTATACCGACGAGTGGGGTGTCGGCTGGGGGCTACAGGAATACGAGACACCTTTCGGCACCGGTTGGTACACCGAGATGATTCACCATCCCCTGGCCGACGACAGCGCCATCGCCTCGTACCAGCCGCCAGACCCCAACCGACCCGAACTCTACGAAGAAGCCGAGTGGATGATCCGCAGCTTCAAAGACGAATACTGGATCGTCGGCGTCACCGTGACGACGATCTTCGAGACGGCCTGGGCGCTGCGCGGCCTGGAGCAGACGCTCATGGACCTGGTGCTGGACCCCGATCTGGCCGACGCGCTGCTGGACATCCCCTACCAGTATCACCTGGCCGCCGCCAAAAAACTGGTCGAACTGGGCGTCGATATGGTGTGGACGGGCGACGATATGGGCGGCCAGCACGCTATGATTATCTCGCCACAGCATTGGCGGCGCTATTTCAAGCCGCGCATGGCCAGCTTCATCGCCGAACTCAAAGCCATCAACCCCGATGTCAAAATCGCCTATCACTCCGACGGCAACATCTGGCCCATCATCCCGGAACTTATCGAGATCGGCCTGGACGTGCTCAACCCGGTTCAGCCAGCCAGCATGGACCCTGCGGAGATGAAGCAGAAATTCGGCGACAAGCTGTGCTTCTGGGGCACCATCGACGAGCAGCACACCCTGCCCGACGGCTCGCCAGGCGACGTGCGCGCCGAAGTCATCCAGCGGCTAAAGACCATCGGTAAAGGTGGCGGGCTGATTCTGGGGCCGACGCATCACGTCCAGCTCGACACGCCGCTGGAGAACTTCTGGGCGATGGTCGATACCATCCTGAACACGCCCTACAGCTCACTGCGATAACGCGAACCGGGCTAACCAGACGGCCATTTCCCAGCGGATGATATGCAATTGGTGTTTTCACGCTATAATGAAACATACACAGGCTTGGCGTTATTGAATATCCGTTGTCGCCTGGTGTATGGATACACAGGAGGTCAGCATGAGCGACGATCAGAGACGATTCGAGACAGAGCAGCGCAGCCGCCAACAGCAAAGCCAGCAGTACAAGAGCACGCTGGAGACGGTAGCCCTGGAAAAACAGAAAGCCCAATTAACGCGGAGCCAGCAGATTATCTACGGGCTGATCGCCGTCGGCGTGATCGTAGGGATCATTCTGCTGGTCACGCAGGTGCTGTAAAGCCAGCAATCAACCTGTACTAAGCGCTATCAGACACACAGCGCGAGCGTGCCGCTAACGCTCGCGCTTGTATTTGAGCGGCTCCTCAAACAATTCGCCATCTTCACCCAAACGCCAGGCGATCTCGTCCGCGTCCAGGGGTTTACGCTTCTCCGTCAGCCGGTTGACCGCTTCGGTAAAGCCGTCGGCGTAAGCCTGGCGCTCGTTAGCGCGGGAATCGCCGCGCCCGGTCATGTAGAAGTGCAGCGCCGTATGCCCCACCAGCACCGGCACCCAGAACAACATCAGGAACAGCGGAAAGGTCTCGCCCCAGAACCCGCCGCGCATGGCGAAAAGCATCGCCAGCACCCAGCCCAGACCATACAGGACGTAATGCAGAATAATCAGCGTGTTCCACAGCCAGTGCCGGCGCTGCTCTGGACGTTGATACGAGTTCATGGGTCGCTTCTCCACGCCCGGTAATCACCAGAATACTCAATAGCCCAACATCTGCTATACGCACACACCACGCCACACGTTGCGAAGATCGTAAAAACCCTGGTGGATCAGCAAGCCTTTTATGTTTGAAACTTCTAACCATGATACGATACGGGCACGAACCGATGTGATCTATCTGGGAGAAGCGCCGCCATGTCTGTCGATGCACGCCAGCAGGCCGAAGCATTCAAGACCGCCACCGAAGGCAAAATTCGCCAACTGGTCAGCGAATTCGCCGATGGCAAAATCAGCCGCGAACAGTTTAACGTGCTGTACGAGCGCTACAACGGGCGCTTATCGATTGCCAACCATGCGCTGCTCACCGGTACACCAGAAGCGGTCAGCATCGCCCAGGGCGGCCCGCCGACCATCGCCATCCGCGACGCGACGATGGGCAAAGCGATGGGACTGATGATTTACCACAACCGCAGCGGCACCATCGTCGAGACACTGGGCGACTTCGACACGCCGCTGGACCGCGTGGGACGTGTCCTCAACGACTACTCGCAGATGATGGCCGATGGTCAGCTCATCGACCGCCACATCGAAAAAGTGGATACGCGCCAGTGGCTGCTGTTCGTGCCGGGGCGCTTCACAACAGCCGTGACCCTGTTCCACAACGAGCCAGCGCCGCTGCAGATCCGCGAACTGGAACGCATGCAGCACGACTTCGAAGAAGCCAACCGCACGGCCCTCACCCGCGAACGGGTGGAAAGTCACCGGCTGGCCTATCCGTTTATCGGCTTCGTGCAGAAAAAATACGGCAGAAAGTAACGCCTAATAACCGTCACCACCAGCCGCCGGCGATTCGCCGCGCGCCTCGTTGACAATCGCCACACCCGCGCTGGCCCCCAGCCGGGTGGCCCCGGCATCGATCATCGCCAGCGCGTCGGCCAGATTGCGCACGCCGCCCGCCGCTTTGACGCCCATCTCCGGCCCCACAGTCTGCCGCATCAGGCGGATGTCAGCCACAGTCGCGCCGCCCGTGTTGAAGCCGGTGCTCGTCTTGACGAAATCCGCGCCCGCATCCTGCGCTACCCGGCAGGCGATGACCTTCTCTTCGTCGGTGAGCAGCACCGTCTCCAGAATTACCTTACACAGCGCGCCCTGCGTCTGGCAGACGGCGACCACCGCCGCGATGTCGTGATGCACGGCGCTGATGTCCTCTGCCTTGAGCGCGCCCACATGCAGCACCATATCGACCTCGCGCGCGCCATCAGCGATGGCGGCCTCGGCCTCGAACACCTTAACGCGCGTGGCGCTGGCCCCCAACGGAAAACCGACCGTCACGCAGACTGCCGTCTGGGTGCCTTCCAGCAACCGAGCAGCCAGCGGCACATACGCGCCGTTCACACACACCGACGCGAAGCCATAGGCTCGCGCTTCCTCACACACTTTTTCGATCTGGGCCGGGGTCGCTTCCGGCTTCAGCAGGGTATGATCGATCATTCTGGCGATGCTGGCGGGGTCTGTCATCTGTACTCTCGCTTTCACCGAACGTTTAACCTCACTGTGTTATAATAGCATCCCAGCAGGCCGGGCTGATAGTCCGGGCGCTCAACTGGCCGCCAACGAATGAAGGGAAGCGGACACTCATGGACATTCTTAACAGAAATCTCGCGTATTTCCAGGAAGCCTACAGCCAGCTCTTCGACCTGGCGGAGCGTTACCCGCCCCATCTGGTCGACAAAGCGGGTGCCTGCGGCGAGTGGTCGCCGCGCCAGACGCTGGCCCATCTCAGCGGCTGGATTGTCGAGGCGCACCGGCGTTTCAGTGAAGTCCTGAGCGGAACTGTCATTCCATCCATGCGTTACGACGTTGACGCTTTCAATGCCCAGGAGGTAGACGCACGCGCCGACCTGGACTGGGACGCTGTCGTGCTGGAACTGCGCTCAGTGGCGCGCGAACTCCAGCTACAGGTAGAGGCCATCGCCACCGACCACCGCCCGGCCAACGAGTTTTTCGCTGGCTGGCTCAAGGCCCTGGCGCGCGACGCTGAAGAACACACCGTTCAACTGCGCGAATTCGCCGGTATGGACGAGCAGACTCCGGGATAAAACAAAACAACGATGCGCATCATCGCCCTGGCTGGGCTGGCCGCCGGCGAAAAAGCCGAGCTGGCGCTGGACCTGGCGCGGCATTTCCGGCAGGCGGGCCAGCGCGTCCACCTGATCGACAACATGCAGCACATGACCATCCCCGCCAACCGCGTGGAGCCGGGCGTCACGCTGACCCGGTCTGCGAGTCTGCCCGGCGCGGTCGCTGCCGCGCTGGCACCCGGCGCGGACCTGGCGCTGCTGACCGTCGCCGAGCAGGCCGCGCCCGACGAGTTGTTCGCGCTGCTGGACTCCGGCACGGTCGATGTGCGCGTGCTGGCCATCGTCGATGACCGCACCTGCGACTGTTTCCCCACCCTGCGGCAAGCTCTGGAAGACCACGCGGACGCCGTGCTGCGTCCGCCGTTCACCCTGCGCGAGGCACTGGACAATCTATGACACCCGAACAACAGGCCGATCTGCAGACGCTGCGAGTCGCGGCCCATCAGCGCCAATGGAACACCATGCAGGACACGCTCAAGCGGCTGCTGGCCGAGCTGGAGCCGCTGGTAGCGCTGGGCGTCGCCGCCGAGCGCGTGCGCGACTTCCTGCCCACCTTCGAGCGCGAATACCCCGAAGCCGGCTGGGTGCGCGAGCTGGCACTGACCGTCATCTCGTATGCGTCGGCCCCGCGTGATCTGCCGGTCCACGCCGTGAATCAGTTCCCCCGGCCCGGCTGCGGCAATTTTCTGCTGGCGGTTTTCGACCTGGCGCGTGCCGTCCAGACCGAATACACCGTATTCGAGCGTTACAGCCACATCACCAACAGCATCGCCAACGCCATCCTGGCCGAGCTTCAGTACACGTATTTCAACGCGCATCCGGGCGCTTTCGCCGCCCTGCGCAACCCGGACGCCAGCCAGCAGGCTATCGCCCAGGCGCAGCAGGCGTTCTGGATCGACGCCGCCACCGGCGAACGCGATACGGCGCTGTGGCTTCAGGTCGCCGGCACGGTGGAATCGCTGCTGCGCGCCCGGTCTCGCTGACACCGGGTGTAAACACCGGGTGTAAACACCGGGTGTAAACACCGGGCGCGGCGAGGCATTGTAATTTCATGCTAAAGCGCGATAATTCGATCAGCATGTGATGCGATAATCGACCAGCAAACAAGTGGATGGAGTTCGTGACGTATGACCACAACCACACATCAACGCCAGTACAGCAACCGACGTTACCTGGACGCAATCGCCGATCATGTGGTGCTGTTTGACGGCGCGATGGGCACCAGCATCCAGGGCTACGATCTGACCGCAGACGACTACGGCGGCGCACAGTACGAAGGCTGCGTCGATTATCTGGTCATCACCCGCCCGGACATCATTGAGGCGATTCATGCGTCCTTCCTGGCGGTGGGCAGCGAAGTCGTGGAGACCAACACCTTTCGCGGTAACCGCTGGACACTGGGCGAATACGGTCTGGGCGAGCGCGTGCTGGAGATCAACCGGGCGGCGGCAGGGCTGGCGCGCCGCGTCTGCGACCGCTTCGAGCAGGAGACGGGCATCCCGCGCTTCGTCGCCGGCAGCATGGGACCCAGTGGCAAACTACCCAGCGGCGACGATCCCGACCTGAGCAACGTCACCTTTGACGAACTGGCCGACCTGTTCTACGAGCAGGCGCAGGGGCTGGTCGAGGGCGGCGCCGATCTGCTGCTGGTGGAGACCAGCCAGGACATCCTCGAAGTCAAGGCGGCGGTGGTCGGCATCAACCGTTACTTCGCCGACAGCGGCCAGCGCATCCCGCTACAGATTCAGATCACACTCGACACGTCCGGCAGGATGCTGTTCGGCACCGATATCGCCGGCGCGCTGGCGACACTCGAGGCGCTGCCCATCGACGTGCTGGGAATGAACTGCTCCACCGGCCCGGAATACATGCGCCAGCCCATTCAGTATCTGGTCGAGCGCAGCCGGCTGCCCATCAGCGTGCTGCCCAACGCCGGCCTGCCCATCAACGTGGACGGCGAAGCCGTCTACCCGATGGAGCCGGACCCCTTCAGCGAGATGGTGTCGGAGTTTACGCGCTGGGGCGTCAACGTGGTGGGTGGGTGCTGCGGCACACGCCCGGACCATATCGCGCAGCTTTATCATAAAATTCACGGTCACCCGTATGCCGATCTGCTGGCCAGGCAGGCGCAGCGCATCACGCCGAAAGTGCGCCAGCCCATTCACGAGGCGCAGGCGTCCAGCGGCATGACCGCCGCCCGCATGATCCAGGACCCCGGCCCCACGCTCATCGGTGAGCGCGTCAACAGCCAGGGCAGCCGCAAGGTCAAGCGCCTGCTGCTCGCCGATGATTACGACAGCATCGTGCAGATCGCCGTCGATCAGGTGGAGAACGGCGCGCACATGCTCGACGTGTGCGTGGCCCTCACCGAGCGCGACGACGAGCGCGAGATGATGCAGAAGCTGGTCAAAAAGCTGGCGATGGCCGTCGAGGTGCCACTGATTTTCGACACCACCGAATACGACGTCGCCGAGGCGGCGCTGGCCCTGTATCCGGGGCGCGGCGTCGTCAACGGCAACAACCTGGAAAACGGGCGCGAGCGCATCGACCAGATCATGCCCATCGCCCGCAAACACGGCGCGGCGGTCCTGTCGATGACCATCGACGAGGATGGCATGGCCCACACCCGCGACAAAAAGTTCGAGATCGCCCAACGCATCACCGACATCGCCGTCAACGACTACGACATGTCGCCCGAAGACCTGATCTTCGACACGCTGACCTTCCCGCTGACCACCGGCCAGGAAGAACTGCGCAACGACGCCATCGAGACACTGGAAGGCATCCGCCTGATTAAGCAGAACCTGCCCGGTGTGATGACCGCGCTGGGCATCAGCAACGTCAGCTTCGGCGTCGGCCAGGCGGCGCGCGGTGTGCTCAACAGCGTGTTTTTGTATCATGCGGTCCAGGCCGGGCTGGACATGGCCATTGTCAATCCGGCGCACATCACGCCCTACGCCGAGATTCCCGAAGACCAGCGCAAAATCGCCAATGACCTGATCTTCAACACCGACCCCGACGCGCTGCCGCGTTTCATCCAGTATTTTGAGCAGAACACGGTCGAAGTCGGCGGGCGCGAACAGGAAGACCCCACCCGCGACATGACGCCAGAGCAGGCGCTGCACTGGCAGATCGTCCACCGCAAAAAAGACGGCGTCGAGGCGCTCATCGACGACTGCCTGACGCGCCAGGACGCCGTCGGCGTGCTCAACAACGTGCTGCTGCCCGCCATGAAAGAGGTGGGCGACAAGTTCGGCGCGGGCGAGCTGATCCTGCCCTTTGTGCTGCAATCCGCCGAGGTGATGAAGAAATCGGTCGCCTACCTGGAAAACTTCATGGAGCGCGTGGAAGGCAGCAGCAAGGGTGTCGTCGTACTGGCGACCGTCTACGGCGACGTCCACGACATCGGCAAAAACCTGGTCAAAACGATTTTGTCCAACAACGGCTACACCGTCCACGACCTGGGCAAACAGGTCCCGGTGAACACCATCATCGAGGCGGCGCAGCAGCACAACGCCGACGCCATCGGCCTTTCCGCCCTACTGGTGAGCACGTCCAAACAGATGCCCATCGTCGTCAACGAGCTGGCGCGGCGCGGCCTGGAATACCCGGTCCTGGTGGGCGGCGCGGCCATCAACCGGCGCTTTGGTCTGCGCATCCTGTTCCTGGAGGACGACGGCGAACCCTACGCGCCCGGCGTTTTCTACTGCAAGGACGCCTTCGAGGGACTGGCAGTGATGGACAAACTCTCCGACCCGGCCACCCGCAGCGATTATGTGGCCGGGGTCATCGACGAAGCGCGCCAGGCGATGGACCGCCCGGCCCGGCCCCAGCGCGCCAATCGCGGCGATGTGGCGCAAAAGACGGTCACACCTGCGCCAGACATCCCGACGCCGCCTTTCTGGGGACCGCGCACCATCCTCGAGATGCCGCTGGAAGTCGTGCTGCGCTACCTGCACAAGCCGGAACTCTACCGGCTGTCCTGGGGAGCCAAAAACGCGCGCGGCGACGAATGGGAACGTCTGGAAGCCGACTTTGAAGAACGTTTAGCGCGCATGTCAAAGGATGCCATCCGGCGCGGTACGCTCAATCCGCAGGCGGCTTATGGCTACTTCCCGGCCAACAGCGACGGCGACGACCTCATCATCTGGGATCACGAACGTTACGCCGCCGACGGCAGCCGCGTCGAGGCGGCGCGCTTCCAGTTCCCGCGCCAGCCCGGTGGGGAATACCTGTGTATCAGCGATTACTACGCCCCCGCCGACGGCGATCAGGTGGACGTCGTCGGCCTGCAGATCGCTACGGTAGGCGAGGTCGCCAGCCAGGAATTCGACCGCCTGCAATCCGCCGACCAGTACAGCGAAGCCTATTACTTTCACGGGCTGGCTGTCCAGGCGGCGGAAGGTGTCGCCAACTACCTGACGCATCACATCTGCCGGGAGCTGGGCCTGCCCATCAATCGGGGCAAACGCTATAGCTGGGGCTATCCGGCCTGCCCGGACCTGGAAGATCATGAGATCGTGTGGCGGCTGCTGCCACAGACAGCGGACCTGGGCCTCACCCTGACAGAATCCTACCAGATCGTCCCGGAGCAGAGCACGGCGGCCATCTACGCCCACCACCCGGACGCCAAGTACTACAGCGTCGGCAGCCTGGACCGCTCCGCGCAGATTCTGGGTGGAGATTGAGTCATATGGGGAAACTAATTGCTTTTGGCTGGTATGGTGGCAAATACAGTCATCTGGACTGGCTGCTGCCCCTACTGCCTCAGACACAGCATTATTGCGAGCCATTCGGTGGATCGGCGGCGGTGCTCATAAATCGAGAGCCGTCGCCAGTCGAGACATATAACGACCTGGACGGTGAACTGGTCAATTTCTTCAGGGTGCTACGCGAACAAAAAGACGCGCTGATCGAAGCCATTGGCCTGACGCCTTTTGCTCGTAGCGAATTTGAACTGGCTATCCAGCAATCATCAGAAACCCTGACAGAATTGGAACGGGCACGCCGGTTTTATGTGCGCGCTCGCCAGGTCAGGACCGGGCTGGCGCAGACCGCCAGCTCAGGGCGTTGGGCACACTGTGTTCTCACCAGCAGGGCGGGGATGGCAGGGGCGGTTTCTCGCTGGCTGGGAAGCATCGAGGACCTGCCTGCTATTGCTCAACGGTTGCTGCGCGTACAGATCGAGAACGCACCCGCTGTTGAGGTGATCCAGCGTTATGACAGTGAGGAAACCCTGTTTTACTGCGACCCGCCATATGTACATAACACACGCGGAGACTCCAAAGCTTATCGCTATGAAATGAGCAACGACCAACACCGGGAGCTGGCGACTGCCCTGCATGATGTAAAAGGGAAGGTCGCCGTATCCGGTTATCAATGTGATTTAATGGACGAACTTTATGAGAACTGGACCCGTACAATAGCACCTTCTCGAACAATTCATTCTACAAAACAGCAGCGACAGGAAATCCTATGGACGAATTACAACCCGGAGGAAGTAACAACTGTACCCCGGATGAGATCCTTGATTTAGCATGGCAGCAAGTCCAAACCAATCCGAACGATCCAGCTCTTAGAGATCCAGTACTGGTCCAACAAGTGGCCTATGTTACACGAAACATCAAAAATCGTGCTGGTGTGCGTTTATTGCTTGCCTGTTCACTGGCAAAAGTGCATCGGCCCGAAGTGGACATTCGTAAACCGTACACGGAAATAACCGGGGGCGATACGTTCTCTGGACGATATTATGATGAGCAGTTTGTGACAAGGTTCATCTTAAGATACGAGCTACCCTGCAATCCGACAACCGCCTTTCTGACACCTGCATTACGCAATCACAATAGTATGCTAGAAATTGGTATAGATCTCGTCGGACGTCCAGCCAAGCTTTATCAAGTTGTTCTCGAACTGCTCGACGCCGTCCACCAAGGCCATATCACCGCAAATGAGTTATTAGTAGAAACCGTCCGGTGGTTGGTTATCGTGCGGGATGAGCAGCGCCAGCGTATACAAAGTCTGATCGAGAGTCTGAACGCAGCCAGTGGAGATATTCCCCTGTCTGCCGAAGCTGTTACTGAACTCGTCGAGCAGCATCTGCGGCAACCTAATTCCAGCCGATTGCCAGTCCTGGTTGTAGCTGCGGCCTATCAATGTGCTGGGCATACAGCGGGCCAACAACTCCGCCCCCTTCAATCGCATACAGCAGCAGATTTCCAGACACAAGCGCTGGGCGATTTGGAGATCACGCTGGAAAATGCTGACCAGATAGTAACCAGCTACGAGATGAAAACACGAGTCGTCACCCATGATGACATTAATCAGGCATTGCAGAAAATCAGGCAACGCGGTCAATATGTGAACCATTATGTATTCATCACGACTCAGCCCATTGATGCAGATGTAGCAAATTATGCCGCTGGATTATATGAGCAGACCCAAGGTATTGAGATTGTCATCCTCGACTGCATCAGCTTTCTACGGCACTTTCTACATTGGTTTCATAATCTGCGCCTCGAATTTCTTGAGCATTACCAAACATTGGTGCTGCAAGAGCCGTTGAGCGCGGTCAATCAGCCCCTCAAAGAGGTGCTGCTGACACTGCGGCAGGCAGCCGAGGTGCGGGAGTCGTGATATCTGCGCTGCACACCTACATCCAGGCCATGCCCAAAGTGGAGCTGCATGTGCATCTCCAGGGGGCCACCCGCCCGGAGACTCTGCTGCGGCTGGCGCAGCGCAACGGCGTTGATCTGCCGGCCCGCACGCTGGACGAGATGCGCGACTGGTACACATTTCGCGGCTGGGATCACTTCGGCGACGTGTACGACGCCATCTGTACCTGTGTACAGACAGCCGCCGACATCGAGACCATGCTGCGCGAGTTCATCGCGGGACAGGCCGAGCAGAACATCCGCTACACCGAGGTGACCTTCACACCACCGCGCTGGCTGCCCTTTGACGAACAGCTCGACGCCCTGGAACGCGCCCGCACCTGGGGCGCAGCCGAACACGGCGTCACGGTTAACATCGTTATCGACATCCCACGCGAGGTAGAGCCAGCCGAAGGCGAGATGATCGCCGAATGGGCCATCAGCGGCATGGGGCGCGGCGTGGTCGCCTTTGGCCTGGGCGGACCCGAAGCCAATAACCCGCCGGAGAAGTTCGCGGCGGCCTTCCAGATGGCGCAGGCCGCCGGTCTGCCGTCCGTGCCCCACGCCGGCGAGATGGCCGGACCGGCCAGCATATGGGGCGCGCTCAACACGCTGAACGCGGTACGCATCGGTCATGGCGTGCGTTGCCTGGAAGACCCGGCACTGATGGCTGAACTGCGCACGCGCGGCACCGTCCTGGAAGTGTGCCCCACCAGTAACGTCTGCCTGGGCCTCTTCCCGGATTTCGCGGCGCATCCCCTGCCCCGGCTCATCGACGCCGGGCTGGCGGTGACGCTCAACTCCGATGACCCGCCCATGTTCAACACCACCCTCACGCGGGAATACGGGCAGGCAGCGTTGGCCTTCGGCTTTGACGCGGACATGCTGGAAAGGCTGGTGCTCAACGGAGCGCTGGCGGCCTGCCTGCCCGGCGTCGAAAAAGAGGCACTGGCGTCGTCACTCCGGGCAGAGTTCGCCCGGCTGCGCGCCTTTCACGATCTGCCGTCACCGGTTTAATCATCTGGCGCTGTGCAGACCGTGTTTCTGCTGGCTGCACAGCGATCACAGGAAGGACAATCAATCTTATGGAATACCCGGCCCACGAGAGCCGCTACTCCAACAGGGGCTGCGCGGTGGCTATGGTGCTGAGTGTGATCGGCATCTTTGTATGCGCGGTTGCCATCTATATCGCGGCTGATGTAAGCTGTGTGAGAGATGCCAACACCTGGCTGGTGGACTATCCTGGCGCGGAACTGGTCAGCGAGGACTACACCTTTCTGCGACCCTTCGGCATCGGTGTGACCACGCGCATCCTGTACACCACCGACCCGCAGACGCAGGTCGGCATGTGGTATCGCAACCGCGACCAGGCGCTCAACATCGAGCAGGGGTTGAGTCGCAACACCGGCATCGCCCAGATGCGCTGGACGGCGGCCCCGGCCCAGGACCGCGACGGCACATACATCCGGCTGTACTCCGAGTGCGCGCCGACGTTCGTTTTTGGCGTCGGCAGCCCGGAAGAAAACTGAATAACGCCGCAGTACCTTATCGTCAATCAGGTCGGGCACAGCCCGGACTCAGGGGCATCCCAGAGGGTTTAATCGCATGGCCAAGTTACCTTTCCTCGAACGACTGCAACAGGGCGAGCCGCTGCTGGCCGACGGCGCGATGGGCACACTGCTGCACCAGCGCGGCGCTGCCATGAACGCCTGCTTCGATTCGCTGAACCTCACCGCCCCGGCGGTGCTGCGAAAAATCCACCGGGATTACATCGAAGCCGGGGCGCGGCTCATCAAAACCAACACCTTTGGCGCCAATCGCTTTAAGCTGGCCGATTACGGACTGGCCGGCAAAGTCGCCGAGATCAACCGCGCCAGCGTCGAGATCGCCCGCGACGTCATCGACGAGATGGCCCAGGACGACCCCACCCTGGCCGATTCGGTCTACATCGCCGGGTCGGTGGGTCCGCTGGGCGCCTGGATTCGGCCTTACGGCCACGTCAAACGCGAGGAGGCCCGCGCCGTCTTCACCGAGCAGATCGGTGCGCTGGCCGGGGCCGGTATCGACGTGCTGCTGCTGGAGACCTTCAGCGACCACGCCGAGATCATGGAAGCCCTGGACGTGGCCCGCGAGGTCGCGCCCGGCCTGCCGGTCATCTGCCAGATGACATTCACCCAGGACAACCGCACCCTGCTGGGCTATACCCCGGCCCGCGTGGCCCACGAACTGCGCCGGGCAGGCGCGGATGTGGTGGGCGTCAATTGCAGCGCCGGACCCAGCCAGATCGCCGCCGTGCTGCAGGACATGCGCCAGGCCCAGCCGACCATGCTGCTGTCCGCCATGCCCAACGCTGGTTTCCCGTCTGCGGTGGGCGGGCGCGTCATGTATCCGGCCACAGCCGACTACTTCGGCGACTACGCCCTCACATTCAAGGCGATGGGCGCCAATATCATCGGCGGCTGCTGCGGCACGACCCCGGCCCACATCGCCGCCATGAACGCCGCCCTGGCCGACCCGTTCCGTTCGGTCCCCGCCATCCAGGTAGTGGATAACGACACCGACGAGAGCGAAGCCGTCGCTGACCGCCCCACCTCGCTCTTCCAGCGTTTGCAGGAAGGTCGCTTTACCATTACCGTCGAGATCGCGCCCCCGCGCAGCATCTCCGTCGAAAAGCTCCTGCGCAGCGCCCGCCTGCTGCGTGATGCCGGAGCCGACGTGCTCGACGTGGCCGATACCCCCGCCGCCCGCATGCGTATGAGTCCCTGGGCGGTTGCGCACGTCATCCAGTCGCAGGTGGGCATGGAGACGGTGCTGCACTTCCCCACACGCGGGCGCAATCTGCTGCGTATCCAGGGCGACCTGCTGGCCGCCCACGCCCTCGACCTGCGCAACCTGTTCGTCACAATGGGCGACCCCACCAAAATCGGCGACTATCCCGACGCGATGGACGAATACGACATCGTGCCGTCCAAGCTGATCGAACTCATCAAGCAGAAGATGAACAACGGCGTCGATATGGCCGGCAACGGCATTGGCCGCCCGACCGCCTTCACCGTCGGCTGCGCGCTGAACATGTTCGCCGACGACGTGGACCGCGAGATTCGTGTGCTGGGGAATAAACTGGCCGCCGGGGCCGACTTCGCGCTGGGACAGGCTGTGTTCAAACCGGAGCGCATCGAGTACTTCCTGGAACGCTTCGAGCAGATTACCGGCGAGACGTTCCGGCTGCCGGTCCTCATGGGCATCATGCCGCTTTACAGCGTGCGCCACGCGGCCTTCCTGCATCATGAAGTGCCCGGCATCAACATCCCCGACGCCATCATGAAGCGCATGGAAGACGCCGGCGACGACGCCGCCCAGGAAGGCGTGCGCATCGCCCAGGAGCTGCTGCAGCGCGTGCAGTCACTGTGCGCCGGAGCCTATGTTATCCCGGCCTTCGGCCATTACGACCTGGCCGCCGAGGTCATCGCGGCGGTGACGGTCCCGGATTAGCCAGGACCGGTAATGCGAACAAAGGAAGATGGTGCAGCCGTGTCATCACAACCCGAACGCCCCAGACATATCGTCGCCGTGTCGGCGCTGGTGCGCAACGCAGACGGCGACGTCCTGCTGATCCGCAGTCCGCGCCGGGGCTGGGAATTCCCCGGCGGTCAGGTAGAAGAAGGCGAGACGCTGACCGGCGCGCTGCGCCGCGAAATTCTCGAAGAAACCGGGGTGACGGCCACCATTGGGTCGCTGGTCGGCATTTATTCCAACGTGATGCCACCGGTCAAGGTGATGTTTGGCTTTCTGGCGGAATATACCGGCGGCGACCTTCAGACCAGCGACGAAAGCCTGGACACCGTCTGGCTGAAGCCCGACGCGGTGGTCGCGCGCATCACGCATCCCGCCGTCCGCGACCGTATGCAGGACATGCTGATCTTCAAAGGGCGCGTGATCTACCGCGTATACACCAACGCGCCCTATCATGTGCTTGAGGAATTTACGCTGTGATCGGTCAGGCGACCGACGGTACCGCCCACAGGCACACCGTGTTATCGCCGCTGCCCGATGTGAGCAGCGTCCCCGCCGGGTTGAAGGCCAGCGCCAGCACCGGCCTCTCGTGGAGCTGAAGCGTCACCAGCGCGTCGCTGATGCCCACCTGCCCGGCTTGCAGCACCTGCTCCACATCCCACAGGCGAATGGCGTTGTCGCGGCCACCAGTCGCCAGCAGACCGCCATCCGGCGAAAACGCGACGCTGTCGGCACCCTGCCAGTGCGCCTGAATGACGCCATAAGTCTCACCGGAGATCGCGTCCCACAGGCGCACCGTCATATCCTTGCTGGCGCTGGCGACCATCGTCCCGGCGGGGCTGCAACGCACCTGACGTATCCAGTCGTGGTGCTGGCCAATGACAGTGCCTTCGGTCTCAGCGCCGAAATCCCACAGGCGCAGCGTGTTATCCCGCGCACCAGAGACCACCACCGCGCCGCCCATACCAAAATCGACTGAACTCACCTCGCGTTCGTGGCCCTTAAGCTGCGCCCGGACAGCGCCCGTCTCCACATCCCACAACAGCACCAGGCCATCAGCACCGGCGGTCGCCAGGGTGCGGCTGTCCGGGCTGAAGACGACATCATCCACCGAATCCTGGTGGCCGCTCAGTGCGGCGACCTCGCGCACGTCATGGTCCAGATGCATCACATCCCACAGGCGCACGCACATATCAGCACCCACCGACGCCAGCAGACGGCTGTCCGGGCTGAAAGCGGCCCCCTTGACGTGATTCTCGTGGCCGCGCAGCACGTAATCTGGCGCGCCGCCAAACCGTCCATTATAAAGATGCACGCCATCAGCGCCCGCTATGGCCAGCGCGCCACCGTCCGGGGACCAGTCCAGACCGGTGATCCAGCCACAGCGAACCCGGGCGAGTTCGTCCAGGCGTTCAACGTTGCCAACAGAAATGATCTCACGCATGGTGTGTACCTTTATCAGTCGAAATGCTGACCTCCATTATAGCCAATTCCAGACGCTTTTGCGGCCAGCGAATTATGACTATAATAAGCAGCATAGGCATTTACAAAGGGAGTCTGATGCCCGGTTCTCGAAAAAGCAAACGCAGCCGCCCCAGCCTGCTCCAACGGATTGGCCGCACACTGCCGCGCGAAGGTGAGTACGTCCAGATTTTTGAGGGTTACAGCAAAATCGCCGAGGGTACAGTGGTAACCGCCGACGAGCAGAACGTGACCATCGCTGGCAGGCACGGCCTGATCGACCTGGACACGTTCGAACTGCGTCGCGGGCTAAACGACGGCTCGCTGTCAATTCGGCGACCAGGCGGCTTCTAAAGCGGTTTAAGCCTCAACAAGCACGGTTTCCCGGATTACAATACATAATCAACAATGACGGTTATACCCAGACTGGATGGTTGTGTATGGACCTGGAAACTCTGCTGGTCGCGCTGGTCATTCTTGTTCTGCGCATTCTGAACTATTCCATCAGCACGGTGCGCATGGTGGCGATTGCCCGCAACCTGCGGCTGATCGCGGCGGTAATGGCCGCCGTTGAGGCGCTGATATTCGCGCTGGTCATCGCCCAGGTCATCACCAACCTGGACGACATCCCCAGTCTGGTCGCCTATTGCCTGGGGGCATCGGTCGGCAGCTACCTGGGGATGGTGCTGGAGGGTCGTCTCATCACCAGTTACATGATTATGAACGTCATCACCCCAATTCGCGGCCACGACATCGCCATCGCGCTGCGCGAGGCTGGCTTCGGCGTCACCGAGATGCGCGGCGAGGGTCGCAATGGCGTCGTTACGACGCTGCGCAGCACGCTCAACAAGCGCGACCTGCCCCATGCCAACCAGCTTGTACGCAACATCAGCCCGGACGCCTTCATCACCGCCGAGGAAGCGCGCGCCATCCATCGCGGCTGGCTGCGTACACCCCAGCGCAATCGCTGGGTTTAGTTCAGAATAGCGCCGAGAACGGCAGCGCGTAGACGATCAGCATCTGAGCCGGGCCATAAGTCAGCCAGATGACATCGCCGATGCCGCGAAAATGCAGCCCGGAGAACATCTGCGCCGCGATCAACAGATCGCTGGTGAGGAACAGCGCCGCGCCAAGCGCCAGCGGCATGAACTCGGCGGATTGCAGCGCCAGCCCGGACCCGACACCGAATGTCGCCGCCAGCAGCAGCGCGTACGGCAGCGCCACCATGTGCAGCGCGCTGCGTTCAGAAGCGCCCCGATAGACAACCCGCCACCAGCTCACCGCGCCGATCAGCAGCGCGACCACCAGCGCCCCCCAGCGCGCAGCGGAGTCGTCCAGGCCGGTGACGTCCGCGTAGCGCAGCAGCCCACCGATATACAGCACATGCCCCAGGCCGAACATCCCCATACCGCCCAGCACCGAAAGCGGTCCGCGCACGATAAGCTGCGCCATAAACAGGTCGCCCACGAAACCGGCGGTCATGCCCAGCGCCACCAGCAGCGCCAGATCACGCAGCGGACCGGCATCCAGCAGCAGCCACCAGCTCACAGCGGCGATGACCAGCGTCAGCGACGATCCCATCCGCAGCGGGCGCGGAATGCGATGCGTCCCTTCGGCGTTGAGCCGCCCGCGCAAAAAGCCACCGCCGAGCTGAACCGCCCACAGCGCCAGCAGCAACAACAGCCAGGCGCGCTCAAAATCAGACAGTTCAGGCATGGGTTCACCTTTCGGAGTTGGTGACAACAGATGCTGCCCTGATGATACTCCCGCACACCAGAACACAAAAGCCCCGGACGCGCGTCCGGGGCTTCAGCAAACATGCTAACGCAGATGGAACCTTAGCTCATACCCAGCGCCGCCAGCACTTCGGCAGGCACCAGAACGCCGTCGATCACATGGATGACGCCGTTAGAAGCCTCGATGTCCACATCAGTCACGGTCGCCTGACCGCCGTTGAGCACAACCGCGCCGTCCACCACCTCGACAGT
>CAZXCK010000009.1:47921-65882 GCA_964639225.1 uncultured Anaerolineaceae bacterium | reverse complement strand
CCATGATCGGCGGTGCCCAGCGGATAGGCATAACGATGGTAGAAAATCCAGCGCTGCTGCGACGGGTTCCACTGGTGCTCCGGGCGGCGCAGCCCTTCGATGTCGGTGGCCCGCGTCTGCCAGATGATCGCGCCGTCATGGTCCGTCATGACGATCTGCCACGGCTCACGGATGATGTGCAGGCGAATGGCGGCGGTCTCGAGTGTCAGGCCGTCGCTGGTCTCGCCCAGGGTGACGGCTGGCGGTGCGTCAAACGCTCCCACAACCATTGGTGTAGCATTTTCCGGCAGGCTGTCGCCAGGGATGCAGCGCAGCCGTACCACATGATCGGTGCAAAAATCCAGCCGGATGATGACTGATCGGCCCGGTGTAGTGGGTTCAAAGACGGTTTCGGTCAGCGAGCCATAGTAGTCAAACACCTGCGGCAGATAGCGCGCTGACCGGCAGTGCAGCAGAACGTAACCCGCTTCCAGATGGGCCTCGTAACGCTCAAGTTCGGTGATGAGTTCCACCGGGACCGGCGGATCGCCCAGAAAACGGGGAATTTCATAGGTTGGTTTTGCCATCAATCAATCATCTTTCGGGATTAAAAAGAATCAAAAGCGCCTGCTGTCGCAAAATAACAGCAGGCGATCGTTCTCAGTCGGTTGACGACGGGCCGGATTCAGCTTCATTCAGCGCGGTCTCTGGCCATTTGCAGCCACCCTCGCCAGAAGGCCGGATATGCGGTTTCATGATGTCCTCGGTTGGCTTCCAGGCGTAGGGGTCCTGCCCGGCCACCATGACAATGTCGCGGAAATCCAGCGTGGAGACGAACTCATCCGCTTTGGGCGGACGCCAGGGCAGCAGCGACTCGGCGCTCATGTAGTGGTTGACCAGCGCACGCCGGTAACCGGAACGGGCCACATTCGGCAGCGAACGATGCAGCGTATAGCCATTGAAAAAGACAATCGAGCCAGCGCGCACCTCGGCGGGAATGGCGTCGGCGTCGGTATAGGGAAAACCAATCGACTCGTCAGAGCAGTCAAAATCGGGGTCATCCTGTTCCTGCATCTCCCACAGAATGCCGCGCTTGTGCGAACCGGGGATAATCCACAGACAACCGTTTTCGACAGTGGCGTCGTCCAGGGCGATCCAGGCGCCGGTAAGCGAACGGTCACGGGTGGGGATGAAGTCCTCATCCTGATGCCAGGCTTGCCCCGGCTTGCCAGCCGACTTGACGAACAGCATCGACTGCATACTTTTGACATTGGGGCCGATGACGCCAGTCAGCACATCGACAATCGCCGGGTGCTTCATTATATCCAGCATGTAAGATGAGATTTTATGCGGGAAGTGAATGCACAACACTCGCGCCATGACATCGTCGTCGCTGTCGCCCGGCAGTAACGGTGGCAGCCCTTCCACCGGGCCGCATTCGCCCCGGCAGATGCGAGCAGTCTCCTGACGCAGCGACGCCACCTCTTCAGCGGAAAACGCGTCCTCGACAATCAGATAACCATCCTCGTGATAAAACTCAATCTGCTGTTGTGAAATACTCATCAGACTCAACCTTTAACTGCACCTTCAATCATTCCCTGTAAAAATGCACGGCGGGCGATCAGGAAGATAATCAAACCCGGTATCATAATCAGAATGGCGGCGGCGGCCAGCAGCTCGGAGTTGTTGCCGGTAAGCTGATTCTGGTAGTCGAAGAGGCCAACCGTTGCCGTTTTCATGGCTGTGCTGCGCAGTAGTACCAGCGCCGTGAGGAAGTCATTCCAGTTGAATACGAAGTTAATCATGAAGACAGAAACCAGCCCCGGCATAGACATCGGCACGACGACATGCACCAGAGTCTGCACCGGGTTGGCCCCGTCTACAGCGGCGGCCTCTTCCAGTACACGCGGGATGGTTTCGTAGAAGCCCTTCATGATCCAGATGCCAAACGGAATGCCATACGTGCCATAGACGACGATCATCACGAAATACGTGTTCAGAATGCCCAGGTCGCTGGCGATACGGTACAGCGGGATCAGATTGGTGATGCCGGGAAGCATCATCATGGCCATGATAAACAGCAGAAAATACCGCCGTCCCGCAAAGCGCAGCCGGGCGAAAGCATAGCCAGCCATCGAGGCGATTAACGTCGTCAGGATGGCGCCGCCCAGGCTGTTGATACCACTATTGGCAATCTGACGAACGAAGCGCGGCGTCGACAGCAGGCGCTCATAATGGCCCATATAGAGGCCATCGGTGGGCAGAATCTGCCGGGAAAGGCCGAAACCCTGCGGCCTGAGCGATGTCAGCGTTGTGTAAACAATGGGAAACAGAATCATCACACACAACGCGATCAACAGAATATGTATAGCCAGACGTCCATAAGTGCGCGGCAGCCACCGGCGCAGAATCACCAGTACACCGCTGCTGCGTTCTATCTCGTGTGAGGCCTGTGCTTCGTTGAGCACTTCAGAACTGCGAATATCCTGAGTCATGAGTCCGCTCTCCTTTTAGTCAAAAGCATTTTGTGATTGCAGCGAGCGGATGTAGATTACAGCCAGCGCAGCGTTGATGAAAAACATCACGACTGCCAGCGATCCGGCATATCCCCAGTTGTTGAACTGCAGGGCCTCTTTATACATTTGCAGACTCAGTACTTCGGTTGCACGACCAGGACCGCCGCCGGTGATCGACAGGAACATGCCAATGGCATTCACCGCCTGGATGCTCATAAAGACCACCGTCACCTGTGTGGTGGGCAGCAACAGCGGCCAGGTGACTTTGCGAAAAGCCTGCCAGCGATTCGCGCCGTCAATTGAAGCGGCCTCACCCAGTTCGCTGGGTATGGTCTGCAAACCGGCCAGTAGTAGCAGCGTGGCGAACGCCAGTGAGCGCCAGAAAGTCGCCATAACGACGACTCCCATCGCCCCGGTCCCATCGGACAGGAACATATACGTTCCCCCATCGGACGCAAATAGTGGACTCAGCAGGTTTTGCAGCACACCCAGATTTGGCAGGAACAGCCAGCGCCACATGACACCGGCTACAATTTCGGAGATCATCCAGGGGATAAAAATAATGGTCATATAAAGCGTATTGCCCTGCAATCTGCTGTTGAAGACCAGCGCCAGCGCCAGGCCCAGGCCGATGACAAGCAAGAGAAAAGCAAAGCCAAATATAAACGTTAGTTGGATGCTGTTCCAAAAATTGGAGCTTTCCCAGATGATCTCAAAATTGCGAAAGCCAGCGTATTCCATCACACCGCGCCGGGTGCGATGCACACTTAGATAAAAGGTGTACAGCGCCGGATACAGGCTGACAAAAACGACAAAGACAACCGCCGGGGCAATAAGCAAATATGGATAGATTTTTTTGGCAACAGTTCGTTGCGTCATTGTGATACATGCCTCACGAATCGACTCGGACAGGCATATGAGGGGCGACCCTCATGTATGGGTCACCCCTCATGGGTTTAACGCTGACCTGGACTACCAGTAACGATTCTCGACCTCTTCAGCGACATCCTGCAGGCGCTGCAGGGCATCAATGCTGGGATCAAGCAGCATTTCCTGGAAAGCGATGGCGAGAGCATCCAGGCTTTCGACATAGAACGGGCTTTGCTGCATATACAGGCCCTGCGCACCCAGGATTTCGTCTACAGACTGGTAGAAGGTGCTGTCGAATTCGGAAACCTCGTAGGCCGCGCCCAAAGTCGGGATGCCGAACTGACCAGCGGCCCAACCGGCAACAAACGATGGCTCAAAGAACATGCTGAGGAAACTGGCCGCAGCTTCTGGGCTTTCGGCTCCCTCAGGTACAACAAACCCCTCGCTCACCATAAACACGTAGGAACCGCCGCCAAAATCCACGCCACCGGTCATCGCAACTTCACCAGAATCGACCTGATCCTGAAGGCCGGGCACAAAGATGGCTGACCAGCTACCGCCCCGGAAAGAGGCCGCGTTGCCATCGATCCAGGGGGCTTCGGCGTCGGCGAAGTCACCCGTGACGTTGAGCATTGGGAACCAGCCATTGTTGAACAGCTCACGCCCAAACTCCACAACCTCGGCGACTTCTTCCGTCGCCCAGGCGGGACGGCCTTCTTCGTCAAACAGTGAGCCACCGTTGGAGTAGATCATGGGCCACCACATGATTTCGATAGCGCCATAGCTACGACCGGCAAACTGCGTGCTGAAGTAGTTTTCGCCATCGGAGACTTCTGGAGCGACTTCACGCCAGCCCTCGACGGTCGTCGGGAAGCCATCTTCGCCGAAAGCATCGACACGGTAATAGGTCATGCCACCGCGCACGTTGTGCGCCACGCAATAACGCTCATCGTCGATGACACAGGCCAGGGTATCGCCATCGCCCAGGTCCGCCACCCACTCTTCATCACCCAGAAGATCGTTGAGCGGCATCACAGCGCCAGCGTCCAGCAGCGCCGGAATGTGCTGGCTACCAGCCTCTACCAGGTCCGGTACGTCGCCCCCCGCCTGCACAGCGATGGACAGGGCAATCGACAACTGATCCCAGGCAACCTGCTCATGTACAACGGTGATGCCAGTAACCTCTTCAAACTCGGCGATCTTCGCCGCCAGCCGGACAGAGTTGGGATTTTCGGTATCTGTCAGGTCGTAGCTCGTCCAGATGACGATCTCATCTCCCTGGGCGGCGACAGGTGCAATCATCACACCCAGAGCCAGCAGCAGAACGAGGAATAAGTAAAAGTGTTTCTTCATGTGAACATTCCCTTCAACTCTTATATAGGACTAACTAAACAAACTGCGCGGCGCACAGAGTGCATGCGCAGAGTGTGAACCGAATCAGTTGTGGGATCGACATCTGGTGTGGCGAAAGTAAGCATGGTCACACAAGCGAAAACATCGACTGATATGCGTTCGACATTCAACCCACTGAAAGGCTTACGAGGTATCAGGTTGTATAACCGGGCTAGAGACACCATTTTGTTTGTCTTAAAAGGTTGTAAAATACACAACAACCAGTTTGCACCCACACTATTCTGATAAACACCAGCAAGCACATACACCTGAGCGTATAATGATTGTGGTGTACACCTATACTGTACACCATTTTGGCAAAATGCAATAATTTCTCTTAGGTAGCGCAGGCAAAACAGCGAACAGACAGAGGCCAGACCATGAATCCGATAAATGAAGCACGTCAGAACCATCTACTCGAAGTATGCCAATCGCTGGTTCGTATACCCAGTTATGCTGGAGATGAAGCCAACGTCATCCAGGCGACGCAGACCTGCATGACCGAGTTGGGTTACCAGAACATTCGCATTGACGACTGTGGCAATATCATCGGTGAATTGCACGGCGGTGACGGACCGACGGTGATGTACGACGCCCATGTGGACACCGTGCCCGAAGGCGACCGGAAGACCTGGACATATGACCCATTTGGCGGTGCCGTCAGAGGAAATCGCATTTATGGGCGCGGCACGAGCGACATGAAAGGCGCGCTGGCGGCGGCTCTGGTGGGGCTGGCAGCGGCCCATGAGGATGGGGCCCTGCGCGGGACGGCTCTGGTAGCGGCAACAGTCGGTGAGGAGCACATCGAAGGGCTGGCAATGGGGCGTGCTGTCGAGCACTATCGCCCGGACCTGGTCATTATCTGTGAGGCGACCGGCCTGAAACTTAACATTGCTCAGAGAGGTCGTGCCGAGATCAGTATCACAACGCGGGGAAAGTCGGCCCATGCCAGCAGCCCACAACTGGGTATCAACGCGCTGCGACACATGGCGCGCCTGATTAACGCGCTGGACGCACTTGAACCCCCGCGCGACGAGTTACTGGGATCAGGCATCCTGGAGCCGACCAGCGCTATCTCCACGCCCTACCCTAATGTCTCGGTTATCCCCTGGCGCTGCGACACACGCTATGACCGGCGTCTGCTGGTGGGCGAGACCGTTGAGGACGTGCTGCAACCTATTCTAGCGGTGATCGACACATTAACGACCCAGATTCCAGACTTCGCGGCTCAGGTAGAGATTGTTCCCGGTACATTCACCTGCTACACCGGACTGACACTGGAACAGGACACATTCGCCCCGGCCTGGCGCATGGAGCAAGACAGCCCGTGGGTACGCGCCGCGCAGTCCGCACTGGTCGATGTTGAGCTGGGGCATTACAGTTTTTGCACTAACGGCAGCTACTCTCTGGGACGCGCCGGCATTCCCACGCTGGGTTATGGCCCCGGCCACGAGGAACAGGCTCATATCGCCGATGAATACCTGGAACTGGACCAGCTATATGGCGCGGCAGCAGGATACTATCGGCTGGCAGGGCTGACGCTATAACTACAGAGCGCGGCGTAACAGACACCGCGATGCAGCGACCGTTTGTCGTCGCTGCATCGCGGTGGTAAACAAGGGACAATGGTGTGATTCTGCAAGAGCCTGCTATGTGCGCTCAAAACCACCCATTAGCAACGTGTAGATTTCATCCCGACTCGCGATGCGCGGGTTGTTCTTGTAGTCTGGCAGGACGCGGCTGTTGTCTGCGATAGCCACAACATCATCCTGTGTTATCCCCAGACCCTTGAGACTAAGCCAGAGGCCAATCTGCTTGAGGAACCTGTCGATCTCTTCGCACGATCTTTCCGCCGCTTCCGCGTCGGGAAGCGCTTCAAGGTCAGCGTTGAAAATGCGGCCCACTTGCGCGAATTTGGGTATGGCTGAGGCATAAGTAAAGCGGGTAAATTCCGGATAGACAACCGCGAGCGATTCGCCATGCGCCACATGCGGACACTGCCCGCTGATGGTCATCCCGATGCCGTGTGGTAGTGTGACACCAGCATTGGCGATGCATAGACCAGCCAGGGTATCCGCCCAGGCCATGGCCTGACGCGCTTCCTGATTCGAGCCATCAGATACCGCGAGCGGCAGATACGCTGCCACCAACCGGATGGCCTCTAGAGCGAGCACATCTGTATAGGGTGTCCCGTTAACATGCAAATAGCTCTCAAAAGCATGGGTAAAGGCATCGAAACCCGTGCAGGCGGTGATGTAGGCCGGGAGACTTTGCATCAGATCGGGATCGACAATGCAGACTTTGGGATAAACGATTGAATTGTAGATTGCGGATTTCGTCCTGCTGGCCGTTTCGGTAATCACGGCGACCTGAGTCACCTGTGATCCGGTTCCAGACGTGGTGGAGACCGCAATCACCGGCAGTGTTTTTGCGGTGGGCGGAGTCTTGAAGAAGAGATAGTCCCAGGCTGTACCTGGATGGGTCGCTTCAACGGCGATGGCTTTGGCAGTATCCATGCTGGAGCCGCCCCCAACTCCCAGAACGACATCAGCGCCAAAGGCTTTCGCCAGATCGGCACCTTCTGTTACACAGTCTGTTGTGGGGTTGGGAATAACGCCATTGAAGTGTTCAACCTGAACTCCAGCTTCTTCCAGATAACCACGAATGCGTTCATATAATGGATTCAGCGCGTCAGTGGGAGATGTAACGAGCAGGCAGCGCTGCCCATAGCGAGCAACGACTGTACCAATCTCCTGGATGCGCCCCGAACCAAAAATGATCTCTGTAGGCTGATAATAGTTGAAGGGTCTCATCAGTTCTCCGTGTGGCATTCAGATAGGCTCAGGCTTAGGGGTTCTCAGTCCAGTTCAATCATCACTTTGAGATAATTGCCGTTGGATGCTTCGATGGCTTCATAGGCTTTGAGATAGTCATCAAAAGCAAAGCGCTGTGTAATCATCTCATCCAGGTGCATCTTGCCACTGGCCACCAGTTCGATGGCGCGCTCGTAGTCCTCTTTCTGGTACATCAAAGTCCCAACCAGACTGAGTTCACGATCCTGCACCAGCCCTAAGTCAACCTGCGGCTTTTTGCCAAAGACACCAACGATGACGATTGTGGAGCCTTTGCGTGCGACATTGACAGCTTCGGTGATCGTCGGCTCCACGCCGACACATTCGAGGATAAGGTCTGCTTTATCCGGGCCGAAATGTTGAGCTATCGCCTGCTCCAAATCCTCCTGGGCGGTATTCACGGCAAACTCAATGCCACACTCGCGCGCCTTCTCCAGCTTATAGGGGCTGATGTCGGTAATCATCACCGCGCTGGCACCACTGGCTTTGGCTACCTGCGCAGTCAGATTACCGATAGCACCCGCACCCAATATCAGCACACGTTTGTTTTCCGCCCCGCCACCTCTGGCGAGTGCATGAACGGTTACAGCGATTGGCTCGATCATTGCTGCCTGATCCAGCGACATCGTATCCGGCAGCCTGATGACGTTCCATGCAGGCAGAACAAAATATTCCTGAGCGGCGCCATTGGTCTGGAAGCCCATTACTTTGAGCGACTCGCAGATGTGATACATACCGTGCCGGCAGGGGTAACATTCACCACATACGACCTGCGGCATAAATGTGATTCTGTCACCCACATTCAGCCCGGTCACGTTCTTCCCCACAGCGGCCACAACCCCGCCAATTTCGTGCCCCTGTACAATGGGATAGCCGGTGTAGGGATGCATACCGTGATAAACGTGAATATCCGACCCGCAGACTCCAATACGCTTTGTCTGCATGAGGACTTCGTCATCTGAAATCGACGGTTTATCTACATCCTTGAACTGAATACGGCCTGGTTCTGTCATAACGGCCTGTTTCATGGCAAACACCTCCCTGTTGTTTCGTTAGTTTGAACGCCAGCGCTTGAGAATCTCATTCAGGAAAATCGAGGCGAGCAACATTGCACCTACGACGACATCCTGCCAGTACGTCGAGATACCAGACATGGCAAAAGCGTTATAAATCAATGCGATGAAAAGGACACCAAGCATAGACCCCAGCACTGATCCCATACCACCGTTCAGATTCGCTCCACCAATCACCACTGCGGTGATGACGCGCAGCTCAAGATTCTGGCCATAGCTGTTGCTCGCTGCGTTAAACTGAGATGCGACGATAATGCCCGCAATACCGGCTAAGGTTGCACTGAGCATATAAACAAAGTAGAGATAACGTTCAACTTTTACGCCAGACATTCTCGCGGAGCGCCGATTGCCGCCGATGAAGTACGACAATCGCCAATAACGATGGTTTTTGAGCGAATACCCTATCAGAAGAGCGAGCGCCAGCCAGATGAGGATGGAATAGCGGAGCGAAATGAATCCCCCAAGCTCAAATCGCCCTTGGCCGATTGTTCTGAATGCTTCGGGGAAACCAGAGATTGGTGCCCCACCCGTTATGACGATGTTTACCCCGCGCAGTATCAGCAGCATCGCCAGAGTCGCGATAAACGGGTGGACGCGGAATGTGTTGCTCATGAAAGCATTCGTGGCCCCAAGGGCAGCGACAAGCATCAGTGTGAGCACAATAGCGATCGGTATAGGAACTCCGACTAACAAAATCTTGCCCACAATGATTGCGGCAAAGGGGTAAATTCCAGCGACTGAAAGATCAATGCCACCGGTGATAATGACGATGGTCATCCCCAGCGCGATGATCGCTTCGGGCAGGAAGTTAATCATCATGACATTGATATTCTGTCCGGTGAGGAATATCGGGAAGTTGAGCTGCATGATGATTGAGAAAATGACGATGACCAACGTGAGGCCACCTATCTGCAGGTTTTCCAGTGAAACACTTTTAAGCGGATTTCTACGTGAGGATTTGTCGCCGCCTACAGATTGTGTATTAACTGTCATGTCAGGACTCCTTGCAGGCGCTTACCGGATGGCATCGCGCAGAATATTGACCTGAGATATGTCATTACCTGATAGTATTGACACGATGCGCCCTTCACGGAATACGGCAACCCGATCACTCAATCCCAGTACTTCTGGCAGTTCAGACGAGATAACAATGACGCCAACACCCTGATTAGCCAGTTCACGAAGGTCCTGGTGAATCTTTGCTTTGGCGCCGATGTCAACACCGCGTGTGGGTTCGTCCGCAATCAACACCTTCGGATTCGCGCTCAAACACTTCGCCAGCAGTGCTTTCTGCTGATTGCCACCACTTAAGTTAATGACATTGATGCGGTCATCTTTAGGGCGAATATCAACCAATTCCACAAAGCTTTTTGATTTTTCTGCAATTGCTTTATGGCGAAGAATGCCAGCGGCATTCGCAAACTGACCGAGCGAGGCGGCCACAATGTTCTCCCGCATCATCATGGTTAAGAAAAGACCCATGATCTTGCGATCCTCGGTCAGATACACGATTCCCTTCTCGATAGCTTCTCGGGGTGAATTGACCTGTAAAGACTGGCCATCGAGATAGATTTCGCCGCTGTGCAAGCGATCTGCCCCGAATATCGCCCGCGCGACCTCTGTGCGACCCGCGCCTACCAGACCAGCGAAGCCAAGGATTTCGCCACGCCGAAGCGCAAATGATACATCCTGGAACTGGGGAGGACTGTTAAGTCCTTTGACTTCAAGGATGACCTCTCCCCCATCAACACCTTTTTCAGGATACAGTTCAGAGATACTCCGACCAACCATCAAGTGGATGATTTGTGCCTGGTCACTGCTCTCAGGTTCAACATGTCCAACCAGTCGCCCATCGCGCAGAACCGAGATTTCATCCGCGATCCGAAAAACCTCACCGAGTTTGTGGGAGATAAAAACGATAGCTACGCCGCGCTGCTTAAGTTCGCCGATTATCGCGTAGAGGCGATCAACTTCTGTTGCCGAAAGCGCGGATGTTGGTTCATCCATAATAATCACTTTGGCATCGAACGAGATTGCCTTAGCGATTTCAATAATCTGCTGCATCCCAACACTGTAATTGCCCACCAGTTCCGTTGGAGAGATGTTGATGCCAATATGATCGAGTATCGTCTGGGCCTCCTGGTTGAGGCGTTTCCAGTTAACGAACCCAAATCTGCGTGTCGACTCGCGTCGCACGAAAATATTCTCGGCAACCGTCATATTAGGCGTCAGGCTAAGTTCCTGAAACACCACGCTGATGCCGAGCTGCCGCGCCTGCCAGGGATCGTTGATCGACATTGTTGTACCATCGAGGATGATCTCGCCAGAGTCTGGCTGGTGAATACCCCCGATGACGTTCATCAGTGTTGATTTGCCAGCGCCATTTTCACCGACCAGCGCATGGACTTTGCCGGCTTCGACGCTGAACGACACGTCCCTGAGTACGTGATGGGCGCCAAAGGATTTGTTTACGTTTTTGACTTCGAGTATCGGCGTCATGATTTCGTACTCAATTACTCTCGTGCTTCTTTGCGGCGACGATAGGCATCGATCATGATGGCGACCACGAGAATGGCCCCCATGATGACGTTCTGCCAGTTGGGCGACCCCTGAAGCAGGACAAAACCGTTATTGATGATTGCGAGCAGTAACACGGCCAACGTCGTGCCCAGAATACTGCCAGTGCCACCAGTCAGGCTGGCTCCACCAATGACGGCGGCAGCGATGGCCTTGAGTTCTGCGCCCAGACCAAACTGGAAGAAACCCATCGAGAGACGCGATGTCATGAAGACTGCGGCAATGCCAGCCATCAGACTGCAAAATATGAAACCAGACATCGTGATCGCAGCAACCCGAATACCCGACAAACGTGCGGCTTCGGGATTGGTACCAATGTAGAACGCTTCCTTCAGGACTCGCCAGTTATGAAAGAGATAATGCAACAAAACAACGAGCAATAAAGCGAAATACACCATATAGGGAACACCGAGCAACGTACCCTGGCCCAGGTTCCGGTAACCTTCGGGTAAACCGGAGACGAAGTAACCAGAGGTCAGCACAGTGGCGATGCCCCGCGCAACAGACATCATTCCCAGGGTAACGATGAAAGGGGCTATTTTGAGATAGGCGACAAAATAGCCGTTTATTGCGCCACACAATGCCGAAACAGCCAGCCCCCCTGCTATAGCTAAGGGAATACTGACGCCATCTTGCAGCAGCATGGTCGTTATGACTGCTGTTAGCCCCAGGACTGAACCGACGGAGAGATCGATGCCCCAAAGCAGCAAGACGACAGTCATTCCAAGCGCCATCAGCAGATCATAAGTCATTCCGGTTACAACAAAAGTAAGATTACGACTGGACAGAAAAGCTGGTGTAAGGGTACTTAGGATGACGCTGATCACCAGAATAAGCAGCGCCAGGATGACGGTGCGTTCCCCCAACAGATTTCTCAAAGAGAACTGGGAGAACCGAGGCAAATTAGAATACCGTGCACTAGTCGTGGTTTGTTCGGTCATTTACTTGCCTGCTGAAATATAATCCTGTCAATATCATTGTGAAAATAGAACCTGCAAGACACAGTACCTTCAGAGAAAACTCATGTGCTATACTGTGTGCCTTGCAGGTTCGGAACGCACAGAGTGCATAGTCACCCGGGCATGGTCTGACTATGCACTCCCGGCCTGCTTTCTAGTCATCAAACGATGGCGGATTCATGAACGGCGCGATGTCATCCGGGCCGAGGATCTGGACACCGGTATCAACCAAGGTGGGATATGGGCCGAAGCCAGTTCCCATGGTCACATCGGTCTCATGGCGCGCACCGTAAGCAATCATCATGCTCATGTAGCCCATCAGGTACGGATTCTGACCAACCGTCGCGCGGATTTCGCCACTCTGGATCAGCTCAAGAACCGGCAGTCCAAAGTCGAAGCCCATGATGTCGATTTCGCCAACCAGACCCAGGTTACGCACAGCAGCAGCCGCGCCCGGCCCTGGATTACCATGTGCCGCGAAGATGACGTTGATGGTCGGGTTTGCCTGAAGCATGGCGGTGATAGCCGTTTCGGCGCCGTCTACACGGCCTTCATCATTGACGACCTGGACAATCTCTGCGCCCGGAGCGGCTGCTAACAGGCAGTCCTCAAAACCAGCTACGCGCTGCGCGAGATGATCAGGGCCGGGGAATGTCGAAACACCAACACGCGCTTCGTCACCAAGCCACTCAGCAACCGCTTCACCAGCAGAGCAGCCGGCGTTGTAGTTGTTGGTTCCAACAAACGCCAGGCGATCACTTTCCGGCGCGTCGGAGTCGAACAGCACTACAGGAATGCCCGCTGCGACAGCATCATCGATCGCCGAGTTCATGGTTTGAGCATCACCGGCAGTGGCCAGAATTCCATCGACACCGCGCGCCTGCAACTGCGAGATATCGCGTGCCTGCAACGAAGCATCCCATTCAGCCGGGCCGACCAACTGAACCTCAACATGCGGGCCAATACGTTCCGCAGCATCCAGCATACCGGCGTATGCCCAATTGAAGAACTCCGAACCTCTCAGGAACACAACCATTCCATAGGTCTCAGTTTCCGGGGTGTCATCCTGAGCAGCCATTGGAATCACAGGACCAACAACCAGCATCAGCAGAATGGCAATGGCTACAATTCTCGAAAGCGATTTCATTATCTGCACTCCTTAGATAAACAAATACATGGACTGAGCCGTACCTATTTTGTGTTGAGATTAGCTTCCTGATGCACCTCCTTACCCTCTGTTTCGATCTGTAATCTAGAATTCGCATCGCGTATTCACATGTTGATGCGCTTCTATTCATCTGGAAGGCACCTAATGTTGCTTACAGGATTCCCGAACGACCAGTTCGCATTCAAGAATCACCTGGGATTCATCGAGTGGGCTGTTACTTAAGAGTGCCAACGCCATCTCAGCCGCAGTTTTTCCAAGCAGGCCTACAGGTTGCCGGACTACAGTCAACGGGGGACAAGAAACAGCAGCCCACGGATGATCGTCAAAACCAACCAGCGCGACATCGTGGGGAACGTTAAGCCCTAATTCCCTGATCGCCATCAACGTACCCAGGCTAAGAAAGTTATTGCTGATCATCAGAGCTTCAGGTCTCTCAGGCAGTGTCAGAAGCTGCTTGGCAGCCTGGTAGCCGCCAGCAACAGACAACTCAGAATAGGCAATCCATTCGTCTCTCACAGGAATTCTGTGCCTGGACAGGGCGTCTTTATAACCCTGAAGCCGTTCCCTCATCGAGGAAAGGCGCTGAAAGCCAGCCAGTATGCCGATGTTCCTGTACCCACACTGAATGAGATGTTCGGTGCCCGCATAAGCACCGCCCTGATTGTCTGCCCCAACAAAGGGAGCCTCGCCAAGTTCAGCAAACTTGCGATCGAGGAAGACCGTGGGGATATTCTTGAGATAGGTTACCGACAGTTCATCCCAGTGCTGGCTGGTTGCCGCCGCGATGATGGCATCCACTTGCTGGCTGGTCAACAGATTCAGGTAGTGGCGTTCACGCTCTAGCTGTTCATCTGTATTGCACACCACCAGGCTGTAATTCGCCGTTTCAAGGACGACTTCAATCGACCGTATCAACTCACCGAAATAGTGATTGGTGATATCTGACACGATGATACCGATGGTGTGTGTTTTGTTGGTGGTAAGGCTCTGAGCGATTTTGCTGGGACGGAAGTTGAGTTGAGCAATGGCCCGAAGAACACGGGCCTTTGTCTCACCCTCAACGAAACGGGTGTCGTTGAGAACATGTGAAACAGTGGATTTTGACACGCCTGCCAATTTGGCAACATCAGAAATCGTTGCGCGTTTCATTGAAGTTCACAATATCTTTTCAAAACGACTATTGACTGTATCTTAGCACAATAAAACCGGTTGCGCAACCGGTTTTATTAGAGATTCTCAGCAAATTTCAGAGGCGCTAAGCGCTATGTGATGACATTTAGCCAGCCTCCATCCACATAGAAAGTGGACCCAACCGCATAGCTGGCGCGATCTGAGCAAAGGAACACGAAAAAGTCAGCGATCTCTTCGGGCGTGGCAAAACGTCCGATGGGCGCATTATCCTTGGCTATCTGCTCCAGGTACTGCTCGGGGGTTTCGTCTTTATCTGCGGTCAGCAGCCGCGCGGTGTTCATCCAGTCCGGCGTCAGCACCAGCCCCGGATTGACAGCGTTTACCCGAATGTTGTCTTTGATGAACTCGTTCGCCATGTTTTTCGACAGCATGACCAGCGCAGCCTTGGTGACGTTATAGATCGGTTCGTACCACAATGGCTGAGACGCGCATATCGAAGCGTTATTGATAATCACGCCACCGCCCTTGGCGCGCATAAGGGGGACCATTGCCCGCGTCAGGCGAACAGCGGCCATTACGTGGAGGTCCCAGTAATACTGCCATTTGTCGTCGGGGGCATCCATGATGGTCTCTTCACTGCCGGTTCCCGCATTGTTTATCAGAATATCGACAGCACCAAACTCTGCCTCTACCCTGCCCTTCAACCGTTCGATGTCACTGGCTTTAGCTACATCAGCAGCTACATCGACGACCCGAACGCCATGCTGTCCGCTGATTTCCTCTGCTTTCTGCTTAAGGCGTTCTGCATTGCGTGCGCACAATACGAGATTAACACCCTCGCCGGCCAGCCCGGCGGCAATAGCAGCACCAATTCCCACGCTGCTGCCGGTAACAACAGCAACCTTTCCTTTGAGGCCCAGGTCCATGTTGATTGACTCCTCTTCGAATAACGCAGGTTTATCGAGATTGTGCTCGTAAAGCTGCTGCCTAATATTGCCCCCCAGTATATAAGAAAACCGATTGCGCAACCAGTTTTCTGAATGACAGCAATCATTAGTTCAGCCACACTGGCATGTATTTCCGGCCTGGAGCAATCGACCAACCCACACAGCCTGCGCTTGTTCCGAAGACAAAACAATCCCGTTCTTGAGACGGGATTGTCGCTTTATGACGCCGATATATTTCGATTTGCCTGTTCGCAGAAACACGCGCCTAATGCGTCATTGTGTCCCGGGTGGATTTTGGACCAGCCTGCCCATCCCGATTGCATGTAACCGGGACGGGCAAGTGTTGTGCTGCTGGACCACCACCGAATGGGTGGCGATCTGGATACATCAGTTGGAGATGCCAGGGACCGGACAGGTCTCCAGATCGATCTGAATATCGATGATGGCGCCATCCAGCGTGGGATCAGGCAACGTGACCACGGTCGGCGGACTCAGGAAACTGGTCTGCTCACCGAAGGCACCGCGCATCGTCTGCCCTTCGCGGCTGGCATTTTCCTCTGCCGGTGTACTCAGCGGATAGATATCGTTGTAGTCTTCAAACGTCATCTGGTCGGCGTCTTCGATGGCCAGAACCGGCGGCGCATCGATAGGCGCAGCCCGCACTACAAAAATGTTCGGAGAATTACCGGCATCTGAAGTGAACATAATATGCTCATCGTCACACATCCAGGTAGGCGCGTAATTGGGTGCCTCGTCGATGGTGACCTGGCGGGTTTGGCCGGATTGCATATCGTAAACGTAGACATCCAGGCCACCGTTGAGATCGGACTGGTAGGCGATGTAACGATCTGACGGCGACCAGGCGGCGTTAGTGGCGTCACCGGCGGGGTCGCTGATGACGCGGCGATTGCCACCATCGGCGTCCATCACAGCCAGCACACTGGTCGCATTTTCGGCGGTGTAAGTGCGGAAGACGATATGCCTGCCGTCGTGAGAGTACTGCGGATCCACGTCGATGCTGCTGCCATCGCTCAGGCGAGTGACGCTGCGCGTCGCCAGGTTCAGCTCGAAGATCGCCCACTGGCGCAGGCCATTCTCGTCGGGACGGTCGCTCTGGAAGACGACTCGTGAGCCGTCCGGCGACCAGAACGGGTTGGTATCGTTGCCGTCGTCATCGGTCAGACGATACTCGCGCCCGGTGGACATGTCGATCATATACAGGTCCCACACGCCATGCCGTGTCGTCTCAAAGACGACAAAGTTGCTGGAACCCCACATGGGGTCGGCATCAACGGCAACGCTGTTGAACGTGAGACGGCGCACCGCGTCAGGATCACCGCCGCTGGTGGGCGCTATGTAAAGCTCCCAGTTGCCGTCGCGGTCACTCTGGAAGACGACCCAGCGATAGTCTGGCGACAGACTGGGGGACATATTGGCCACGTTCTCATCCAGGCCCAGGGACAGATTCTCACGCCAGGTGGTCCGGTTGAGCGCATCTGCGCCGTCCAGCCGGAAGATTTCCCAGCCGCCGACTTCATCGGTGTGGTAGAGTTGGAATATGGGACAGTTTACGCCGCAGGTAGGAACATCCTGCCAGGCGGGGAGCAGCGCCAGACTGGCGAAGCCCGTGACCGGCGCGGCGGGGCCGGTTATGATGCCTGCACCCGTGCGGGCGGGCGCATCACATTCCGACATTGTCGAAGACGCAGCGATACCAAAGTCGCCGGTGCTGAGCGTCAGCGGGCCGTTGAAGGCGCTGTCTTCCGGTATGGTGATGACCTGCACCGCGCCAGCCGCCAGCGTCAGGCTCTCGCTCAGAATCAACGTGCCGTCGCTGGTGTGGATGTGGGCGGTATGAGTCGCCGCTGTGCTGCTGCCGGTGTTGGTCACGATGAATGCCGGAACCGGATCACAGGTGAATACCGCTGCCAGCGCGGGCTGGCCGCAGTCGCTCATGGTGTCGGTGACGACGCTGTAACCGTCGGTGACGAAGGCATAGCGCACGTAAGGCGTGCGTCCTATCAGGCTGACGGTGTGATCTTCGCCAACACCCAACAGCAGACCGCCGGACGTCACGACCTCGCCATCCGGCGCGCTGATATTGAAGCGTTCCAGCTCCAGCATTGTGCCGCCGCGATTCTCTATGCGCACCGCAACCGGGAAACTGCACGTAGAGGTGACGACCAGTTCCGGACGTTCGCAGTCGTGGACATAGACCACGTCACCGGCGAAGCCGTTCGTATTGAAGATGTAAGCCGCGTAGGGATCGAGGCCGTCCGGCAGCGTGATCGTCGTCGCTTCGCCGTTGGCCAGTTCCAGCGTGCCGCTGGCGACTGTCTCGCCACCACTGCTGATGGTGTAGTCCTGACCTTCGAGCATGTCGCCCCCGTTGTTGGTCACGGTGATGGCGACCGGCACCGCACACGTCGAACTCATGATGAGGTCCGGTTGGTCGCAGTCGTGGACATAGACCACGTCACCGGCGAAGCCGTTCGTA
>CAZXCK010000009.1:0-47821 GCA_964639225.1 uncultured Anaerolineaceae bacterium | reverse complement strand
CCGCTGGTGATGGTGTAGTCCTGGCCGACGACCATGTTACCGCCGCTGTTAGTCACGGTGATGGCGACCGGCGCGGCACAGTCCGACGTCGCGGACAGGTTCGGCGAGGTGCAGTCGTAGTCAACATTGAGCGTGCCAGCGAATCCATCAGTGACAAAGGTGACCGTCTCGTATGGGTCTATGCCCCCCGGCAGACTGATACTCACTTGGTTACCGCTGCCGATTCTCAGACTGCCACTGGCGATGGTAGATCCGCCCTGAGATATGGTATACGACTGGCTGAGTACCATATCGCCCCCGCTGTTGCTGATGACGAAGGCCGGTGTGTCCAGCGAACACACACTGGCAGCCGCCAGCACTGGCTGCGTCGCGCAGGTCTCGCCCACGTTGAAGTTGCCCACCGCGCCATCGCTGATGAAGGTATAGGTGTCATACGGGTTATTGCCCGCTGGCACGCTGATCGACTCTGATGCCGTCCCCAGGCCAAGCTCGAAACTGCCGGAAGCGACCAGATTGTTGGCGCTGTCGCGGATTTCGTAGCTCTGCGGAGCCGTCATCGGGCCATCATCAGGCCGGGCGTTGCTGACGGTGAACACCGGCAGGTTGCTGGCGCAGCTCGCCGAAACGCTGATCTCCGGCGGGTAGTAACAGGTAGTGCTGGCGGTGACGCTGGCATTGTCAACCAAGGCCATCGTCACGCTGCCGGACTGATCGGCGACTTCAAACGTCTGGCTGGCCCCTGCGCCAAGCAGGACCGGCCCGGTGTACACAATGTCACCACCCTGGTTGCGGATCACGATCTCGTCGGCGGTCGTCATGGCGTCGCCATTATTCGTCACGGTAAATGACGCCGTCCGTGCCGCTGAGCACGAACCCGATGCGCTCAGGACTGGCGTGCCGCTGGCATCAGGATCGACGGTCACGATACGTTCGACGATACCGGTTTCGCCTTCTGGATTTTCGATCTGCATCTGTACCCGGTAGACGCCGGCTGCATTGAAGTTATGGCACACGTCGGTAAGCGCGCCGCCCGTACTCTCATCGTCGAAGTCCCAGCCATTCACGCTGACACCTGCCGGGACAATTGCGGAGAAGCAGTAACCGCCACTGCCCTGAGGCGTGATAGTGAACGAGGAACTGGTCTCCAGCGCGGAGTAGGTACGGATGGTGTTCTGGGCCGAACGCACCAATCCACTGGTGTTGCTCACAGTCAGTAGGGGCCGGTAAGCGGTAGCCACGTCGGGATAGGTGGTACAGATTTCGGCGGGGATGCTGGCCGCGTTGTAAGTCAGTGTCTCGCCATTGTCGAAATCCCACGCCCACAGCACACGATTGTCACCGACGCTGGTATCGGTGAAGCAGACGTTCAGTTCGGCGATACCAGCGTACTGCGAGGCCGTGAACGAAGCGCGCAGGCCATCGGTAGGCAGGAGTTCAAATTCAGTCGAGGCTGAGGTCGGACCCAGCGGGCCGGAGCCAGTGACAACCGCCCGGTAGGTGCCGCCACTGCCAAAGCTGCGATTGACCGTCTGGCCGCTGGCCGTGCCGACCTGGCTCCACGTATTGGTGCTTTCATCCAGCACGAAGAACGTCCAGGCATAACCGGACGTGATATTGACGCCATTGGCCGTAAACGTGAGGGTGGCCGGGGCGAAATCCGCGCTGGTGCGGCTGATGACGATGCTCTGCGAGCCGTAGACGTTGAACGTCACCGTGCGCGAACCCGACCGCTCAAAGTCGGCATCGCCTTCGTTACGGTTTTCGCCGTCCAGGCGCACGGTGTAGGTTCCGGGTTCGCTGAAGCTGACGCAGCCGGGCAGGTCCTGGCCGCTGTGGTCGTTGATGCCCAGGCTGTTGAACGCGGCATCACCGTCAATGGTCCAGTCGTAATCCAGCCCGCCGATGCCCTCATGCGAGGTGGTCGAGGTGTTGGTGAAGCAGATGGGCGTGTTGACCTCAACGGCGGTGTTGTCTACTGCATTCTCTTCGTCGTCTTCGTAGCTGAAGCCCACATTGAACGTGCCTACTGTCAACTGGCGAGACAGTGAGCAGGTGTAGTCGCTGTCCGTCGGGTCATCGGCGCGCACGTCCACGCGCAGGACGTAGTTGCCGATGCCGAACGGGGCCAGGTTGGCGCCCAGGATGGCAGGGCCAGCCACGAGATTATCGGCGCTGCTGGTGAACGAGTAGGACGCCAGTGGGGTTTCGTTGATTCCGGGTCGCAGCAGCGTGTAGTTGTAGCGCAGCAGCAGTCCGTTGCCGTTGTCCATATCGACGGTGTAGGCGTAGCTGGCGGTCGGGCTGGCTGGCGAGAAGTTGTTGCCACTTCCATCGGGGAACGCGTCGCAGTCAAAGTTGACGGTCGCCGGAGCGACGGTGATATTCAGATTATTGGAAGTACAGCTATCGCCGGGCACGTTGCCCGATGCCGCGACCACCGCCGAGTAACGGAGCTGGTAGCTTTCCCCTGGCGCGTAGTCGAAGGTATAGTCGATGCTGTTGCCCGTGCCGAGGTTCTGCGGTAACTCCGGTGGCCGCGTGATGGTCCAGCTTACGGTCAGGTCACGACCCTGGCGGTTGACCACGCTGGACGAGTAGGTTTCGGTCTCGCCGAACACCGGTCGAATGTCGCCGGTGGGCGTGGGGCATGTCAGGCGCGGAATGCTGGCGTTGACATTGCGCCGTGTACAATTGATGTCTTCGGTAGAGCCGTCGGCATTCTGCACGCTGATGGACGCGGCCACAGATGACAAATAGCCAAATGTCCCATCCGGCAGCCAGCGAACCGTCATCGGGTTTGAGCCAGCCGCAGAGACGAGCTGCCCATTGTCGCCTAGCGTCCAACTCAGAACATCAAATGTGCGCCCGGCGGGGTCGTTCAGGTTGATGGTGTAATTGTACAGCCCGTTGTGATTGGGCATCTGAGGCCGGGGACTGCCCTGTCCGGTCACCGAGCAGGATAGGGTTGGCTCGGTTGGATAGGGCTGCGTGGTGAACTCCAGGTCCTCGAAGCATTCGGAGCCATCGTCGGCTGCTGCCGAATAGCGCACACGCCAATTAATCGCAGTAGCGATGGTGGAGTCGTCGGTGTTGAGCCAGCTCAGCGCGCTGCCGCTGTCAGACGACACCTCAACGCCATCACGGAAGACCTGCATGTTCTGGCTGTCGATAGCGCGGTCTTCCAGGCCGGAGAGCTGTCCGTTGAAGTTGTAGGTCTGGCCGTCCGGGTAGAGCGTGCCGGGCAGATCGTTGGTCATATCGCACACCAGCGGCGGATACGACACGTTAACGGTCCTGCTCCTGGAGCAGCTCGAACCGTCTTCGCCGTCGCTCCACGAGGCTTCGAGCGTCACCAGGAACGCGCCCGTGCCAATCGAACCCCAATCTACGTTGATGTCTTCGGTGGTAAAGGTGGCCGGCAGACCGCTTCCACTGCCGGTGACGCGCCACAGGTAATCGATGACACGCCCGCCCGTGTTGCCGATGATGCTGGTGTAGTCCTGCGCGCCAGCGCTGGGAAGCACGCTCAGATTGCCGTCAAAATCGCAGGTGAGTTCAAGGCGATTAACAAAGACGATCTGCTCGGTGAAGGACGAGCCGCCGGGGCCGGTCACGGTCAGGCGGATGGTGTTGGCGCCCACCTGCGGCAGCGGGATGTCGGTCAGGTTAGCGTCCGAGCCGCTGCTGATCTCAACACCATTGATTTCCCAGGTGTAGGTGTCGATCTGCCCGTCGCTGATGTCGCCCTGAAGGCTGATGAGCGTGCCTTCGGTGATCTCCGTGTCGGGCGTGATGTTGAACTGAGCGATGGGCGAGAAGACAACCTCGACCTGTTCTGTGCCGGTGGAAAAGTCCGCATCGTCGGCGGCGCTGGTGGCAATACGCAGCGTGACGAAAACAAAGCCCTCAGCCGGATAAACCCAGCACACCGGCGATGAATTATCGGTCACGTCGTAGCTGCCATCGCCGGTGAAGTCCCACTGACTTACGGTGTAGAGTCCTTCGCTGGTGTTGGTAAAACAGATTTCAACACCGGTGCCATCGCTGGTGGTCCCTCGTGATTCCCACGTAAAGCTGGCTGTCAGGTTGGCTGTGTCTTCGTAAACGACAACCTGCTTGACAACGTCGCCAGAGCCGCCAGGACCGGAGTAATCCAGCCGCACCTGATGCGTGCCCGACGGGAAATTGATTGTGAAGGGGTCAGGCGCGGCATCGGTGCGACTACCGGTAGTGCCATCCTCAAAAGTCCAGATCCAGTCCCAGGACGTGATTGGCCCTGCACCCAGGTCCACACCGGTGACATCAACCGGCAGCGTGGGACCGGGACCGCCGGCATCGCTCAGGGTGAAGGTCGCCTGCGGCGGCGGCGCGTTAACGGCGACAGTGCGCGTCATCACCGAGTCGATTGACCCGGCGCTGGCCGTAAGCTGCACATCGTACTCACCGTATTCGGTGAGGTTGCAGGTGATGGTGGGGTCGGTGCCGCTGCACACTAGCGAGTCATCGGCGCGGCGCACTTGCCAGGCGAACGTCAGGCCGCTGGGTGTGCTCTGGTTAACGGTCGTGATGGTCACCGGGTTGGCGGGGCTGACAGCCTGCACGATGGTGTAACCCTGAACAACCTCGAAAGCAGCCTGCGGCACCGGCTCGATAGTAATGCTGCCGTTCAGTGTAATGTCACTACCAAAGCCGGTAAGCGGTGTGCAGACCAGCGTTACATTGTAAGTGCCGACATCCGCGTAAGTGTGCGACAGATTCGGAGCGGTACTGGTCGCGCCATCACCCAGGTCCCAGGCGAAGGAGTCGATGTTGTTGGCCTGCGTGACTTCGAAATCATAGGTAAACGGATTGTCATCATCGGCGTCGTTGATGTCCATCTGGCAGAAGGTCTGCGGGGCCATCGGGATTATAGGCAACTGGCCTGTGTCGCCGGAGCTGTCGGGGTTGTCACCGGAGCCATCGCCATCAGCGGGCGGCTCAGTAGTAGGCGTCGGATCGGGTTCCTGTGTTTCGGTTTCCAGAGGCGTCGGCTCAGGATCGTCACCAGGCTGTTCGTCTGCGGGCGGAGTGATGGTCTCGCTGGATTCCGTCTCCTGACCGGTGGGTGAAGTCGTCGCCGTTTCCACCAGAGTGGGAATGGTCACATCCTCTGTGGATTCGGCAGCGGGATCCGCCGGTGTAGCTGTGGGGTCCTGTGATTGGGCGAATGCGTTTCCAATCGACAGCAGCAATACCAGCAGGATGATACTGCTGACCCAGGATGATCGATGCCCATATGATGAGTGGCTCATGATGACTGTCGCCTCCGGTGTATAAATAAATGAATGAGAATGAGCTTGGTTAGCAAAACGTTTGGAAATGATTAAAGCCCATTGTCTATTCTAGGTGTATTTCCAATACCAAACTGTTGAGAATTTCCCAAAAACGATTCATGAAATATTTACAGACTTCATAAACAGTCAGATGCGCATTATCTCCACCCAGCAAAACGGCCCCCTTAGGGCGAGTTTTATCGTTGCTTAAAAGCGCCTTAGCTCTTGAGTTAGGTCAAACTGCGGTGATGGTCTGAGGTTTTGCGGCAGCCGGCAGCGTCGCCGCAAGTGGATTGTGTAAGCGACCCGCACGAGAACCTGAACTTTTCGGTGAACGTTATATGCTAGAATTGCAGTTAAGCGCCAGCAAGCTGACCTTTAAGATTGTTAACGTTATAGAGGGTTCCGAATTGTCCACACAAGCTGATTCTGCTAAAGATCTCGTTACTGTAATCGACAACCAATTGGCGCAGTCCGAAGCGGTTATGTATACCGATTACGAAACGTGTCTCAATCACGCTCAGGCCGCCCTGGCGCATTCACAAAAGTCCGGGGACATCCACCGTTATACGCAGGCTATCCGATACGTCGCGTGGGCGCACGCTTCTTTGAATCGGTTTGAGACATCCCTGGTATACGCCATGGAAGGACTGATGCTGGCGCGCGATTTTGGATTGATGGAAACTGAGGCTTACCTGGTAAACGTCATCGCCGTGAATTTCGCCAGGTGCGGCATCATGAACGAAGCGATACATCTTCTTGAATACCAACTGTCGCTGGGAGAGCGGTTGCAGGACGACATGATCCAGATATTCGCCCTCAATGATCTGGGGATTCTGAAGGGGGTAACGGGCGATCCACAGGCCGCTGTCGAGCTACTGCGGCGTGTGGTGGCAGTGATGCCAACCCATGATATCCGCTATTATACGGCGCACAGTTCGCTGGCATCGCACTATCTCATGTTGGGCGAGCTGGATGAAGCGACCCAACATGCCGAATATGTATTGCAGAACGCGCCTTTCCCCTACATTGCATTAAGGGCACGCCTGAGCATGATCAGAATATGCCTGGCTCGTGGCGCGGTTGAAGAGGCGCGCCAGCATCTTGATACGTTTTATTCTATCCCCGAAGATCTGATGCCGGTCTATGCGGAATACTCTGCGCTGATAGTCACGAGCGAAGTGTTATTCGCCGAGGGTCGCAAACACGAGGCGGCGGAGCATCTTGAACATGCTTATACCATGATGATCGAGACTAATCTGCTGGGCGAGGCGATCACTATACTCAGGACACTCAAAACTTATTATGAAGATATGACCGACAATGACAAGCTAATCAGCGTTTATAAGCGCCTCGCCGATGATATTCCGAAATCACAACAGCAGTCCAGCGAACTGCGCATGACCGTACTACGGATGATATTTGCCAACGACAAAGCGGCCATGGCAGCGGAACTAAACCTTAATCAACAAAAAAGCGCCATTCTCAAGCGGCTATCTCACGAGTTCAGAACGCCATTAGCCATTATCCACTCTGCTGCCGAAACACTGGACCGATACAGTGACAAACTCACTATCGAACAACGCCAACAACGCTTGCATCGTATCACCAGCCAGGTGCAGCGGGCGACGATTATGCTGGACGACATACTGCGCCTGCTTGAACTCGATAGCACACCCGACGCTCTCATCGTCCCGGCCACTTTTTACGCTCAGGACCTGGTTGAATCCGCGATGGAACGCGCCAGTCAGTACGAGGTATTCGACCGGTCGCGTGTACTATTGCCCCTCAACTCAAGAAAGACAAAACTGAAAGCGCCGCGAGAGGCGCTGGAAATCATCCTGACCCACCTGCTGACGAACGCGCTCAAGTTTTCCAGTGGGCCGGTACGGCTGGACGTAACGTGTGGCGAACACACCCTGGTCATTAAAGTGACTGACCAGGGCATCGGGATTCCGTTGAACGAGCAGAAAGAAATCTTCAAGCCTCTGTTTCGTGGCAGTAACCTGGACGAAATAGCCGGTAATGGCATAGGCATGGCGCTTGTCGGCCAGTTAGTGGAACAACTCGATGGCTGTGTTCATGTAGAAAGTGGTGAATCGGTGGGTACAGTGGTCACAGTGCGAGTCCCCATCACCATAACGTTGTAGCCTCACCGCATCAGCCTAAACTCTGCGGAATCACAATCGTAAAGCGGGTTCCCTCACCGGCTTTGCTGCTCACCTGAATGGTGCCACCGTGCAGCTCGACGGCGCGCTTGACAATGGGCAGGCCAAGTCCAGTGCCGGTTATCTTCTTGACCGACTCCGCGCGGAAAAACGGGTCAAACAGTCGCGGTATGTCCTCCGCCGAAATGCCTATACCCTTGTCGGCCACCGTCAGAATAATATTGCCGTCATCGCAGTTCAGCGACACCAGGATGTCGCCGCCATCTGGCGAGTATTTGACACTGTTTGACAGTAGATTGGCCATGATCTGCCGGAAAAGGCGTCGGTCCACATTTGCAACACTGTTCACGGGGCATTGATAAGCGATGGTGTGGGTCTCGTCGGTAATGATCTGAAACTCGGTCACCAGCTTGCCAACCATCGTGGACAAATCGACCACCTCAGGCTGGAAGCACAGAGCATCGGCCTCCATTTCGGCGCTCAAAAGAATGTCATCCAGCATGTGGATGATCTGATAGGTAGCCCCTTCGATACGTTCGATATGGCGATCCTGCTGCTGCGTGGTCATTCTTTCCCGGTATTTTTTTAGCAGCCCACTGGATGAGAGCACGACCGTCAGCAGTCCACGCAGATCATGGGACAGCATCGTGCTGATGCTGGCCTGTAGTGAATTCAACCGGCGCTCCTGTTGCAGCGCCTGTGACAACAGGTTAACCTGCATGTCAGCGATCTCGTCGTGCAGTTGTTTGCGCTGCAATCGGGCGCTGATGGCATTGAGCAGCTCGGCATGGGTGAAAGGTTTGATCAGGTAATCATCAGCTCCCAGCCCCATGCCCTTACGCACGAATTCGTAGTCAGCGGAAGCCGTCAGAAAGATAAAAGGCAAGTCGCTCAGTTGTCTATTGGCGCGCAATTCCAGCAGAAAGTTAAAGCCGTCCATCTCTGGCATGGCAATATCGCTGACGATAAGATCGGGGGTGTGTTGTGCCGCGATGGCCAGCCCTTCTCTGCCGTTACACGCGAGCAGGGTGTGGTAACCTTCCAGTTCAAGCCAGTCTGAGATTTCTTCACGCAGCCCTGTATCGTCTTCAACAATCAGAATGCTTGTCATTTCACATCTCCGGGTTGTGTGTTGGGCAGCGTGATGATACAGGTCGTGCCAACGTCTATCTCACTATTAATCTGAAAATTGCCACTATGCGCCTGCACCGCCTGCCGGGTAATGTTCAGGCCCAACCCGGTGCCAGAAATCGTACCTACGTTTTGCGCACGATGAAACGGTTGGCCGATCTTATCAAGCTCCTCCGGCGGGATACCAATGCCGCTGTCTTCTACCCGAATTGTCGTCTGGTGTTCATCATATGACAAGTTCAGCAGCACACCGGACGAGGAGTATTTAAGGGCATTGGACAGCAGATTACTCAGTATCTGACGCATCATGCGGCCATCCACTTCAACAAAGACAGGGGCACGATCGCAACGATACTGAATACGCCCTTCATAGCTGGGGCGACTGTGATATTCTTCGATGATGTCCTGACAGATCAGGTCCAGGTCTTCTAATCTGGCGGAGAATTCGATTTTGCCAGCCTGGGCACGGGCGATGTTCAGCAGATTATCCATGACCTGCTGCATATACTTCACCTGTCGCCGGATTTTGTCCAGGCGGTGATTGATCTGATCCTCGTCCAACCGATCCCGGTACATCCGCAGCGTCTCTGTGGTTGCCAGAATGGCGGCCAGGGGCGTCCTGAATTCGTGTGAAGCCATTGACACAAACCGCGATTTGAGTTCGCTTAATTCCTTTTCTCTTTCCAGCGTAGTTTTGAGCATCTCTTCAGACTCTTTGCGTCGGGTGATGTCCTCCACGATACCGACATAACGGATCATTTCGCCGTGCTCGTCATAAACCGGGAACGTACGTTCTTCAATCCAGCGGATCTCGCCGTCTGGGCGAACAATGCGATATTCGACAACATTCTTGCCCGCAGAGAGTCGCTTTAAGGGATGGTCAGGGCCAGTCATCCGGCGAACATCGTCCGGGTGAATGCTTTGTATATGTGATAAGGGATCGTCGTAAAGGCTCTGGCACGAGCGTCCGAAGATTTTCTCGTAAGCCGGACTGAGATACAGCAGCCTGCGATCTGATGAGCGAACATAGAATATCTGGTTGATGTTTTCCGCGATCTGACGGAAGCGGGTTTCACTCTCGCGCAGGTCACGATCCATCTGCTTTTGGTCGGTCACATCACGGACGATAGTCAGGACTTCACTGTTATTTATGGGCACCGAGCGCGCCTCGAAATCACGCATGCCTTCGGGTAATGTCAGGCTGTATTCATAAGTGCAGGGCTTTTGCGACTGGCTGGCTTCGTGTATGGCGCGGTCGGCGATTTCTGCAAGATCGGGTGGCAGCACATCTCTGGTCCTCTTACCGATGAAAAAATCAGGTTGCACAGCCAGGCGGCTCTTCACCGGCCCATGATAACCCAGATAGGTGCCTTCAAGATCGTTACGAAACACCATATCGGGGATCGCGGCCAGCGTCGCTTGCAACCGTTGTTCGCTGTGGTGCAGCGCATCGATCATGTTGAGTTGTTCGGTTATATCGCGGGCCGCGGCATAAATCAGGTCGCCGTGCAGCACTACCCGCCACTCCAGATGATGATACGCGCCGTCCCGGTGGCGACAGCGATTGACGAAATCACGCAGGATGTGATCTCGCCTGAGTCGCTCCATCGCCTCGCGGGTCTTCTGCATATCGTCCGGGTGGATGATGTCAAGCATGGGCAGCCCATGCAGTTCATGCGGGGCGTATCCCATAGCCTCCTGCCACATGACATTGGCCCGAATAAAACGTCCATCGACAATGCTGGCGATGCTCAACAGTTCAAGCGACGACGTGAAGAAACGTTCGAGTTGCTGGTCCTTCTCGTGGATAGTCTGCTCCATGCGCCGGACGTAGGAAAGATCGCGCATGACACTCTGAATATGGCTGAAGTTGCCGTGCGTATCGAGGACTCGTTCGGCGTTGACCTCCACTGCGAATGTTTCGCCGTTCTTTTTGCGAAACCAGCGTGTATAAGGAGGAACATGCCCGGTCTGCATGATTTCTCTGGCTATTTGCCGGCTGGCCCCCACATCCGTCGAAACATCCGCTACAGACAGCGCCAGAAGCTCGTCAACCGTGTAGCCAAACATATCGGCGGCGCGCTGATTTACCTGAAGGTGTTTGCCGTTTTCGTCGAGCAGGATCACACCATCATTCGACTGTTCGAAGAGTCCCCGATAGCGTTTTTCCGCTTCTGCGCGGGCCATCTCTGCGATTTTGCGCTCGCTGATGTCACGGATGGTACAGATGACCAATTGATCTTCACCGGCGAGTCTGCGCACTGGAGCCAGACTCATCTCCGCGGCGAAGACCGACTGATCGGTGCGGAGGACTCCGATTTCGAACGGCTTGATCGTTTGCTGGTAGTCAATAACCCGGGATAACGCCTGATGTAACTGGGGAATATGGGCGGCTTCCAGCAGTGTGTCCAGCGACTTACCAAAGTAAGTATCATGATCGCAAATGAGGAGTTCGCAAAATGCAAAATTGACCTGCTGGATGCCACACTGCATATCAACAAGCAGGATCGCATCGCTGCTGCTGTTGAGAATGGCCTCCATGCGTCGATTAGTCTGTTCTAACTGACGCATGCGCGCGATCGTTGAGTCTAGTCTGGTCACGATGTCTACTCACTCTTTAGTATGATAAACACCCCCGATTTGCTCAGTCAACAGACCTGTAAGAATCAGGCCATCATATAAACACAGAATGATAAACGTATGCTGACACAAGCAGTCTCGATACTGTAACTATAACAGAAAGCAGTAGATTAAATCGTAAAGAGTACGTGCACCCTAAATCAAAATTCATTTTTTCTTAATTATTCACAGAGTGACAGGGCTGAAGCCCGCTCCCCTGCGCGATGCGATCATGTCCAGCAGTATGTTCCTCAAGGTGCTCATTGGAGGCAGGGGCTTGTAGATGATCCTGTCGGCACCGATCTGATAAAACAGCATCTCCTCTTGCGCTGGCAGGCGATAAGTGGTCGTCAGCGCGATGGCTATATTGCGCAGCAGCGGATGCCGGCGCAGACGTCTGACAATCAAATCTCCGCTAATATCGCCCGGCAGCCGCATTTCGATAATCGCCAAGTGGGGCAAAGTATACGGTTCGACACTGTCGTCGATACTTTCAATCCAACTCAGAACCTGCTCGCCATTGGAAAAAGCGGTTACATCGAACTTCCATATGTTCAACATTGCCAGGAACAATTGCTGCATGCCGTGATCGTCTTCCACCAGAAGCGTGTTCATGCGTGTTCTCTCTCCAAATGACAGATACACATAATATTTTATACAATAACGATAGAGCACCAAGTAGTACTTATACTTATTTTGTTTATTAAGTTGTGCTTTCGATACTGGTGATGAATGAGTGAGGGGCCGGTGCAGCGATAAAAATCCTGATCGCCGGGTAGAGTGTGATGCTCAATGAGTTGCTCTACAATCCAAAACCTTCTGGCGGTTCGCATCAACAAAGCAACCCAATCTCAACTACCAAAAGTGCGCGGTCTCGGTGTGTTCGCTCTGTGTAGCACTAATGTGGGTTTCAAGGCCCGAGCAGGACAAATGCTCTACAACGCTTTACACCCGACGATCAGGATTTGAGTTGAGAATAAACCGAATCCAGTTTTTCCGAAATTGTCATTTGTACGTATATATCTGAGGCTAATGTGCGGGTAATCTCACGATTCCTGCTTCATTTGAGTTCAGACTGGCAGAGATTTCCGTATTTACTTTACTGACACACCTATATTTATACGTATTAATACTTATTTCATCATTTTAGTTTTATAGCTATACTGGAAACATCGCCAGGTTGACAGAGCGGAACAGTATGTCTGAATATACGCAGATCAGTGTTGTGGTGGTTACACACCTTGCTCGTACACAAAAGCAGTTTCTGGCACATACGTACAGCGATCTTCGTTTAATGTTCGTCGATGTCCAGGAGGCGGTTAAGGCATCAAAGTACGCCTGCGATTTCCTCATTGTTCATGACACGGATTTGTCGCGCCACAACCTTAGCCTGAGAAATAAGGCGCATGCCGTTATCTACGTGCCATCAGTTCATGGGGGAAATAACTTCCATAATCTGGTAGACGTACTGGCCAGCCTGCGGGACTCAGTTGACACCTCTGCTGATCCAACAGACGGCCCCTCAGTGGCACCCGTCCGTCTTGACGCGATTCAAGTGGCGCTGGGTGACATCGCTCAGGGATTCCTCAAAGCGCCTTCGTGGCACCAGTATATCAACAGCGCGCTTAAGAAACTGGGGCTGGCGACTGGCGTGCATCGCGTTTACCTGTTCGAAAATGTAAACGAGGAGGGTGCACTCCGCTTTTACCAACGCTACGAATGGGCACAGTCATACGTCACTCCGCAGATCGACAACCCCGATCTGCAAGGCGGTGACTATACCGGATATGAACGCTGGGTCGATAACCTCAGCAACAACCGCCCTATTGTCGGTGATGTGGATACTTTCCCGGAAAGCGAACGCCAAACGCTCGAAGCGCAGGGGATTCAGTCCATCTGCGTCATGCCAGTCATCGTTGAAGGAGAATTCTGGGGGTTTATCGGCTTTGATTCGGTTGTTCAGAAGCGCGTCTGGACTTCTATAGAACTGGAGACTCTGCGTTTGGTCGCTAACGTGCTGGCCGCCGCCATACAGTACGAACGCGCAGCCAGCGCATTGGAAAGAACCGAAACCGAACTGAACAACATCCTGAATCGCGTCGATGATGTCATTTACGCACTGGACCTGGAAAACGGGAGTACAATATATCTGAACCGGGCCATTGAATACCTGACCGGCTATCCTTTGCAACAGTTCTACCAGAACCCGAAACTATGGAAAGCGGTTGTTCATGAGCAGGATCGGGATTCGGCCAATTCCGCTTACCAGCAGTTACTTGAGGAAGAAGGCGATCATTACACCTTCCAGTACCGGATTGTGCGCCAGGACGGGCAAATCCGCTGGGTCGAGGACCGCGTTTATGTCGTTTACCGGGATTCTCAGCCAGTGCAGATAAATGGCATTCTGGTCGATATCACAGCGGACAAGACCGCGCAGCAGCAGGCCGAACAAGTCACCCTGCGGTTAAACACTGTGCTGGACAACATCAAATCGGCTGTTTTGCTGGTGTCGGCGGATGGAAAGATCATCCGCATAAACCGTGCTTTTATTGACGGTCTGGGCAAAGATGAGCCTGAAACCTTTGCGGAACTGCTGGACCAATTTGCCGAAGTCGTCACTCATCCGGAAGAAATGCGCCACCATGCGGTCACCGCTATGCAGGAGCAACGGGTTCTCAAACAATACGAACTGACACTGAAAGATGGGCGTGTCATGTCGTGCGACTACAACCCCATCGTACATGGCAATTGTGTCGAACACCTGTGGCACTGCCGCGATATCACCGTCTACAAGCAGGCTATGAGCGAACTGCAACTGGCGCTTGAACGTGAAGTTCAACTCAACAGGCTGCGCAACGACTTCATCTCGATGGTCTCGCACGAATTCCGCACCCCCTTATCCATCATCAACTCCAGCAATGAGACGCTGATGCGCTATGACAACCGCCTATCTGAAGAACAGAAAATCCGGCGCCATTTGAAGATCGAAACGCAGGTGCGTCATATGACGGCCATGCTGGACGACGCGCTATCGCTGGGAAAAACGGAATCCAGTTTCATTTTCAGCCCGGTGCAAACCGACATCGCCAGTATGGTGAACGAGATTCTGAGCGATTTCCGGCAGACCCATCAGAGTTATCGGCTCGTCTTCAATGACCAGCGGCGAAAATGTGAAGCCGAAGTAGACCCGAAGATGTTTCGCCAGATTATTCACAATCTACTGTCAAATGCGATCAAGTATTCCGAAGAAGGCAGCCAGGTAACGGTTGATCTGGATTGTGCTGGCGCTGAGATCGTGCTGAGTGTCGCCGACGAAGGTATCGGTATACCCAGCTCAGAGCATGATCGCATGTTCCAGATGTTCAGGCGAGGCAGCAATGTGCAGAACATACCGGGGTCTGGCCTTGGCCTGGTGGTCGTTAACAACGCCGTCCAGCGGCACAACGGCAGCATCACGTTTGAGAGTGAAGTCAACCGTGGGACGCGATTTGTCATCAGGCTGCCCATCCAACAATCGCTTATTATCGACCCAATGCACGCCGAGGTGGCACATGACTCGAATTCTCGTGATCGAAGACGAATATGACATTTTGGAAGAGATCAGTGACGTTCTGCGGTTTGAAGGCTTTGACGTAACGACCTGTACCAACGGCGCTGATGGTGTCCTAGCCGCCCTTGAAATCGAACCGGACCTCATCCTCTCCGATATTATGATGCCTCAAATGGATGGTATGGAAGTCCTACAGGAGTTACACAAAGTCAAGCGGACGCGCTCCATACCCTTCATTTTCCTGACAGCACGTGGCGAGCGTATGATGATACGCCAGGGCATGGAACTTGGGGCCGACGATTATCTGGTTAAACCCTTTACGCACGCCGAACTGCTGGCTGCTGTGTATGCGCGGTTACGAAAACGAGAAGAATTCCAGGAACTGGCCAGCGGCCTGACGGCAGCAAAGAAACAATTTGTGCGCATGATCGCCCATGAATTACGCACTCCCCTGGCTCCGATCAATCTGGTACATGACTTGCTCAATGCGTACCTTCAGGACTTTTCTGACGAAGAAGTGCGCGAACTGATCGACTCGCTGAGTTACGGCACAAGTCGCCTGAATCGCGTTGTCGAGCAGATCTTATGTATGGTGGAACTGGAATCGGGGTTGGTTACAACGGAAGCCACCGAGGAATCGGGTTCTGCTGGTTATCTGTATAAGCAGGCTGTCGCGACTATTCTGGAGTCATCCATCAACCTGGGCCGGCAGTTGGCACCCAGAAATCGAGACCTGAAAATCAATGCAGACATCAACAATCCGCATCTGATGAATACCATCATCGAAGGCAACATTAGTAAACTGATATACGCTTTCGCTGAAGTGATTTCTAACGCGCTGGCTTTCTCCAAGGCGGATGGACAGGTTTATATCCGGTTCAGGTCCAATTCTTCGCTGGCTTATATCTCAATTATCGACCATGGCTGTGGTTTAGACGAGAAGGAAATTCGGCGAGCTACCCTGCCCTTTGAGCAAGTTGATCGCCAGCATAAAGAGCAGCAGGGTGTGGGCCTGGGCCTGTTCCTTGCCAGCAAGATCGTCCGATTACATAAGGGGGACCTCAGCATTCATTCTGAGGTCAACAAGGGAACCAAAGTCACTGTCAAGCTTCCCTTGAGGCAAGAAGCGCCGTAACCATCACCGCCAGACGCAGGATATTCGATTGAGGTGGCGGGTGCTCACTCATCAGTGAGGCTTGGAGATTATCTGAAAGTGAGAACAATCTCTTATGGACGGGAAAATCAGCCTGGTGATTATTGAAGATGATGACTCGCTGCGAGAAGAGATCGTATTTGTACTCGAAGCCGAAGGTTTTGAGGTTACGGCGGCAGAGAATGGCCGTGAGGGGCTGCGTCTGATTGAAGAAAACCCACCCGATATTATCTGCTGTGATATTATGCTACCCGGCATGGATGGCTATCAGGTATTGAAGGAGTTAAGCAGTTCGTCCCGGTATGTAGACATTCCGTTTATCTTCATCACGGCGCGGTCGGACTTGCAGCAGGTACGTTATGGGATGACTCTGGGCGCGGATGACTATGTGACCAAACCTTTCTCGCATAATGATCTGTTGTCCGCCATACGCACGCGACTGAAGAAGCGTCAGATCCGGACTTCTCAGGAACACTCGCCACCGCCCCCTCGCGCCAACATCGATCTGAATCTACTTACGCCGCGCGAGCAGCAGATACTGACCTACATTATGAGCGGCTGTACCAGCAAAGAGATTGCCGAACGCCTGTCAATCAGCAAGCGAACTGTTGACAAGCACCGGCAGAACATCCTGGCCAAACTGGAAATGCGTTCGATTGCTCAACTACTTTCGACAGCCAGACTGCCTGCCGATCATAAGCAGTAGCCTGCCCAATTCTGGCGGCAGCCACCATCACGCTCACCAGCGCCAGCACAAACAGGCTGTTGATGAATCCGTATTCTCAATGGGGCGACCAATCCTTCACAAACAGACTTGCGCCACAGATTCAGGCATCCGGTTCGACCAGGCGATAGCCCACGCTGCGCACGGATTCGACATACAGCGGATTGCCCGGCTCGACGTTGAGCTTGCTGCGCAGATTGCGGATATGCGCGTTGATAATTTCCTGCGCCTCGTGGCGAGCACAGCTATAACCACAGGCATCGCGCACCAGTTCGACGTAATCGAACACCATACCCGGTGATTGGGCAAGCTTAACCAGCAGTCGGAACTCCGTGGGAGTAAGGTTCAGGCGCTGCCCGTCTTTGTGGGCGGTGTAGCTGGTCAGATCGAGCGTAATACCGCCGCACTCAACACGATTTAACTGCGCATCCGCTTCGACTGGAAACGAGGCCGAATCGCCAGCGATGACACTGGAAAACTGTGCCGCTAACTTTTCGAGCTGATCTCGGCGCTGCTGATGCTGGCGCGTCTCCAGCGCAGTGCTGACCGCTTCTACAATCTCTTCATTTTTTACTGGCTTCAGCAGATAGTTCAGAGCACCATGACGCAGCGCGGCGACGGCTGAGTCTACGGTTGCATGACCGGTCAGCAGCAGAATCGCCAGATCCGGGTACAGCGTCCGCGCCTCTTTGAGCAGTTCCACACCGTCCATCTGGTCCATACGAATATCAGACAGCATCAGGTCGATCCTGGTCTGTTTGAGCACGTCCAGGGCTTCGGCGCCATTACAGGCTGCAATTACCGTGTGCCCTTCCCGCTCCAGCACCCGGACGAGAAAACTACGGATAACGGCCTCGTCGTCGACGACAAGCAGTCGGGATTCAGTGGTCATGGCAGCTTTCCTTAGCTGGTAGACTGATGGTAAACGTGGTGCCCTGACTGGGCTGGCTGCAAACATCGATCCGTCCTCGATGCTTCTCAACGATCTCCTGCGAAATCGCCAATCCGAGGCCCAGACCGCGTGTTTTGGTGGTGAAGAATGGTTCGAACAACTGCGACAAATGCTCATGGCTGATGCCACAGCCGGTGTCGATTACCTGAATACACACCTGATTGTCTGCCCAGCGCGTGCCGATTTTGATGTGACCACCAGCGGACGGCATCGCCTCGGCGCTGTTGAGGATCAGGTTAATCAACACCTGCTTAATCTGATTGCTGTCGCCGCAGGTGGTGGGCAGGTCTGGCTCCAGGTCCAGGTGAAGTTCGATGTTTGTTTCCTGAAGGCGCTTGCGCAGGAGTACGCGCACGCCCTCGCAGATGGCGTTCAAGTCGAGCGGTTCGCGCTGCGCAGGCGCGGGACGATTGAAGTCGAGCATTTGCTTGAAGATGGACTGCACCCGTTCCAGTTCGGCCTGGATCACTTTGAGATCGGCGTGGACATTAGCCACCTGACCGCTTGCCAGTTCGGCAATCATCAGCCCGACGCCGCTCTGAATGGCTTGCAACGGGTTGTTGATCTCGTGCGCCAGCGACGCGGCCAGCTTACCGATCACCGCCAGTTTTTCGCTATGGATGATGCGCGCCTGGGCTTCATGCAAAGCGGCGGTTCGCTCCTCGACCTGCGCTTCCAGCGACGCCGAGAACTGCCGTTCCAGCGTGAGCAGGCGGTCAATTGTCTGCTGCTGCTGGTCGACGGCGTGCAGCAGTTGCTGCAGGCGCTCGCGGTCTTCGATGAGCTGGGCATGTTCGCGGTCGGCCTGCTCGATACGTGTCATCATCCAGATGGCACGAGTCGTGGCGCGCAATAACTGTGCGTAGCGTCGCACCTGTTCAGCACGGGAAACAGTTACAGGAGCCGATACGGGATACACGAAAGCGCCCACATGCCGGCCTTCGGGTGTGTTCAGTGGTTCATAGTACAGGCCGCTCTCCATGCAGCGGGCATCAACTGCATTGTATTCATACGCCGCGAGCGCCGAAGACACGGCAGCACGCCGGAACTGAGGCGCGTCCGACGGGCGCGCTACGTACACCTCACCGACAATGTAACGCGCCAGATCGCTATCCCACAGCAGCAGCCCGGCGCTGACCGGTTGCATCAGCAAGCGCAGCGCCTCGACTGCCAGCGACACCGTCGCTTCGAGTGTGGGCGCGGTCATCATCTGGATGAGCGTGTTCTGGTAGTCCTCTGGCATCCGACAGCATCCTATTCAGGGAAGATACACGCGCCCACCGAGCACTCATAATGACCGGCGATCTGTCCTCGCAGACGCGCCAGCACGCCATGACTGCGAAACGCCAGAAACGGCATATCGCCCAGTTCTTCACGGACGGCCTGCTGCTGCTGGCGGTAGGCGTCTTCGAGCAGCATCGCCGTTGACATACAGTCGATGAACAAGGCTCCGCTTGCCCGCTGATCCCCCAACCCGTCCAGTGCCTGCCGGATGGCACGACGGGCGGCGGATACCATTGACTGTGGCCTAACAGCCAGAATGTGAACCAGGCTGTTGGCGCGCGGCGCTGTGGTCATCTGCAAACTGCCGCTGGCGTCGAAACCCATCACCAGGCTTACCTGGCAGTCAGAACCTTCGCAGATACCGATCGGATAATTCATGCCGAAATCCGGCGGCAGGCCGTCGCTCAGGTCAAGTCCCTGTTCCAGGGCGAAGTCTTCGTAAACCTCGCGCGCCGGGCGGCCATCGAGCCGGATGACTCGCTGATCGCTGGCCTTGGTCACGCGATACGGCCCGCTGACGACTTCCCAGCCGTTCGCCAGCGCCGAACCAACCGGCTGCCGGCTGAGAATCTCGGCACCGGCCAGCCCTGCTTTGAACAGACGTCCATTGTGGAAAAGAGCCGGCGGTCTGGGTGGCGCGGGAATGGTTGGGCCAGGGCCACCAATGATGTCGTACAGCATGGCCGTCTCTTTGATGGCGGTGTCAACGACCTGATTCAACTGCATCGATGAGTCGTCGGGGAAGAGCATCAGCGTACGGTGATGGAATGGGCTTTTGAGGCCGTCTTCAGTGTTGCCGTGCAGCCGTCCCAGCATCGAGCCGATGCGCAGCCAGCGCTTTGGCTGACCCAGGGCATGAAACAGCAGTTGATCGTTCTGAGCCAGCAGCAGACCAGCACCATCCTCGACATAACCCTGGTGAGAGTACTCACCCGCCGATGTCGCGCCGATGAGGGGCGTACGATCCCCCAGTACTTCAGACACGCCCTGCAGAACCTGCTTCGGCTGAGGATGTGAGGCGAACAGCAGCGCGAAAGAGATGTGGTCCGGGTCCATTTTGGACAGCGCCGAGCGCGCGACTTCTCGCCCGCACTGCTGGCCGTTGGCCGTGTTGTCCAGCGCCACACTGATTCGTGTATTCACCTTATATCCCCACTAACTGGCGTTACGATATCTCACATCCACTGTACGACAATTTGATAGCAATCTCTATGATATCTGGCGAATATTCGGCAACTCTGTGGTATTTTCTCGGTCAGCGATGCATACAGAGTGTGCGCTATATTGCCATCCCACCCAACTACATAGTCAGCCAAACGCCTCGCGAAACTCGCGCACGGCTTTCGGCCCACTACGTTCCAGGCCGGCATAAAACGCCTCACGGTCAGCATTGCGATAATCCAGACGTTCCACGTGGAAAGGCGCCAGACGCTCGCGATCCCTGCGACGCTGGCTGACATCCACGAAGTAACTCAGCGCGTTTTCTACGCTGGCGGCATCCGACCAGTCTGATTTGTAGATCGGAATACCGGACCGATTGAAAATCCAGGTCATGTTGGGCATAGACCCGTAAGCGCGGTGGCAGGCTCCATCCAGGGCGTCGACGAGAATAGGCCGGGTCACGCCGAGAACATCGCGCAGCGCCGCCGCATGTCTGAACTTCTGCTCCATTGAGGTCAGGTGTGGATAGTACTCGCCGGGATGCGCCTCATGTGTGTACAGGAAGATCGAGCCAACACCGTGCTCAGAGAACTGCCTGGCAACGGCGTTCATGGATGGCGACGCCATCCCGCAGTATGGTCAGGTGAAACTGCCGAACTCGACCACCGTATAGGTGTGGGCAGCCCAGATCGTTTTGAGGCTGGTCTGCTGCTGACCTTCAAGCTGCCACAGCGGGAAGTCTGGTGCGGGCTGCCCCAGCGGGGGGCTACCAGCGAAATTCAGCCATGGTTCGAAGTTTTCGGGAATGAACGAATCGTAGTTGTAACGTTTAAGCAGGTCTGAGTCTGATGACATCATCTACCCCCCTGAGGGATATAAAACAGGGACAGGTCACCTAACCTGTCCCCTGATGGTAACAAATCTGCTATATTGTGCCACTCAGAGCCAGCCGGATGACTGGCGTATCCGCATATCCTTGGTGATGAGGTGGACCTCGCAGCCCGCCAGCGACTCGACAAGTGATAATCCGCGCTCCACATCCATCACCATCAAGGCCGTCGCCAGGGCGTCGGCCAGCATAGCGCTCGCGGCGACGACAGTCGCGCTCGCCAGTTCGCCGGATGACCGTCCGCTGCGCGGGTCGATGATGTGGTGGGCTGCGAAGTCATCGGAGAAGGTCTGCATATAGTCGCCCGATGTCGCGGCGGCCTGGTTGCTGATGCTGAAAGTATTCAGTGGGCTGCTGGCACGCGGACGCTGAATCCCAATCTGCCAGCTTTGACCAGTCAACTTCTCGCCGGATGAGGCGAGGTCGCCACCAGCCTCGACCAGAATGTTGTCAAAGCCGTGCTGGCGGAGTACCGCCGCCCCTTCATCGACGATGTAGCCCTTGGCAATGCCATCCAGGGTGACAGCCATGCCTGGCCGGGCAAGGCTTAATCGGTGCGGGCTGATGTTGAGGTACTGATAACCAACTCGCGCCAGCGTAGAGTCCAGTGCGTCAGGTGAAGGCAGGCTGCCATCGCGGCTCTGGTTGTCCATATACAGATCCAGCAGTGGCTTGACGGTGACATCAAACGCGCCATCCGTCAGCACAGACAGGCGCTGGCTCTCATCCAGCACATGCACCAGTTGCGCATCCGGATTATCCAGATAGCCCTGGCGGTTCAGCCGCGATAGCTGGCTACCCGCCTGATGCCGACTCATGACCGCTTCCAGCCCGGCCATGTGATCCAGGCACGCCTTGACTGCCTGTTCGCCCGCTTTTCGATCGGTGGTGACCAGGGTCAGATTGACGAGTGTACCCATGAGCACGCGGGTTTCGGTGACGACTGCCTGAGCCGGCGTGCTCTGCCGATTGAGGGCAAAAGCGGCCATACCGGCGACACTTCCCGCTCCGATAATCCGGAGAAATTGACGACGTCCCAGTGTGTAACGTGGTTCCATAGAATAAGTCCTAAGCATCCTCAGGTGTGAGATTAACATCGAATGTCGGTGACGGCAGGACTGGCCTGGCTGTAGCGGTAGCCGACAATGTGCTTGCTGGCTGCTGCTCTCCCTGTTCCTGATCGAGTGTCTCCATGACGTTAGTCGCAATCTGGAAAACCAGCAGCCCCACAGTGACGACAACAAACGCCAGGATGATGATCTCCATCAGGCGCTCTTTGTTTTTCCGACTGGATTGACCTTTTGCCATAACTCACCTATCCATTGACGAATAACACGGATGAACTCGACCACGGGGTCGATGGGACACAGATAATTACACCAGGGGCGTTTGATAAACATCGACGCCACCAGCACGATCGCCAGCACCGCCACCATGATGCTGCTACCCATCAGGCTGAACAGCGTACCGAATATCTCAAAGCTGGCCAGGCCAGGACTGCGGAAGTACACACCCAGCAGAATGGCCGACAACGCCAGAATCCGCTGCACCCACTTGAGCCAGGTACGCCAGCGTCGCACCGCGTAGACTTTGGCGCCGCCAATCACGCCCATGCATTCCTGCGCCGCGCCAAAGGGGCAGAACCATGAGCAGTACGGGTTCTTGTTATCCGCTGTGACGACAAACAGAATGCCGCCCACCAGAAAATACCAGTAGAGGTTGGTTTGCCATTCGGGCCAGTAGCCCAGGATCATCCGGGTGAAGTAGGCGAGTGTGATCGGCATGTTGTAGATGAAGCCCAGCACGATCAGGCCGGCCAGCATGGATCCCCAGCGAACCTGGTTCTTATACCTAAAGCCCTGACGATGACCCACGAAGCCCACCGCGAACAGGGCCAGCACGGCGATCTCCGGGATGCCAAACTGGATACTGGGGGCGTCGAGTTCGCCGACTTCCAGGCCCATTTCACGCGCTGCCAGGCGACTGCCATCCAGGGCTGCTTCGGCGAACGCACGTGCCGTATAGGTGGCGCCGGTCACACCGTCGACATCCGTGCCCAGTCGAAACTCGTCCGTGTACGATCTACCGATCAGCCTATCCTCAAAATCAGCGTCGGTTACGCGATCATACCAACTCTGCGTTTCCTTGTGGCTGACGGTTTGCAAGCCGATGATCTGGCCTTCGGGATCAACGACCACCGCCAGATCGAGCGGGCCGCCATAACCGCTGGCCCGGCCAACAGCCACATAACCGATGAGTTCCTGCTGGTCGTCATCGGCCCAGGCGGCGTACACGCCGTTCGCCTGGCGTTCCAGCAGTTCGGCCTGTGGAACCGCCCGCTGAAGAATCGACAGCAGATCACTTTCGGCGCGGATTGAACTCAGAACTAAGGCGATGCCGATGAGCACAAGCGCACCAACCGCCAGGATGCGTTCTGTTCTGCGTCGTTTCTGCTGTCGGGATGGTTGCGATTGAAAGGTTACGTTGCTCAAAGCCTGTCTCCTGCAAGATTACGATAATGAAGTTACTGCCCGTTGATCTCTGCCAGCAGCAATCGCGCCTGGGCTGCCTGCTCGCTGAGTTGGGCCGCCGCGAAAATGTCTATCGCCTGCTGACAGTATTCACGCGCCTGCTCAACGTTCTGCTGGTCGAGAGCGGCCAGCGCCAGCATAGAGAGCTGCTCGCCCTCAAGATCAGGAATTGACCGCTGCCGCGCCAGTTCGGCGGCCTTTTCATGATACGTAACGGCTTCATCGACCCGGCCCATCTCCGCCAGTACCACGCCGACTCTGCCGGTAAGATAGGCTTCGTCGTCCGGGCGATCCAGATCGCGGGCACCCTCAAGCGCGCGCGCGTAAGCGTCCAGGGCGCGGTCGTGCAGGTCGGCCAGCATACAGGACTCGCCCAGATTGATGAGCATATCCACCTCACGACTCCGATCGCCGGTTGATATGGCATAGTCGATTGCCTGCTGGTTCACCTGCTCGGCCTCATCAGGCTGATTGAGCCGATAATAGGCAAGGATAAGCGTCTGGAAGAACTTAAAGGCTGTGTCGCGGTTGCCGGCATCCATGCTCAGTTCAATACCGCGCCGGGCCAGCGCGGGGATTTTCGTAAGCTCGTTGGTGTGGTGGTAGCACTCGGTCAGGTAGCGCAGGCTGGTCAAGAGGAGCCGCTGATCCTGCATTTCGTCGGCCAGATTCAACACCTGCTGAAACACCGGCACAGCCTGTGCATACTGCTTCTGCCAGGTGAGCACCGCGCCTTTGTTGATCAGGTAACCGCCCTGGGCCTGCTGGTCGCCGAGCTGCTCTGCCAGCATAATCGCCATATCGAAGAAGCTCAGGGAGTCATCCAGGGCGGCCAACGCAGTCTTGAGATTACCCATCGTCCCCAGCACCTTCATCAGGTGGCTCTTGTTGTCAAGCTCACCCGCCAACTGGCGCGCCTGAAGCAGAATCTCCTCGGCCAGCATCGGTTCCCCAGAATTGATCAGAATTTGTCCCTGGTTGATGAGGGCCGCGCACTTCATGTTGAGATCGTCGTGCGTCTCAGCGATCTTCACAACCTCAACCATCGCCTCATAGGCGTTGTGATAGCGGCCAATGTCCTCGAAGGCGGCGGCTTTGGCCGCCAGGCACTGCGCCTGAAAATGGCGATCGCCGGTCTCGGCGGCCAGCGCCGTCATCTCGTCGAGCGCTTCAAGCCCCTGTTCATACTGGCGTGATTTGAACGAAACCACGCCCAGGTCGGTCAATGCCAGGCAGAGCTGTGTAACATCACCATTCTCGCGTGCTTCTTCGACCTTAACCCGATACCAGGCCGCATTACCCTGTGTTTGTGTCATCATAGATTACAACTCTCCTATCAAACGGACGAGGAAGGGCTGATTGACCCTTCCTCGTATTTTACGTTAGTTATCGGCCTAACGAGGTCTTACGACTCCGTACCGCTTTTTTTGGGTGTTGCTCCCAGCAGCATCAGCCGCCACAGACCAACGGCCAGGATCAGACAGACGAACAGGATGACCAGCATGATACTGAGACCAGCGCTGCCCTCACCTTCACCGGCAAAGGTGCCGTAAGTGAAAAACGCACTGGCGAACATAAAGTACCATATCAGGGCCAGCAGGCCCTTCCACCAAGTCAGGTTCCAGCCCTGGTCCTCAGCAAACGCCTTGAACGCGGCGCCAATGACGACCAATAGGACACCGAACAGTATCCAGAAGAACATACTATCAAAGAACATGGTTATCCTCCGTTAACTGCGCGGGCTGGTAATGTCGATATCAAGATAGTCCGCAGCCCTCATATACGACGGCTCAGGACGGTAAGAGGCGAACTCGCCACCGGCTTCTACCCGCCGATAGTCGAGCGCTTCCGGTGCGTCGAAGAAGCTCTTCTGCATCCACAGCAGCGTGCTGTTGACCAGACCAGTTGGGTCGCGTGGGTCCAGGGTGCGGGCGACGTCGTGGACCCAGTTATTTTTGCGGCTGTAGGGGCAGGTCACCACACACAGACGGCAGCCCATCGGCCCCATCGTCTCGCGCCAGAAGTTGTAGCAGGCACCGTTGTTGATGAACCAGTGTTCGTATCCACGAATGACCATACCATCCGGCGAGTCGGCCATGGAGATCGCGCCCGACGGGCAGCCCTCGGCGCATAGCTTACACTTCTTGCAGAATTCGGCCACACCGAATTCAATCGGGTTGTCGATGGCCAGCGGCATATTGGTGGTCACCACTGCTGGACGGAAGTTGAGCCCCAGTTCTGGCGTCAGGCAGAAGCCGGTACGGGCCACTTCACCCAGGCCTGCTTCAATCGCCAGCGGCGGGATGATCAGATCGTAGCCTGTGTTAGGTGAGTGCGTCCGGGCCGCGTAGCCCAGGTTCTTGATGCAGCCTTCAAGGCGCACGGCAGCCGTCGATACACGGTCGTAAGCGTCCGAGCTAGTGGAGAACTGCGGGCTGGCAAATACCACATCCCACTCCATCGGCACACCGAACACAATCGCGTATTCCCAATGCTCGGGCAGTTGCGAGAAGTCGTAGTCGTCAGGGCATCCACGCCAGCCATCGGCATAAGCGTAGTCCAGGTTCATCCGTGTAATGCCCACCAGGGTCGCGCCGTAGCGATGTGCCATTTCCTTGATGAAGTCAGACGCCAGTTCCGGACTCTTGAACGGCACCGGATCACCGATGCGCCGGAAGTTCTCCGGGTCGGAGACATCGGCACCGGGGGCGGCCCAGTCAGAGATTTCGGGCGGAGCCTGGGGCCGTGGCAGATTCTGCGCATGCGCCCTGAACCCAGATTCATAAGCTTCGGCCAGGCGATAGTAGTTGCCGTAAATCTGGCGATCTTCACGATTCAGCGGGATGGTTTCACTGAACGTCTTATAGTCCCATTCCAGACGTTCCGGGAACTCATGATAGAAATCGACCAACTGCTGCGGAACACCCAGGTCTTCAATTGGGTCGTCCAGAGTCCAGTCCGGGTTTTCGTTGTAGGCGCGCTCAAAGGTCGCCACACGCCCGAAGACGTAGTCCGTCATCAGGCTGGGGCGGGCCGTCTCGCCAACCGGAATGTGTTTAGGAAACGCAACTTCGAACGGTTTGCGATCAAAGAACTGCGTCCCCGAGTTGAAAGACTCCCAACCGGTATACGTTTGGTGGTCCTCACCTACTTTTATGCCACTGGCGACCAGGCCGCCAGCCTGAGCGGCGACACCCACTAACCCAGCGATTTTCAGGAAACTGCGCCGGGAAAGCGATGCCTGAGCCTTTGGTGCTTCACTCATTGGAACTCCTCCTGAATAAAACAGCGTGATGATGTGACATACAGCACATCAGAAAGACAGTTCGCAGCCCTGCAAGTTGTGTGGCTGGCGACCGACTTTGGTCGACTGCCATCACCCGAACACAACAAAAAAGCGCCGGGCTGTTTCTGCCTGGCGCATTTTGACGCGAAATGCACACATGGTTTACAGGGTCTCTGGCTTCTCGTCTGTGACGAGTTACAGTTGCGCGACAGCCCCGGAATTGCACCGGGTTCCCCATGCACGACCGATTTATACTCATTGTATGGCGCAATGCCTGCTGCGGTCATGGGGCTAGAGTCGTAACTTGTCTGCGACTTTAGTCTGAATTTTCCGCCGTCATTGATATTCGCACGCACTCCGGGGGTCACAAATCTATTCAGGTATAATAAAGTTGTTGTAAAGTGACGTTAAGTGAGTCCATAACCCATGCTCCCCAAACAGGCTTTACAGGAACCCCTGGTCAAACGATTGTTTCTGCTGTTCTTTATGGTGGGCCTCGTGCCAACAGTTCTGCTGATTGCCGCGCCGACCATCTACATCACCCTGCACGGCACCGAGTCGGTAGGTCAGTCGCTGCTACTGATGTGGGGCGCCCAGGGCGTTACCTTCCTGATTGTCGTTATGGTCGGTGCTGGTGTGACGCTGAAGCGGTTGGTCATCCCCATCCAGGAGCTGGTCAACGGTGCCGAGGCAATCGCACTGGGCAACTTATCCTATCGGGTGCCCATCCGTCACAACGACCAGGCTTTTGTCTTGCTGTCGCAGACCTTTAACACAATGGCTCAGGCTGTCGAAACCATGCGCTATGACATCGACCGGCAGCGGGCCATGCTAGAGATTACCCTGGGTCAGCGTGAACGCGAATTTGAGGCGATCGTGGCGATTTCCCGCCTGGTTAATCATCAGACCGACCTGCATTCCACTATCGAACAGGCGCTGCGCATCGCTCACTCGGTACTCCAGGCGAACACCATGGCACTGGCATTGTTTGATGACACCGGTATGGTTTCGTCGGTTGTCTGCGTGTGCACGCGCTGCACCTGTGATACACCCGGACGATGTGTAGACTGTATCCGCGAACAACGTCTGCGCCACAGTCTGTATCTGATGCAGGATGACTTGCTGAGACTGGCCGTAAAGGATGGGCGCACCACGTTCGTTGAGGACATCCATTCGCCGGCGTTCGGCCTGGATACCGGGCTTCGGCAGTCACTGGACGAACTCAACATTGGCAAATTTCTGGTCAAACCCCTGATTCTGCGTGGCCGAACTGTGGGCGCTCTGATTCCCATGCGCCCAAAGGATGAGGCCATCCCGACACGTGCGCCAGCCCTGATGGAAGCCCTGGCGGAAAATATTATTATTCTGATTGAAGGCTGGCAGCTTCAGAATCGCAGCCGCGCACTGACCATCATGGAAGAACGTCGCCGCATGGCGAACGAACTACACGACTCGGTCACCCAATCCCTGTTTACCCTGAGCCTGACCGCACGCGGTCTGAAGGCATCGGTGGAAGATGTGCCCGACGTTAATCACCAGGCGTTCGATATGCTGGTGGAGCAGACGAAAGTCATCCAGGCTGAGATGCGCACGCTGATTAACGAACTGCGCCCCATTGACCTGGACGCCGATGACCTGGAGAACGCGCTGCACCAGCATGTGCAGAGTCTGCGCCGGTCAGCAGGCACTGAGGTCACATTCAGTACGCAAGGGCGGGTACACGAACTGCCACGACCGATCCAGCAAAACCTGAATCGGATCGCCCAGGAAGCGTTGAGCAACATCGCCCGGCACGCTGGGGCGACTCAGGCCGATGTCAGCCTGGAAGTCACCGACCACATGGTTACGCTGATGATCTCCGATAACGGTGTCGGCTTTGATCCACGCTCGGTCACGTTGCAGCACGCTGATTGTCTCGGTCTGATCAGCATGCGCGAACGTGCTGAGATGCTCGGCGGCGCCCTGATGATTCGATCACAACCGGGCAAGGAAACCACCATCGCCGCGAAGATTCCGCTAAACGGAGCGAATGGAGCCAGATAATGACTGACAGCGATGCAGCTCGTGTTCTGCTGGTGGACGATCATCAGATGGTGCGCCAGGGGTTGATCTTTTTCCTGTCCACCCAGCCGGAAATCACCATCGTCGGCGAAGCCGAGACCGGTGAGCAGGCGCTGAAATTAATCAACGACCTCAAACCTGACGTCGTCCTGCTCGATCTGGTACTGCCAACGATGGGCGGAATCGATGTGCTACGCGAAATCCACAGGGAGCATCCTGATATCGATGTGATCATTCTGAGTAGTTTCGTGGACGACGAGAAAGTCAGACAGGCGATTCTGGCGGGGGCCGCCGGCTACCTGATGAAGGACGTTGACCCGGACGAACTGGTCAGTGCGATCCGCAGCGTCCGTCATGGCGAGTTGTACCTGCACCCAGAGGCGGCGCGCCGCCTGGCTGAGGCGATGCGCCCCGGCCCTGATGACCAGCAGGAACCCGCTCCCGACGTACTGACCGAACGCGAGCGCGAAGTCCTGGAGTTGGTTACCAGGGGATTGAGTAACCAGGAAATCGCCGATCTTCTGAGTGTCGGCCTCAAAACGATCAAATCACATATGACCAACATATTCCAGAAACTGGGACTGGAGAACCGAGTCCAGGCGGCGCTGTATGCGCTGCGGCATCACATCGTGCAACTGGACGAACTGTATCCGCGCTAGCAGATTTACGTCAAAAGTCCAAACACGCTGCGCTGATCCATGCTGATTATCCGGAAGCCATAGACGGATTCAGGACAGAAATAATCTGGAACACTGCGCGTGCCCCCTGGTCTACACAAAGTAGATTAGCAGTCTGATTCAATTGCCCAACAGATCAACACAGCAAACCATATGACCTCATCGGTATTTACGATGATGCCAGAGCCTGCTCAATGGCTGCCAGCAGGGCGTCGGGTGTCGCGTTAAAGAGGCGCGTATCGTTGATCAGGAACGACGGCGTACCTGGCAATCCCAGCCGGCGGGCACGGTCTTCGTGGTACTGCACCGTACCGCGATGTGTGTTCTGCTCCATACATTCGCGCAGTGCATCCCCATCCAGTCCAAGTTGTTCGCCTGTTCTCAGAATATCGGCCTGAGAACTGCGCGGCTGGATTGTAGAGTACAGTGCGTCATGCAGTCGCCAGAAGCTGTCCTGCCCCTGATCCAGCGCACAGTGAGCGACTTCTGCCGCCATGCGATCATATGATGGATAAATAACCGGAAAGTCTCGAAAGACAAAACGCACCTGATCGGGATAGGCTGCCAGAATCTGGTCAATGATACCCGCCTGGTGCCAGGAGCGGCAGGCAGAGCATCCGTATGAGCCATACTCGATGATCGTAACCGGCGCATCGGGGTTACCCAGCACGGGGTCGAGTTCCAATCTGCTTTCCGCAACCGGAGGCGCGCTCCCGGTGTTGGATGCCGACAACATCAGGAAAACTGCGCCACCTGCGATCAGGGCAATAATCCCTATCAGCACGGCCCGCCCGGGTCCGGTCTGACGGTTGTGGCGTCTGTTTCTCTTGGCCATTTACATTTTCTCCATGATGGTATGTGTTCTGTTATGCAGCGTGCGCAGGTCAGGTATAGAATGCGGGCTACCCGCTCAGTTCAAGCGGGTAGTCCGCATGGAGGAGAAGCACAACTCACAGGTCAGGCAGGCTGGAAGGTGTTGCGCGCCTTGACCGGTACGGGGCAATTAACGACAAAAGCAGGCATATCCTGGTCCATGTCAGGCACGCCCTTGTAGATCGTGATATCCGATCCATGTGCTTCGAGTTCGGCTGCGCTGGTCAGCAGGACGGCGTCATCGCCATTGTTCCACACGGCAGTGAAATGTTCCCAGAACGGACTCCAGACGGGGTCACCGGCGGCGCTGGCGAAGATGGCCGGCTGGAAGCCCATCACGCCACTGCCCTCGATACCGTTGCCAAACACCCATATCTCATCGGTCGCACCAACACCAACCAGACTCTGGGTGGCAGCCGACGCCGTAATACCCATCATGGGCGCCATTGGCCCAGCAGACGTATCGGTGATGATGTAGCGGCTACCGGGATAGCACTCGTGCAACTTGAACGACACCCGCCCACGGCTGGTATCGACCGGCGCGGTCAGCGGACCGGTGCCCAGGTATTCGCGCAGTTCGGTGTCCACCGGCAGTTCACCACCCGGCCACTTGACGACAGGGAAATTGACCACCAGGCGCAGCGCCTCAATGGTGATGTCACCATCGGCCTCGGCAGCCAGCACCGCCTCAGCCGAGTCCAGCAGCGTGGGCGTTCCGTTAAACGTCACCCGGTGGACCTGCCAGGCCGGGCTGAAGGCGTCCTGGTCCGGGATGTGGCTCATGACCGGGTACTGATCATCGACGCCATTTTCAAAGGTGTAAAGCTGCGACGTCGCGCCATCTGCGGCCAGCGCGGCGTTGAGCAGTGGCACATGTAGCAGCTTGTTGGTCGCTGCGAATTCCTGGTCTGAGGCGTCCGTACGGATATAATGCACGCTGTCCCCGTTATAGAAAGCCTGATGCGTCTGGAAGGTGACCCAGCCAAACGAGCCTTCCCATTCGTCGCTGTCCAGCGCGAAGCCGAGTACATCGCCGCTTGTCAGTTCAACATCGGGTGATGCTTGAGCGGCGGCGGATGCCGAAGCAGCCGTAATGGCTCTCAGGCCACCGGCGCGTACCAGTCCGGCTGGCATCCCGGCATTGGCTAGCATCAGCGCGCCCGCACCCAGGCCCGCATTCCGTAAGAACTGACGCCGTGTCTGTTGCAATTTCATGACTTGTCCCTTTCCAAAGCTCTCAATAAACCGGCCACATTTACCATACAGGACGAAGCGCAATTCGGCGGAATGCGATTGCCCGACATTCACCGAAGACAGGCCGAAGATGCCCGCCTGCCGTCGCTTATTCCTCGGTCAGCGTCAGCAGATAAGCCACCAGATCGTGGATCTCATCTTCGGTGTAGACGTCGCTCCATGTCTGGGGCATCAGCCCGGCGGGAAAACCATCGACCACATAAGCGTCAGGATCGACGATCGCCTCCAACAGATAGTCAACGGGATTCTGACCTTCCACGCGGGACTGAGCGCGCAGCGGGACGTTGAGCAAACCCGGCCCGATCAGGCGGTCCTCGGTATCGGTCCAGTGACAGGTAGCGCACATGAAACCCACCTCACTCTGGAAGGTTCCAAACAGCACTGCACCGTTGGCCGGGTCGCCGATTGATGCGGGATCGGGTAAGGCGATGCCCCCCGCTGTTGTCTCTGCAGCAGGTGTTGCGCCCGCATCACCTGTCTCGACCAGGTCACCATCCAGCGTCAGCAGATAAGCGATCAGATCGTAGAGATCCTGCTCGCTGAAAAGATTGTCGAACGTCTGTGGCATCAGATCCGCCGGGTAATCGGGAACGATATAAGCGTTGGGGCGGATAATGGAGATGTACAGGTACAGTGCGGCGCTCTGGCGTTCGACACGCTCCGCTGCGCGCTCGCGGACGTTGAGAAGCCCTGGCCCGATCAGGCGTTCCTCAGAATCGGTCAGATGACAGGTCGAGCAGGCGAAGTTGACGCTTTCGTGAAACGTGTTGAACAGTTCCTGTCCGCGCTCGATATCGCCATCAGTCATGACGCGATCCGTAATGAAATCGGGTGTCGATGTGGGCGATGTTTCATCCTGAGAAAATGTCGTTCTCGCTATCATCAGACTGCTAGCGATCAACAAAAGGGCCATCAATACTACGAGAAAAACTCTGCGCATACTATTAGACCTCTCGTGTTGTGTTGCCAGCACCGGTCTGATGTATATAAATCATGCCAGGTAGACAACTGGGTATCCGACTCCTGGACTTACTCTACAGGTTTGTGAGTATGAGGGCGCAAAGCGTACATCTGGCAAACACCGAAGATTTGCCGAGGGGCAGTTATTGTTCTGAGGTTCGATATGCTTGCGAAAATCGCCGATCTACCACAATCGGACGATGTCGCCGTGTCGGAAGATGACGTCAACTGTCAGCCTCAGGGAGGCTTCCGCTGCGAACTGCACATTGTTGGAGAAGCAAACAGACGTCAGCCCGACCTATTTGCGTTTCCATTCACCAGAAGATTCATCCTTTTCGTATTCGTTTTTTACCGCAGCCCATGCGACTCGATGTGCCGTCTCCTCACGACTGCTGTCACCCTGTCGGTCATCGGGGTCTTTGTACTGCTCCCAGGCGCTGTTATAGGCTGCCCGATAAATCTCCTGTGCGCCTTTTGGCAGATTGTTACGGACATTGTCCGGCAGGTCGCTCAGACTATTGTATGGCATTGGAGCCTCCGTCTGTATCTACTACAGCTTAAAAGCCTATCCTCACAGAGCATCGCGGTTAAACTGAGCGGTGTTCATCTGCCCTGATGCCGCCACTGTTGACGGTAACCGGACTGGGAACCCGCAAACATTCCGAGGGCATCTCATATCATTACTGTATGCATTTTCCGAATGCCACGTATGGGTCTGCTGGCCTAAATCAGCCATAGTCTACCGGCTCAAATCCACGCCATCTCCGGTTGTTAGCCAGCCTATCTTTGAGATAGGCACAGGATCAGGTTAACTGGCTGGCACACCTGCATAGTAACTGCAACTCCCGAATCTAATGAAAATGGGCCAGGTGGGTAGCAGGCAATGATCGTTCGTCCTATCAGATCATAGACATAAGTCGCTATGCTATATGGACAGGAGACAATTCCGTTATTTTGCAGAGCACCACAAGTCACCACAGTGCGCTGGCTACATTGAAAGCACTCGACTGGTGTGGCAGACTGGCCTGCTACGGCTGTTGATGAACGCAGTGAAAGGCACATAGCATGGAACAGCAGGAAAGGCAACTCATCATCAAAGGCGGACAGTGGCTTCGTCTTATTCTAGCGACAGCACTGGCGCTGTTTCTGGGGTTGGGTGCGCTGGTGCTGACCGGTCTGCTGGCAAAGACACTGGCACTGGTATTTCTGGCTTTCAGTATCGCCGCTGCCATCGCGCCGCTGGTGGCGTTGCTTGAGCGCTGGCTGCCAAGAAGCGTTGCCATCATTGTGATTTATCTTGTTCTGGCGCTGATTCTGACTGGCATCTTTGCGGTCATCGTACCGGCCCTCGCCGGCCAGGCGCAAGAACTGGTCGATCGCCTGCCCAGCCTGCTGGAAAACGCTGAAAACTGGTTCGCTGGTCAGGGCTGGATCAACAGCGACACTATTACAGATTCCATCATGTCTCAACTGGAGAACGTGGGGCAAGCATTCGTTGCTCTGCCACTGGCCCTGGCTTCAGCCATACTGGAAATTATCCTGGTTGTCATGCTCTCACTCTATCTTCTGCTGGAAACTCACTCGATCCGACGCTTCAGCCTGTCCCTGTTTCCGCAGAATGCACAGAAGCAGGTGCGGGACACGGGTACTGAAATCCTCGGTGCGGTGGGTGGTTTTGTGCGTGGGGACATCCTGAGTATTCTGATTATCGGTGGGATATCTTTCATCGGATTCTCGTTGATTGGCCTGGAGTTTCCTCTGGTTCTGGCAATCATCGCCGGGTTATTCGAAATCATTCCCACACTTGGCCCGCTGTTGGCTTCGATTCCAATACTTCTTGTTGCCCTGCTAACCTCGCCGACCACTGCGCTGATCACAGCAGCCTTCCTGCTCATTACTCAACAGTTTGAGGGCAACATCCTGACGCCGAATGTTATGCGGAACCAGACGCACGTATCGCCGCTGCTCGTGCTGGTGGCCGTCTTTGCTGGCGGCACCGTCGGCGGCGTTCTGGGCGCGCTGGTCGCTATTCCACTGGTTGCCACATTACGCATACTGGTGATTCGCGTCATCGCCCCAATTGTCCGGTCGATGAGTGGGGCAGATGAAAACGAACACGCGGCTGCGCCGCCGAAGGATGACTAACCCCACGCACCGCGTATCTGCTTTCCAGCGGATTAATCAAGGATTCTGTGTTCGACGGCCAGGGCGACGGCCTGTGTCCGGCTGGATGTGCCCATTTTACTAAGGATACTGCTGACGTGGTTCTTCACCGTTGAGTTACTGATGATGAGGCGCTCGCCGATCATACGATTATTCAATCCCTCGATCATGAGCGCCAGGATTTCGCGCTCACGGTCGGTCAGGTCGTGCCCGAGCGCTGGTGGTCGGGTCGTCGCCCGGATAAGCACCTGGGCCGCCTGGGGCGACAGGGTCGACTCGCCGACATGGGCGCGACGTATGGCATCGGCAAGTTCGTTGCCAGATACGTCTTTCATTATGTAGCCGATAGCCCCAGCCTGCAGAGCCGCGTGAATCTGATCTTCTTCGCTGAAGCTGGTCAGCGCTACGATCTGAGTGTTTGGGCACAACTCCCGTATTTTCTCGGTGGCGACAATGCCGTTAATATGCGGCATGATGATGTCCATCAGTACCACATCCGGCCCGTATCTGACGCAGGTGCTGATGGCAACTTCGCCGTCGCTGGCTTCGGCCACTACCTCAATATCGTCGAACTCGTGGAGAAGCACGACGAGACCTTTACGAACCATGTTGTGATCGTCAACAATGACCACACGAATCCTGTTGCTGTCTGATTGTGTCATGATTGTTGCTCCCTTTGCCAGGTGACCCTGATCTGTGTGCCACCGTCAAGTTCACTGCCGATTTCAATAGACGCGCCAATTGCCTGTGCACGTTCGCGCATGATACCTAAGCCCATCTGGGCGGGTGTCACCTTATTGACATCAAAGCCACGCCCATCATCGTGTATCTCAAGAACGAGATGGTCGGCATCTCCGGAGGCCCGCACCACAACCTGAGTGGCCTGCGAGTGTTTGTCGATATTGTTTAGCGCCTCCTGCGTAATGCGATACAGCGCAATCTGAATATCCGGCGGCAGCGGCGGAAAGTCTTCGACTGCCAGCCTCAGATCAAACTCACGTCGTTCCTGAATCGGCTGCAGGTACTGCTCAAAGAGGTGTTTCAGACTAACCTCAACCAAAGACGAAGGTCGCAGTTCCAGCAGCAGAATGCGCATCTCCGCCAGGGCGGTCGTTGTCAACTGGTTGACGGATTCCATCAACGCCCGTGCCTGATCCGGGTCCTTATTCAACCGGCGCACGGCGGCCTCTGACATGGTGCGACAGGTGAATAACGTCTGGCTGACTGAATCATGTAGTTCGCGTGCCAGCCGCTGCCGTTCGCGCAGAGTTACCAGTTGGCGCGTCTGGTTAAACATACGCGCATTCTGAATGGCGATGGCGGCCAGTCTGGTGAAAGCCAACAGACGCTGGGCGTGATCGTCTGTGAAGAAGTCGCGCGCCTCGCTCAACAGATTGATGAACCCGATGACCTCATCCTGCAACTGTATGGGCGCGCCCATGTAGGCACGCACTTTAGCCGCCCTGGCAGCACTGTGCAGCGGCTCCACTGCCTGCAAATCACCAACAATCACATAACGCCCGGTCTGATACATCATTCTGGCATACGGCTCATAATCGAGTTGCTTTCGTTCCCTCTCAACATCATCGCCGGGATTTGATCTGTCGCTGCTGCGATGCTGAACCACCTGATCATAATCGCCATCAATGATCGAGATCTGTGCGGAATCGTGTGCCACAACCCGATTCAGGCTCACCATAATGTGTTCCAGCACGGTCTTAAGGTCCAGGCTACTGGTCAGCAGTGTGCTGATATCGTGCAGAGCTTCAGCGAATTTGCGCTGCTCCTGCTCGGCGACCTGCAGTCGCTTACGGTCGGTGATGTCGGTATACTGTTCAATGCGTCCGCCGTTGTAAAGTCCTCCCCGGATAGGCTGGCTCCAGTGTTCGAGCCAGCGATCCATCCGATCGCCATCTGCCATGACATGACATTCAAACCGATCAGAGAACGAGCCATCCTGATAGGCGCGTAGCAGTCGGGTCGAGTAGTCGTCAGGGTCTTCAAAGATATACTTCAGATCGCTGTCGATAAGCTGGCGCTTGTTCCAGCCCAGTAATCGCTCGCGCCCGATACCAAAATAGATTTCGGACGCCTGATTACACCATACAACATTGTATGCGCGGTCCAGAATCAGGACCGCTACCATCGACGTCTCGAACACATCGTCAATCAGCGAACGATACTCTTCCTCGCTATGCCTCAGCGCCACCTCAATACTGTGACGCTCGATTGCGTAACGAATCGAGCGAATGAGCAGACGTCTATCGACATGATCCTTCGGCAGATAATCCTGTGCGCCTATCTGCACGGCTTCAATCCCGACTGACTCATCACTCATGCCGGTCAGGACGACAATTGCGGTGTTGAAGGCCGGCACTCTGATTCTTTGCAGCGTATTGATGCCGCTACTGTCTGGCAGAGACAGATCAAGAAGAATCGCGTCGTATGCGTTCTGCTCAACGCGCGCCAGCGCATCCGCGAGCGTGCCCACGCTGTTCAGGAAAATGCGCTCGTTGGGCGATGCCAGCAGCATCTCCTGGATGAGGCGAACGTCAGCCGGATTATCCTCAACGAGCAGCACATGAATGCCTTCGACCATACGTGTACCCCTATTCTGGTGGCAACCGGACGATCTGAAACCAGAAGCCCTGAATCGTCCTCACAATGTCGATGAATCGCCCCATGTCCAACGGCTTGGTGATATAGCAGTTGGCGTGAAGATTATAGGCAGCGAAGATATCTTCCTGGTTGGTGGATGTCGTGAGAATGATGATGGGAATGCGCTTCAGATCATCATCGGCCTTAATCTCTGCCAACACCTCTCGCCCGTCTTTCAGGGGCAGGTTCAGGTCCAGCAGAATAATATCGGGTCTTGGCGCATCCTGATGCGTACCTTTTTGGCGCAAAAAGGCCAATGCCTCTACACCATTCCGGACCACGTTCAGATTATTAATCAGGTTACCATCTTTGAACGCTTCCTGAGTCAGGCGAATATCGCCCGGGTTGTCTTCAACGAGAAGAATTTCAATACTTCGCATGGCTGCCTAGACTCTTCCTGGCTATAACGGGAATCGAAAAACAGAACATGGTACCTTCCCCGGGTTGCGATTCAATCCATATCTCGCCACCATGTTCGGTGACGATCTTTCGACAGGTTGCCAGACCTATACCGGTACCAGAATAACGCTCTCGTGTGTGTAAACGCTGGAACAGAGTAAAAACACGTTCCCTGTATTCAGGTTCGATGCCGATGCCGTTGTCCTGCACACAGAACACCCAGTAACCCGGTTTATGCTGGACACCGATGTGAATGAGAATCGGTCCGGACTGACGGAACTTCAGACTGTTGCTCACCAGATTCTGCAACAATTGTATCATCTGGCGCTCATCAGCGACGATAGATGGCAGATCATCGTGGGTAATGGTACCGCCTGTATCTTCAATGGTGGTCTGCAGATTGTGCAGTACCCGGTCGAGTACCTGCTGCATATCGACGTTTTCAAACTGGAACTTATCGCGTTGAATGCGTGAATAGCCAAGCAGATCATTGATCAGCATCTTCATACGTGTCGCGCCATCCACAGCGAAGTCGATAAACTCTCTGCCATCGTCGTCCAGGGCATCGGCATAGCGCTGGTCGATCAGTTGCAGATAACTGGATATTGTGCGCAGCGGTTCCTGCAAATCGTGTGACGCAATATAGGCAAACTGCTCCAGTTCCTTATTGGAGCGCTGTAGTTTCTGCATATAGTCTTTTAGAAGGTCCTGGATTTCTCTGCGATCGGTTACATCCAGCACGAAACCGCAGGTGCCAATTCGGTGGCCCTCATCATCAGTGATGATGGAACTATAGGCTTCACAATGAAGGGTTCGCCCATCCTGAGTGATACAGCGAAAGCTTATCGGGGTCGAAGCCAGACCATGTTCGTAAACCTCGTTGGTGCGTTCAACGGCTTTGTCCCAATCCTCAGGGTGGATCACCTTTTTCCAGAAGTTCGGCTCCGCATACCAGCTATCCAGTGGATAGCCCAGCATTGTCACCGCATATTCGCTGATGAAGTCCATATACTGTTCACCAGCATCCAGACTGCCGGAACCTTGATACACGATCCCTGGCAGAGTGTTCAGTGTGCCAACCAGTCTGCGCTTTTCCAGATCAAGCAGCGCATGAAGCCGATTACGTTCGGTGACATCAAGGCCGGACGAGATCAGATATTTCACCCGCTGCCGGTCATCCAGAACAGGGGCCATCATGAAATCGATCGTGATGAAACGATCATCTGCCAGTCGTACGTCAACATCATGACGGACTGTCTCACCCTGTGCTGCTTTATCGATGGACTCTCTTAAGCGCGCCTGACTGGCTTCAGAAAACGACCACCAGTGCGTCTGCTCAAAGGGCCTGCCGATGACATCTTCAGGTTGTAATCGGGCCGCCTCCAGGGCCGGGCGATTAGCCTCGATAAGCACACCACCTGGAGTTATAACGCCCACAAACAACGGCAGATTGTTGAGCACCTTACGTAGTCGCGCTTCGATTTCCAGGTGCTGGCTTTCCAGTTGTTTGTGGGCGCTGATGTCGCGCTCAATTGTCGAGTAGCCTGTGAGCTGACCATCGGTGCTGCGAATTGGCGAGATGGTCAGAGAGACATCGACCTTATGCCCATCTCTATGACGACGACAAGTCTCGTGGTGCTGGATGTTGCGTCCTTCTTTGAGGAAGCTGAGTAGTTGCCAGTCGATGGTATTGACATGTTCGGGGAAGATCAGCGAAATGTGCTGCCCAATCGCTTCACCAGCGGTGTACCCATATAGCCGCTCTGCCCCGCTATTCCAACTGGTGATTATCCCGTCCATTGATCTGCCGATAATGGCGTCGTTGGAGCGTTGCACGATCTCCGCGAAGCGTACCGCGTCACGTTGGGCATGCACCCGCCCGGTGATATCGCGAACAACACTCACCACCCGCTGGAGCTTGTGCTCCGCGTCATAGATCGGGGAAGCGGTCATGTCAATCCAGCGTTCGGCCTGCGTGCTGGTCTCACGCAGTACCAGCGTACGTGACACCGGTCTGTGTTGCTGCTGGGCCTGATAAAACGGTAGAGCATGCATAGTAAGCGGGTTATAGTGTTCGTCAAAGAGATCGAAGCGCTGCCACAGATCAGCGGCGGGCACTCCCACCATTTCCTCGGCAGAGCCATAATCCATAAACCGGGCCATAGCACTATTCGCAATAACCGTGACATTATTGATGTCCTGGGCGATGATACCGTCTGCGACGTTGTTCAGAATCACGGTAAGATCATCCGTCAGGGCGTTCAGGGTGTGCCTGGTAGCGATACGTGTGTGTTCCAGCCAGGTGATGAGCAGCCCGATGACGAAAAAGATGCCGACACTGGTTAAGTAACTCTCCATCGCCGCAGGACTATCTATGGGTGGCAGCAAGAACAAACGCGCACCCATAATACTCAGGACCACGCTGGACAATCCGGGTCCCAGGCCACCGCGCCGGGCACTGAGAAAAACAGACCCAAGCAGTATCAGGAGGGGAGCATCGTGGATCCAAGTCCCCAACAGTTTTGATAGCATCAGTGCCAATGCAGTAAAGACGACCGCCCAGGCATATTTATCCAGTGAAGAATACGCAAAATTGGGTCGAGGCATGGTTCGCTTCGTTGTCTACTATCATAACGAGTGGGTAAGATGATACAACGTGCCAGAACCTGTCTGTCGCTGCCGCCTTAAGTTTAACTAATATAACTGCGCGCAGTAAGCCCGTAAAACCTATTTTCTCTCGATTTTCGCTCAATTAAATCGGTCACTTGACCTATATCAGAATGGCCTGTGCAACACGGGCATGTGATACCAGAGCCAACTATAGTGATTATTGCAGGACATTGAAGAACCATCTGGGCATCAGGCGAGTTAACAAGTGCCAACACAGAATAGCTGAAAAGGATGATGGATCAGACCTTTTGAGTGACCGAGAGTCCTTATCGGCTGGTGTGACGTTTTGGGTTCGGACGAAATATGCCAGCCTGTTCACCCACAGAACCGAATTCCCGACGGCTGGTAGTCACGCGCCCCAAAGGGCGCGAAGACCTTGTTGTCCGATGACCAGATTCTGCAACTGAAACGCTGAAAGCCCTGACACCAGCAACATTCAAGATAGCAGCACTCATACCGCCGTACTGTCTTCTTCTGAACCCGGCCTGATGAACCCGGCCTGATCCGATCGGGAAAAACCGCCGCAGGGCAACTCCGGTGTTTCGTTTCCAGAAACAGTTGCCATAGTGATCATTAACGGAGGGAAAACATGCGAATTGCAAAGTCGATTCTTGTCAGTGCGATCAGTACGTTTGTGTTATTGTTCTCAGTACCGCTGGTCACGGCTCAAGGCCCATGTGGAGATACGGTTACCGTGACCTCTGGTGATACCCTTGCCCAAATCGCCTTTCGCTGCGATACCACTGTCGACGCCTTGCTGGAAGCCAACCCCGAAGTTACCGATCCACGAACTCTACAAATTGGACAGGTGTTAACTATTCCGCCAGAAGCAGGCCAGACTACCGCTTCCATCGCACCCACGAGTGGTCCACCTGGGACAGATGTAAATCTGACCGCCAGTAACTTCCCGGCAAACATCCAGGTGATTATTGGTGTAGGCCGAGAGAATTCGGAATGGGACCCGGTGAGGATGGAACAAACAGACAGCAATGGAGAACTGCATACAACCATTACCGTCCCTGACTTTGCGGAAGTTGATGAGCGCTGGGTGTTCGTTGTAACCACAGCGAACGCACGCTTTGAGGCCATTACCAACACGTTTCAGGTTATCGACACGGTTGAAGCAACACGGGTCACAATCTCCCCCTTGACTGGCATTCCAGGAACGCCAGTTGAAGTTGAAGCGAGTGGCTTCCCGCCAAATACCGAAGTGGTTGTCGGAGCGGGACGAGAATACTCAGAATATGACATTCTGGAACGCCTCACAACCGATGAATTCGGGCAGATCGATACACAGGTAGCAATTCCCGATTTCGCGCGTCCCGGTTCCCGCTGGGTCATCGTAGTCGAAACCTACGACTATCGCATCAGAGCAGTGTCGGACGTTTTCAATGTCAGCACGGAAGATGGTACCACCCCCACCCTACCACCGGATGATGCCTTATTCACGCACACCAATATCTACCTGATTGCCCTGGACGACGGCGGTACAAGAGGAGAGGAGATTGGATGCAATGACAGCGTTGTTCCAGTGGAAGTAGATATTGAACCGACCATTGCCCCCTTAACCGCTGCGCTGGAGACGCTATTCGCTATTGACAGTCGCATATACGGACAAACAGGCCTGTATAACGCACTTCACAACTCGGACCTGGACGTTGACGGCATCGATATTGTCGATGGCCACGCGACAATCGCACTGACTGGTGAGGTCGTCATGGGCGGCGTCTGTGATATGCCACGCTTCCGAGCACAACTTGAAGAAACCGCACTCCAGTACCACACCATCGACAGTGTTTCAATCACCATCAACGATAGACCACTTGATGAGATACTGTCCCAGCGATAGAACTGTCAGACCGTCAGTGGAGTTGTCTGGACTGTGGTGGCGTTTCTGGACTGAAACCAGAGATTAACAACGGTTCTTGTTTGCAATGCCCCACGTTCTGATGACGTGGGGCATTTTGGTCATTTCACCCAGGCGGAGCCTGGCCAGACATCTCAGCCAAGACATGGCTTCACTGCCCTGTTTTCGTACATCTGCCAGTCAGCAAAGGAACTCGAAGGGTAAGAGCCAATTATGATGGAATCTCAAATTTCACTCGCACAACAGTTCGTGATTGCCCTGCAAGTACTGATGGCGGCTTTCTTCAGTATGATTGTGGGATTCAACCGTGAGCGGCGCGACAAAGACGCGGGTTTGCGCACGCACATGCTGGTGGGCACGGGCGCTTGTGTGTTCAGCGCATTGTCGATAATGGCGTTTCCAGAATCAGAGTCCGGACGTGTTGCGGCCAATGTCGTGACCGGTGTTGGGTTTCTCGGTGCGGGCGTCATCTGGCGTGGGAATGGCAAGGTACATGAGCTGACTACCGCCGCTAGCATCTGGATTGCGGCTGCGATCGGTATGACTGTCGGACTGGGAGCCTGGTTTCTGGGCCTGTGCATCACGATAGTGGTGTGGTTCATTCTGGAAGTGCTGTATAGATTGCGCAAAGACAGCGCACTTGAATGAACACGACCAATCTCAAGCCTGGAATGGCGGGACAACGATGCATTCATCGAAGACAATCGGCTGCGGCGGTACGGTGTCGAGAATAGTCGCACCTATCGCCACAATGAGATTGTGCTGGCATCCACACCGACGAAAAACGCTGTCATTTCATGAACGCCTTCACGACTTTTGCCCTGCCGTCGCCTTCGTTAATCAGCTGGTAACGGCCTGCCGCCGCTGGGACGACGAACGTCTCGGCATAGTTGAACCGCTGCCGCATCCCGTCCGGTGTTTCGAGCAGGATTGATGACCCCTCGACCAGACTCATGACGTGGAACGAACCCTCGGTGCTCACGTCGATGTGGGTGTCAAACTCCAGCCGGTGGACATCGTAGAAGTGTTGCTCGTGAGTGGGCAGGTGGACGATCTGCCAGTCGTCGCCGCTGGCGATGGTACGCGGGCGGGCGATGAACTCGCGCCGGATGCGGTCGCCTTTGCGGTCGAACTTCAGGTTGGCCATAGCGCGGTCGATGTTCAGCGGGCGCGGCCTGCCGTCCAGGTCCAGGCGCATCCAGTCGTACATCTTGAAAGTGAAGATATACGGCGTCGCGCTGATCTCCAGCACCAGGCTGTTGATCCCCGAACAGTGAATCGTGCCGTTCGGGATGAGGTACAGGCCGTGCTTTTTGGCTTCTTCGCTGTTGACGTAGCGATCCACATCCATCGGCTCGGCGCGCTGGAAACTGTCTTCCAGCGCCTGGCGGAAAGCCGCCGGGTCGATGTCGTCCTGGAAGCCGAGATACACCCGCGCCCCCGGCTCGCAGTCGAGGATGTAATAGGTCTCGTCCTGCGTGTAGGTCTCGCCGAAGTTTTCTCTGATAAAATCGGGGCTGGGATGCACCTGCACCGACAGATTGCCGCCGTCATAGGTGTCCAGGAAGTCGAAGCGCACCGGGAACTCATGGCCGAAGCGCGGCGCGCATGCGCCCAGGACGGATTCGCTGGCCTGGAACATCAGGCAGTCGAACGATACTTCCAGCAGGCGTTCGTCGTCGCTGAACATCAGGCCGTTTTCCGGGACGATCAGCTCGAACGACCAGGCGTAGTTGGGCACGTCCTGTGGCAGTTGGGGAATCTTCTCTTTGATCCATTGCCCGCCCCACACGCCCGGCTCGAACCAGGGCCGCACACGGAAGTAGTTGCGGCTCATGCGTTCCAGACCGTCGCGCAGCGCGTCGCCCGGCATCATCACCGGCAGATCGGGGCGCTGTTCATCGACCACCAGATCAATGCGCGGCAGCAGGTCGGCCTTGTGCTGGTTGAGCGCGACCCAGTCGACAAAGTAGAAGCGTTTGTACATTTTTTTGGCGTCATCCGGCTGGGAGACGCCCAGGTTGGTGATGCTGCCCGCCCGCGACCGGAACTGAATCTCGTTCTTGGGCACATCGACGTAGACGACGAAGGTATCGTCGAGCGGGACCAGCGCCGCGCCCGAACCGTAGACAATCGTCAGGTCTGCGTTGTTGCTGGCTGCCAGTTGGCCGAGACGGTGTGCGTCGAAGAAGTCGGCCAGCGTGCCGGTGAAGCGTGTCCCGAAGATGGGGTCATCCCCGCCCAGGAACGGCGCGACGCGGGCGTGGATGTCCGCTTCGGGGAGCAGGGCCGTCTTCACGTCCAGCCAGGTCACCGCCAAGCCTTTCGTCTCCAGCGCCGCATGGAGTTGGTCGCGGAAGTGCTCCCAGAGTACGCCGCCGTAACCGTCGATGACGACACGCCGCTGGCCGCTGATCGCCCCGGCCAGGGCGTCGAAACCGACCCGCAGCGCGCCCGGCGCTGTGGGGAAAGCCGGGTACAGGTCATACTGGCCCGGTGCTGTGGGGGCGTACTGTTCTGGCGGTAAGTCCTGTGAAGTGCGCCGGAAGGCCGTGTTCAAAGTCATGCTGTTATTCTCCCTGGTCCGGGCGGGTATCGTACGCGGTTCTTTCGGCGTACAGTAGGTGTTTGCTGGCAGGCATACTGATCCGCTACAGCGGCAGCAGATCAAAATCGACCTCAAATGTGCGCTGCCAGGGCAGCCGAATACTGCCGGGCGCAATGCGCCATCTGCCAGCAAAGCCTGGCAGTTCGTTGATACGGTCATTGAGGCCAGCCTCGATAAACGCTCTTGCCGCCTCGACATTGCCAGCATCGATGAGTGGCGTATTGTACTGGATGTCCAGCCATTGGTGGAGCTGCTGCCGGACCAAATGCTGGTAGCCCCAGTCCTCGACCAAGCGATGCAGCAGAAATCGCTGCCGGGCGACTTCGTCGCGGGCCTGCGCGGCGGCCATCCCCTGCGCCAGCGCCGTGCCGATGGTGTTGCCAGCGGTGTTCCAGCCGCCGTAAGCAGCCAGCCGCGTCAGGTCGATGGCCTCGCGCAGCAGATCGACCAGCACCGGGTCGCTGCCGTTGGGATAGGCGACATCGGCGAGGATCACCTGACGGCCCTCGTCCACCCAGCCGGCGATTTGCTGGACGAAGTGGCGCAGCGGCGCTTCGCGGTAGGCGCGTTCGGCAGCCATGTCATCGTAATCAAAGAAGGGCTTATCGGCTGGCGAGGGCGGGTTAACAGCCACGATGAAGTCCGCGTCGTCCGTATCGCTGGCGACAAGCTCACCGCCAACGGCGCGTATCTGGCGGTCGACCGTCTGGCTGACCGGACCATCCTCAAACGGCGCGACGCGGTCGCGGTCGGCTTCAATGCCATAATGGACGGCAAAGCGCGGCGTGTGGCGCGCCATGGCGCGCGCCAACAGCGCACAGCCGACCTCGTCAGCGCCAGGATACAGCAGCAGACGTTCATCGCCGCCGAGCCGCGCCAGCCACTCATTCAGCCAGCGTTTTTCGCGCGACCCCATGCCATACTCGCTGGTATCGTCGGAGCTGATGACCAGCAGATCGAACACGCCAGCGGCCAGCATCTCGATGACGGTCAGGTTGACGGCGTGATTGCGCAGGCGACGACGAGCGAAATCGCGCAGGTGCTCGGCGGGAATAGCATCCTTCAGTGCAGCCAGTTCCGTGCCTACGTCGTGGCCCTGCTGCGCCCGGTCGAACATCTGCGAGTATCGGTAGATGGCGTTACCGTACTGAGTCCAGTAGGGCGGCTCTTCGAAGTCGCTGTCAGAGCGTGAGATGCGCGTAATCAGGTTGAAGCCGTAGATGCGCAGGTCCGGGCGGGCCTGCCTGATCTCGCGCAGCACGTCCAACCGGGCGATGACCGTCCCCGCCGACTCGTGCGTGATGCGCGACGGAATCAGGCCACCATAGCCCAGCGTCTCCACCGAGACGATAAGCGCGTCCATGTGGTCGGCGTTCTGGCGCAGCCAGTCCGCGATGGCGTCGCAGCGGGCTGGTGTTTTGTATGCGCTGCGCAGTTCGACAGGGGGCTGCAGCACGTCCGCCCCGGCCACCGCGCCGATCATCGCCGGGTAGCGGGTGTTGACCGGGCGTTCGTCCAGGGCGATTAATCCGATTCGCATCGTCGTGTTTCCTTGTGTGAATCACCGGGCCGGGAATACACCCGGCCCGGTATGGTTTTCGCTATTTTTTGAGGCGCAGGTTGATGATCTGGAACGGCGTCATCTCCACCGTTACCTGATTCCCCTGCACAGACAGCGCGGACTGATCTTCTTCCAACAGGTTGCAGATGTGCGCTTCACGGATGGGGAAGCCGGTCGTCACCGTCACCGGCCCGCGATTGCGCTGGCATTCGTACATGCGCACGATGATGCCGTCACCGTCCTCGGCCAGCTTGACCGTCTCGACCACCACGTTGGGCGCGTCCACCGTCAGCAGCGATTGCAGCGACTCCGCCTGCTGGCTACCGCCCGGCACACGCTGGAGAATCAGCGGGTTGTTCAGGTCGTAAGCCGCCGGGACCACCCCCTCGCGCCAGTCGCCCCTGTGCGGCAGCAGACTGTAGACGAAGACGTGTTCGCCCTGGTCGGCGATGGGGTCGGGTTGAGTCGCGCTCTTGATGAGCGACAGGCGCATGACGTTGTCGTGGATGTCGTAGCCGTATTTGCAGTCGTTCATCAGGGCCACGCCATAGTTGCCTTCGCTGAGGTCGGCCCATTTGTGGGCGCAGGTCTCGAAGCGCCCCCAGTCCCAGCTTGTGTTGCGGTGTGTGCTGCGCTGGACGTTGCCCCACTGCACCTCGAACGTCGCCTGTGGGTTATCGACCTGCACCGGGAAGGCGACTTTGAGCAGGATGTGATGCTCGTGCCAGTCCACCCAGGTGTCGAAGTCCAGGCGCTTGCTGTTGTGATACAGGTAGACCTTCTGCACGATCTGGCTGTGGCGGTAGCTGCGTCTGATCTCGACACCAGCCCGCAGCGGACCGTCCTCGATGACCGTCAAGCTCTCCAGCCCTTCGACGCGCTCCGAGCGATCCTCGAAGTAGATGTCGATGTCCCAGGCGTCGAACATCATCGGGCGATCCTCAAACGCCTGCAACTGGTTGCCCACCTGACCCGGTTCGAGCACTTCGCGGCCCGCGTCCTTGTCGAAGATACTGGCGATGTGACCGCTGGAGTCGAATTCGACGCGCAGCAGATCGTTTTCCAGGACGACCCCGCCGCCGGACTCGCTGGCGGACACGGTCTGGGCCGGTTGGGCGGCTGCCCCGCCGGCCTCGGCCAGGCCGAAGACCGCGAACGGCTGCACCGCTGGCACGTCGATCAGCACACCGCCAGCGACCGTCTGCGAGGCCAGCGTCTCGCCGGAGCGCGTATCGACGAATGCGCCGCTGGCTTCCGGCAGCAGGCCCAGGCGCGGGCCGTCAAACGAAGTGGCATTGGCTACCAGCACC
>CAZXCK010000008.1:53982-68916 GCA_964639225.1 uncultured Anaerolineaceae bacterium | reverse complement strand
CCTCGCCGCCGGTTTTTTTGTCTTTTGCAGTGATTACCGGTTGGTTTCTGGATACGCTACGTCGAGTTGACGATCATCACCGGGCAGCGGGCGTTGCGCAGCACGCGCTCGACCTTCGGACCCAGATACAGTCGGTCCGAACCGGCACGGACGTTAGTCCCCAGTACGATCAGGTCGACGTGTTCTTCTCTGGCGACCTCAAGGATGCCGTGTGCGGTATCTCGATCGCGCCGCACCGCAGCGTTGGTGTTGATGCCCTGTAGTTCGCCCATTTCACGCAGCTCTCCGACGATCTGATCGGCGATGTTCAGTTCGCGCTCTTCCCAGCCGTCGCCCGGGTTCAGGCTGTACTGGCTGTCATAATATTCGATGACGTTCAGGATAATGGCCTCTTCATCCGGCGCGCCAGTGGAGAGCGCAAAGGCGACCTGGGCCGCGTGCCTGGCCGCTACTGAGCCGTTGGTAGGGATGAGAATACGGCGCGGCGTCCAGGCTTCCTGGACTCGTTCGCCGTGTACCAGAATCGTGGGGCAGGGAGCCAGCCTCATCAGATAATCAACCATCGGTGTAAACAGCGTCGAGGATTCGCGGCGCTTGTTCGATGCCCCTAGCACCAGCATATCGTAACCGCGTCGCGCTTCGTTGAGGATGATCTCGGCAGGTTTGTCGCCGGTCAGCGTCCGCTTGAGCAGGTTCTGCCCGGCGAACAACTCGCTTACCTTGTTAAGAAAGGTCATGCCGCGCTGGGTGTCACCGTCGCTGCTGACCGTCATCAGGGTGACCGATAAGGGTTTACCGACGCCGATACGCTCCAGAATACGCGCTTCGACCAGTTGGTTCGCCTGACCGATGTCACCCTCGCGCACGCGGATCGGCAGCAGAATGCGATTGGCGTTGGCGACGATGTTCTGGCGGTTCATCTCTTCCTGGCGCAGGCGCTGCAGTTCCTGCTCCTCGGATTTGATGCGCATCGCCGCCCAGCGCAGCGCGAAGGGCGCGATCAGCGAGGTGGTCACGGCCATCACAACGATAATCGAGAACATATCCTGCGACAGAACACCCAATGACAGGCCAATCGTGGCGATGATGATCTCCATCGAACCGCGCGCATTGAGGCCAAATCCGAAGAAGACGGCTGTCCAGTGGTCGGTGCGGCCAATCAGGCGCGAACCGGTATAAACGCCCGCCACCTTACAGAATATGGCGACACCGATGACGACGGCGGTCATCAGGATGAGGCGGGGTTCCAGCAGGCTGATAATATCGACCTTGAGGCCAGCGGTAGCGAAAAAGATGGGTGCGAATATCCCCAGCGCGATACTCTCCAGCTTATGGATGACGCGAATATCCAGGCTGGGTATGCGGCTGAAGATGATACCCAGCACAAAGGCACCGATCAGAGCTTCCAGGTGCAGCGCCTGCGAGACTGTGCCCCAGATGAACATCAGGATGACGACCAGCGACAGCACTTTGTCCCGGCTGTTGATCTCGTTCTGAACGAAAGTGAGCGACTTGCCCACCAGCCACTGGCCGACCGTGAGACTGATGACGATGAAGGCCAGCACGCTGAAAACCGACTGAGCGACACCACCTAGCGTAACCGCCGCGCCGCCCGCCAGCCCGATGACGATTGACAGCAGAATCCAGCCGGTTGTGTCGTCGATCATGGCGGCTGCGACCAGCGTCTGGCCAATGTTGCGCCGTGTGAGATTCAGGTCCATCAGGACTTTAGCGACTACCGGAATGGCCGCGATGGCCATTGATGTCGCGATAAACAGCGCAAAGACAAAGCGGTCGTCAGGGTTTCCCAGCAGGTCGTCGGGAATGATGTAATAGCCAAGGATGAAACCGATGGGCAGCGTGAAAGACAATCCACCAACTGCCATGCCAACTGCGCGCCGCGCCTGCTGGCGAATCAGGCCGATGTCCATTTCCAGGCCGGTTATCAGCAGCAGAAACATCACCCCCAGCAGGCTGATGATCTCCAGCAGATAACCAGCGACTGGGGTCTGGGGGATAATCCACTGCTCAATAAATGGGACGAAGCCGCTCAGCAGTGACGGCCCCAGCAGGATACCGGCCAGAATTTCGCCGACAACCGCCGGCTGGCCAAAGCGCAGGGATAGCTCGCCGAGCAGCCGCGCTATCAGTAGTAGCACAGCGACCTGAACCAATAGCTGTAAGATGTCGTCATGAGAAGCTGCGGTAAAGACCTGATCCATAGTACTGCCTTTCCAGTAAGTTTGGGTTGTCAGTAGGAGTCAAACGATGGGTAGCTCCTGCTTTGCCATTCAATTATATCGTCAGGCACCATAATTGAGCTTGCGGATGTGCGCAAGGTAAAAAATGCATGTCTGGCATGTGCCCAGTGGAGACCGGGCTGGTATGGCGTTCCGTGGTGGCGGTATGATGGACAAACCTGGCAATTGGTTTCTCTGCTTGATGAACATAGGGATTGGTGATTTGTGACGACTTCCTCTAATCGCCCTGCGAATGTGCGCTGGCGCTCGGTGGCGCTGCCAACCGAACATGGCGGCTGGGCGTTTATCAGCGAACCCGTTCTGCTGGGATTGTTGCTGGCTCCCACGATGGGCGGCCTGGCGCTGGGTGTGGCGGCGTTTGGCGCGTTTCTGCTGCGCCAGCCGTTCAAACTGTACGCCAAAGATATCCGCCAGCGACGAATTGTACCGCGTACGCGCGTCGCCCGCCGCTTTGTGTTGCTTTATGGTGGGGTCGTGGCTGTCGCTGCTTTGCAGGCTGTGTGGTTGGCTCCCACGCTGAATCCGCTGCTGCCGCTGTTGCTGGCTATGCCGCCGCTGCTGGTGCAGACCGCTTACGATGTACGTAACCAGAGCCGTGCCGCCGCTGCCGAGCTTTCCGGTGCGCTGGCGACCGGCGCATTGGCGGCGGCTATCGTGCTGATGGCGGGCTGGTCGTGGACGCCGGCGCTGGCGTTGTGGCTGGCACTGGCCGTTAAGGCGGTCACGGCGGTGCTGTATGTACGCTCCCGGCTGCGGCTGGAACGCGGCAAAGCCGCCGCTGAGGTTGCTGCGGTGGCGGCGCATGTTGCCGGGCTGGTGATGCTGGCAGGGGCGTGGTTGGCTGGCTGGCTCCCCTGGACCGCGCCGCTGGCGATGGCGCTGCTGACGATCCGTGCAGGGGTGGGGCTGTCGTCGCTGCGCAAACCGCGCCCGCCAAAAGTCATCGGCTTTCAGGAAATGGGCTATGGCCTGACTTTTGTCGTACTGATCGCGCTCGGTTTCTGAATTTGCTCCTCTGTGCGGATCATTCGATGACCAGTGGCATCGGTGCTTGACATTCAGTCAGATAATGCCTTATACTTCGATAAGTATCGAATTGGATAGATATCGAATTAGAGAAAGTGACTGGACGATGAACACTGACCAGCAACAGGACCTGCTGACGATGCTCAGGTCACTGGCTGACGATAACCGCTTGCGGCTGATCGGATTGGTGGCTGAACGGGAGTGGACAGCCAGCGAACTGGCGGACGCGCTGCAACTGGCCGAGTCGACCGTGTCCTATCATGTGAGCAAACTGCATGGGGCTGGGCTGCTGCGGCTGCGGATGGCGGGCACCTATCGCCATTACCGGCTGAACGAGCAGCGTGTGGCAAAACTGAAAGCATATATCGCTGAGATCGACCAGCCGGTGACTCAACCGGAAAGGGTCGAGGTGGACGATAGCTGGATTGAGGTGCTCACTGTAGACGAGGCCGACAAGAAGGTGCTGCGCGCCTATATGCAGAATGGCCGGCTGGTGCGTATACCGTCCAAAGACAAGAAGTGGCTGGTTATCCTCAACTGGCTGGCGAGTCACTTCGAGCCGGAACGGCGCTACACCGAAAAGCAGGTCAACGAGATTCTGCTGGCGGTGCATGACGACTACGCCACCCTGCGCCGCGATCTGATCAGTTATGGTTACATGCGGCGCGAGCGTGGCGGCGGTGACTACTGGCTGGTGCCGGATGATGAGGCGGCCAACTGAGTCCGTGAGTCATACAGCCGCTGATATAGCTCACGCTGCCGGTTCAGCAGTTCGGCGTAAACGGCTGCTGAACCGGGGCGTGGTGTGATGATGGTGGCTTGTGGCGTTTCCGCCAGTGCAACGTCCGCCGGACGCTGGTGTTCGGCGATGAGCAGAGCGACGCCGCGCGCGGTCGCCTGGGGTGTGTCCGCCAGATGCAAGGGCACGCTCAGGGCATCCGCCATGATCTGCGCCCAGGCTTTCGACTGCACCAGCGCGCCACCACCGGCCAGCACATAATCCCCTGGTGTACCCATCAACTCGTAGATCAGGCGCAGGCGCAGCGCCACACTTTCCAGCAGCGCGTGCAGCATATCGAGTGGGCGTGTATCCAGGCGCAGGCCGTGAATGGTTCCGCTGGCGTCGGACTGGAAACCCGGACTGCGTTCCCCGGCCAGTAACGGCAGCACCGTGAGTCCGTGCGCGCCTGGTTCGCATCCGGCCAGCGCGGCATCCAGACCGTCCCGGTCGAGGCGCAGTGCCTCTCGCGCCCAGCCGAACACATTGCCGCCCTCGCTGGTGGCTCCCCCGACCAGATGCCGGTCAGCATCCACGCGATAGCACCACAGGCCCATCGGAATTATTCCGGGATTCTCGGTGACGATGCGCAGCGCGGCTGTCGTGCCGACGGTCAGCACGGGGCGGTCTGGCGTGGTTCCGCCAGAGCCGATGTTGGCGGCTGCGCCATCACCGGCGGCCAGGTAAAACGGTACGTCACGCAGGCCGGGCCAGCGCCCGGCGTAGGTAGGGCTAAGACCAGTCTGCACGGCGGTCATATCGGCCAGGGCGGGCAGGGCATCGTCAGCGAGTTGCAGATAGTCGCGCCACTGTGCATCCCATTGGAGCGTGTGACGATCCAGCAGACCGGACCACGACGCGACCGAATAGCTGGTGGGCACATCCCGCCCGAACCAGACCGTATAACAGGCCGAGGCGAAATCGGTCCACAGCGCGACGCGCTCATATAGGTTGGGTTGGGTACGTTTGAGCCAATGCAGCCGTGCCGGGTGATAAGCCGGATGAATACGGCAGCCTGTCCGTGTGTGGACAGCTTGCATGTCGAATTCGCGTGCCAGTTGCAGGGCGTCGTCGTGGCTGCGGATATCGGCATAGGTGTACAACGGCGTGACCGGGTTGCGATCCGTATCCAGGCCGACCATGTTACCGACAAAGGTCGCCATACCCACCGCTTCGATTTCTGTTGCGTGCGGATGCGCCAGTATGGCGTCGATACACGCCTCGACCAGTTGGCGCAGTTCGTCGCTGTCGGCTGTCGCGTCGGCGGCGAAGCGATGTTCGTGCTGCGCCTGGGCGTCAGGTATGGGCTGGTTGTCCGCGTCGAAAAGCAGGGCACGCACCGACGAGCTGCCCACATCAATGACCAGCGTTGTCATCCTGGCTCGGTCTCCAATCTGTCATGTCAAGACTTCCGTGTCTGATTATAGCAGCACCTGAAGGGCCAAAGCGTAATGTTATCGTGGCGCTGGCCTGTCCGAACTGGAAAATGGGGCCGGATTAAGTATGATACATGGGGTAAACTGGTCCGGCGATGCGCCGCGCTGGCTGTTGTGTCTGCTGGAATGTGTAGGATGAGACGTGCTTCAATTGGCTGTTCGCAGGCATAAAGGCTGTAGCGCTGTGTATCCTCTACCAGCGTTTGTTTGGTTTCTGGCTCGCCGATGACTTTCATATCGCCTGAATTTGTCATCTTCTTCTCGGTGGTGATCCCGCTGTTCTTCTGGACGCGCCACCGTTTTCGCTGGCTGCTGCTGCTGGTCATGAGCTATGTGTTTTATGCTTTTGGCACGGTGCAGTATCTGCCGCTGATTGCCATCTCGACACTGATCGATTATGTCGCCGCGCTGATGATACCCCGGCGCGAGTCGCCTGCGTGGCGCAAGGGCTGGCTGGCGGTGAGTGTTGTCGCCAACCTGGGTATTCTGTTTACGTTCAAGTATTTCAACTTCTTCAACGAGTCGATGGCCAGCGCGGTCGGTTATACACCGCTGACGCTGGACGTGGTGCTGCCGGTCGGCATCTCGTTTTATACCTTCCAGTCGATGTCGTACACCATCGACGTTTACCGTGGGCGCATCCAGCCGGAAAAGCATCTGGGCGTGGTGGCGACATATGTCGCGTTTTTTCCGCAGTTGGTCGCCGGGCCAATTGAGCGCGCCACCAATCTGATTCCGCAGTTCCGTGCTCACCATCGTTTCGACGAAGCGCGGGCGGTCTCTGGCTTGCAGTTGATCCTGTGGGGCTTCTTCAAGAAGGTGGTCATCGCCGACCGGCTGGCGATCTACGTCAACGTGGTTTACAACGATGTCGGCGCGCACACCGGCGAGACGCTGCTGCTGGCGACATTCTTCTTCTCGTTCCAGGTGTACTGCGATTTCTCGGCATATTCCGACATCGCCATCGGCACAGCGCGGATTATGGGCTTCGACCTGATGAACAACTTCCGCCAGCCGTATTTCGCCCGGTCGGTGGGCGAGTTCTGGAGCCGCTGGCATATCTCGCTGTCAACATGGTTTCGGGACTATATCTATATCCCGCTGGGTGGCAGCCGGGTGTCGATTGTGCGCCACATGACCAACCTGATGATCGTCTTTTTTGTGACGGGCATCTGGCATGGCGCCGGCTGGACGTTCATCGTGTGGGGGTTGCTGCACGGGGTGGCCGTCTCGGCGCAGGCGTTGACGCGGCGCATGGGCTGGAAGGTCTTTCCGGATGGGGGCGGCTGGCAGTGGGACGGCGTCAAAATGCTGCTGACGTTCTGCTTTGTGGCCTTCACCCGCGTATTTTTCCGGGCAAATTCGATGGATGATGCGTTTTACATCGTGGAGCATATGTTCGTGTTCGACCCGTCGGTAGATGTAACGGCCATGTTCGCCGAGGGGCTGCTGGGCGCACAGGTGGAGTTCGCGCTGGCGCTGAGTCTGATCGCTGGCCTGATCATCGTTGATGCCTTTGCCGAGCGCTCGCCGCTGCCGGTCCTGATGGGGCGGCTGCCGGCGCTGGTGCGCTGGCCGGTTTATTATCTGCTGGGCGCGGCGGTCGTCTTTTCCGGATTGTACGGGACCGGCGCGCAGCAGTTCATTTACTTCCAGTTCTGATGCAGTCAGCGATTACGATGATGCGCAGGCGGACCTTCTGGACAAAACTGGTGTTATATGTGATGCCGTTTGCCGTTGGCTTTGCGCTGCTGACCGGTGGACTGATTTACATCGGCGAGTCGATGCCGCTGCGCTGGGTGGTGTGGCTTCAGCAGCGCGATGGCAGCGTGCTCTTTCTCAATCGTTATGGCAATCGGGATCTGGAATTTAAGCGGTTGTCGGTCAATGCGCGCCAGCCGCAGGTGATGGCGCTCGGCTCGTCACGGATTCTACAGTTTCGGGCAGGCTTCTTCACTCACGACCCCGGCGCATTCTACAACGCGGCTGGGCCAGGCTGGGGGCTGGCCGACATCAGCGAGCTGCTGATGACCATCGACCGCGACGCGCTGCCGGAGGTTCTGTTTCTGTCCTTGAGCCATCCCTGGTTCCACGAGACGTACAACATGGATGTCGAGTTCAGTGACGTCAACGATTTCTCCAATCTGTTTGCCGTCAACCGGACTTTCATCCAGGAACTTCTGGCCGGTGAGCGTTTCGACCGTGACGGCTTCGATGTGACGGCTTACCTGGGGCGTGTCGATCCTGGCGGCGAGGGGACGGCGCTGGGCATGCGCGCCATCCGCGATGGTCATGGTTTCCGTAGCGATGGCAGCGAGCGTTATGGGGATTTCCTGGTGGCGGGTTGGCTGGGCCAGCCGGAACAGCGCGAATACCATCTGGAACTGATGCGCGCCGGGGACGATATGTACGCCTACGGCGACACCGTCTCGCAGGCCCGGCTGGACCAGCTCGATGAGTTGCTGGCTTATGCCGCCCGGCACGATATCTACGTGATCGGGTTTCTACCGCCGTATATGCCCAGCCTGTGGGAAGAGATGATGGCGCGTGGTAATCATGGCTACATGGTGGAACTGCCAGAGGCACTGGAGACGCTTTTCGAAAGACATGATTTTTCCTTTTTTGATTATTCCAACGGTGCCTGGATTGACCTGACCGACGAGGATTTCTTCGATGGCTGGCATGGTTCGGAACTGGCCAATCTGCGGCTGTATCTGAACATCATGAACGCGCTGCCCGATGTACTCAGTCCGTATACCGACGCCAACGTACTGTGGGAGATCGTCGCCAACGCTGACGACACCTGGCAGGTGTTCGGTTGGGATAACCAGCCCCGCTAACGAGCAGAGACTGTGTTGCAAAAACAGGTAAGAAGTACTATTCCACAGTTCTGTATATAACTAGTGGTGATCTTGTTTTTGTGCTACATTTATAGTGTTCAAGGTGGATGAAAGATGCAAAAAGGCGCACCCGCAAAAATCGATAAGAACAGCCCGGTTCCCATTTACCATCAGTTGAAGCAGGGCTTCGTCGAACTCATCGAGTCCGGTGAAATTCAGCCGGGAGAGCTGCTGCCATCGGAGAATGAACTGTCGCAGCTCTATCAGATCAGCTCGATGACAGTGCGACAGGCGATGAAAGCACTGGTCGACGAAGGCTACATTCATCGTGAGCGTGGGCGGGGGACGTTTGTCTCTCAACGTCGAATGAAACACCAACTGGGTGAGATTGTCGGCTTTTCGCAGGATATGATGAGCCGGAACCTCAAGCCGGGTTCACGTATCCTGCGTGTGGAGCCGGTCCCCGCGCCCAAAGAAGTGGTCGAGCGTACCGGCCTGCCCGCCGATACCCGCCTGACCTGTATTTCACGGATTCGGCTGGTCGATGATATGCCGGTTGGTATTCATCACTCGTACCTGAACGGCGTGTCAATCGAGCGGCAGGAACTCGAACAGGTTGGCTCGATTTACGCGCTGCTCAACATGAAAGGCGTGGTGCTCGATGAAGGCGAGGAGACGCTCGAAGCAGTGGCAGCCACGCCAGAACAGGCCGCGCTGATGGAAATCGAGCCGGGATTTCCGCTGCTGAAAGCGCGCCGCTTTACCTGGGACATCAACGGTCAGTTTGTTGAGTATGTGGTGGCGCTGTATCACGCCGATCTGTACCAGTACACGATGCGGCTCAAACGATAGTGTGTGAGGCTGGCTCCACTGGGGCTGGCAGAAGTGGTACACAAGGAGGAGGATTCTACGGTTTCAGAGTCTGACAAGCTGTTCGTTGATCAATATTGAATGAGGAGAGAAAAGCATGAATAAACGCATTTTGCTGGTTTTTGTTGTTTTGCTGGTGGCTGCACTGGGTGTGATGAGTGTTGGCGTGGCTGCCGCCCAGGACGATGATCTGCCGCGTGTGGCGCTGATTATCGCGCAGGGTGGCCTGGGCGACCGCTCGTATAATGACCTGGCCTTCGCCGGGCTGACGCTGGCAGCGGCGGAACTGGGCGTCGATGTGGTGCCGATTGAGTCGTCAAACCCGGCTGGTGAGGGCGAACAACTGCTGCGCACCGCCGCCGAAGCCGGTTTCGACCTGGTGATTACGCTGGAATTCTCCCACCTGGACCCGCTGCCGCGTGTCGCGCCCGATTACCCCGATACCACCTTCGCCATCGTGAACACCATCGTCGAAGGTGATAACGTGGTTTCGATCATGTTCGACGAGCACACCGGCTCTTATCTCGCGGGTATGCTGGCCGGGCTGGTCACCACCGATGAGGACCTGGAGCGTTCCAACCCGGATGCCGTGATTGGCGCCATTGGCGGCGTGCAGTCGAGCGGTATTGATGTGTTCCTGTATGGCTATCTGCAGGGAGCCTGCGCGGTAAACCCGGACATCGACGTGCTGCTGGCCTATGCCGGCGGTTTCGGCGACCCCACCACCGGGCGCGAGCTGGCGCTGTCGATGAACGAACAGGGTGCCGACGTGGTCTTCCAGGTAGCCGGTGGCACGGGCGAAGGCGTGATTGTCGCCGCGCGTGATGAAGGCTTCTTCGCTGTCGGTGTGGACAGCGACCAGGACTACCTGGCGCCGGGCGCGGTGCTGACCAGCATGATGAAGCGCGTCGATGTCGCCATCTACGACGTGATCCGTCAGGCGGTCGAGGGCACGCTTGAGGGCGGTACGGTGCAGCAGTACGGCCTGGAAGAGAATGGTGTGGGCCTCACTGAGATGGCTTATACCCGCCATCTGATTCCTGGTGAGTACATGGAAACCATCGAGGAATCGCGCGAAGCGATCCTGGAAGGCGAGATCGACGTGATCGACATCCGCGTGATCGACGATGAATTCTTCACCTTCCTGGTAGAGAATCCAACCTGCGACGGCGTCGAAGAACTGCTGTCGATGATGGCTGAAGCCGAAGAATAAACCTGATGTAGCTAATGGATGCCGGAGGATGCCCTCCGGCATCTTTTTTGGTGGGATTTTTATATGTCTTATCTCAGAATGCAGGCGATCAGCAAGCAGTTTCCGGGTGTGGTCGCCAACGACGCGGTTGATCTGCAGGTCGAACAGGGGGAAATCCACGCGCTGGTGGGCGAAAACGGCGCGGGAAAATCGACCCTGATGAAAATTCTTTATGGCATGGAAACCCCCGACAGCGGTTCCATCAGCCTCGAAGGCCAGCCGGTGACCATCCCCAATCCGCAGACCGCTATCCACATGGGAATCGGTATGGTTCACCAGCATTTCCAGTTGGTGCCATCGCTGACCGTAGCCGAAAATGTAGCCCTGGGCTACGAACCCCGCCAGCGCGGGCTGTTTGTGGACCGCAACGCGATGAATCGCCGCATCCGCGAACTGGCTGAGGCGTTCGGGCTGCGCGTTGATCCTGACAAGCAGGTGGCCGACCTTTCGGTTGGTGTCCGGCAGCGGGTCGAGATTCTCAAGCTGCTGTACCGCGATGCCCGGCTGCTGATTCTCGACGAGCCGACGGCGGTACTGACCCCGCAGGAAGTGGACGCGCTGTTTGATGTGATCCAGCGTCTGGTGGGTGAGGGGCGCACCGCCATCCTTATCACGCACAAACTGAATGAGGTAATGGCCATCTGCGGTCGGGCGACTGTGCTGCGGCGTGGCCGGAACGTGGGCACGGTCAATGTGGCCGAAACCAACACCAGCGAAATCGCCCGGATGATGGTCGGCAGCGAGGTGATCGCTGTTAAACGCACGACTGAGGCCACCCCGCGCGATGAGGTGCTGGCAGTACACGGTGTGTCGGCCCGTGATGATCGCGGCCTGCCGGCGCTGCGGGACGTCAGTTTTGCGGTGCGCGGTGGCGAAATCGTCGGGCTGGCCGGGGTCGAGGGCAACGGCCAGTTCGAACTGCTGGAAGTGCTCACCGGCCTGCGTCAGGCGCGTGGCGGCGAGGTGCTGCTGAACGGCGAGTCCTGCACCCACATGAGCAATCGCCAGCGGCGCGAGCGCGGCCTGGCCCTCATCCCTGAAGATCGCAACCTGGAAGGGCTGAGTCCGCCCCTGAGCATCTGGCAGAATCTGGTCGCCAGCCGTTACTACCAGCGACCCCAGTCGCGCTGGGGATTCATGCGCGTGGGCAACCTTCAGCGTGAGGCTGCTGACCTGATGCAGCGCTTCGATGTGCGCGCCGCGCATCATAAGACGCTGGTCAGTACGCTCTCTGGTGGCAATGCGCAGAAGATCGTCATCGCGCGCGAACTGGGGAACTCCCCCCGGCTGCTGATTGCCGCCCAGCCGACTCGCGGCCTGGACGTAGGCGCGGCGCGCTTTGTCCACGAGCAGATGCTGGAACTTCGCGAACAGGGAACCGGAATTCTGCTGGTCTCGGCAGACCTGGACGAACTCCTGGCCCTGTGCGACCGGTACGTGGTGCTCTACGAAGGGCGAATCGTGGGCCAGCTCGCGGCTAGTGAAGCCAGCCGCGAGCAGTTGGGCCTGTTGATGGCGGGCCGCACAGAGAAGGACGCAGCCTCATGATGGCGCAGGTTCAATCGGTTCTGCGTGTTCTGTTTACGCTGGCCCTGGCGCTGCTGGCCGGCGCGCTGATTATGTGGATTTCTGGCCGCGACGCCATCAACGCTTATGATGTGCTGTTTAACTCGGCGTTAGGCAATCAGCGGGCCATCGCCAATACGCTGCTGGCGGCCACACCGCTGATCTTCACCGGGCTGGCGACCATGCTGGCCTTCCGCGCTGGAATCTTCAACATCGGCGTTGAAGGCTCGCTGTATGTGGGCGCGTTCGCGGCGGCCTGGGTAGGCTTCACATTCACCGACCTGCCGACGCTGCTCATTATCCCCTTCGCGCTGGGCTTTGCCGCGCTGACTGGCGGGCTGTGGGGCGCGGTGCCGGGTTACCTCAAGGCGCGGTTGCACGTCGATGAGGTAGTCACCACCATTATGCTCAACTATGTGGCTATCCTGTTCACCGATTATCTGGTGAATGGCCCCTTTCTGGTGGTGGGCATGTCCAACGCGATGTCGCAGGAGGTCGCGTCACAGGCGCAGCTTCCGCGCCTGGTGGAACGGTCGCAGCTCAACGCGGGATTTCTGATCGCGCTGGTGACGTTCGTCGTTGTGCTGCTGATTGTGCGCCGAATGTCACTGGGCTACGAGATCGAAGTGCTGGGCACCAACCCGATCTTCGCTCGCTGGGTGGGTATGCCCGCGCGGCGCATCATCGTGCTGGTCATGTTCCTGTCAGGTCTCATCGGCGGGTTGGCCGGCGGCGTGCAGACTCTGGGCGTCCATTACCGGTTTGTGGCCGGGTTTTCGCCGGGCTTCGGTTTCGATGGCATTGTGGTGGCGCTGCTGGGGCGAAATTCGCCGGTGGGCGTGCTGCTGGCGGCACTCTTCTTCGGTGCGCTGCGCAGCGGTGGCTCGACGATGGAACTGTTTACGCGCATCCCGCGTGACCTCATCGACATTCTGCAGGCACTGATTATCTTCTTCATCGCCATTGATATCGGCTTTTCGTGGTTTAAGCGCCGGGCACAGGCCAAACGACAGATCGACCAGCCAGCGGAGGAGACCTAAACCATGGAAATTGTCGATTTTCTGACCAATCTCTCCGCTTCGACGCTGCGGTTGGCGACGCCGCTGATCTTCGCGGCGATGGCCGGTCTGTTGAGCTACCAGATTCGGCTGATCAACATCGCGCTCGAAGGGCTGATGCTCATCGGCGCGTTTACGGCGGTTGTGGTGGGCGTGGCGGCGGGTTCGGCATGGGTCGGTGTGCTGGCAGCGGCCATAGTCTGCACGCTGTTCGGAGCGTTATTCGCGCTGTTCGTCACCGATCTGCGCGCCAACCTGATTGTGGCCGGCCTGGCGATGAACTTCCTGGCGCTGGGCGCGACCGGCTACATCTTACAGGTCTACTTCAACACCAGCGGAACCTACGCGCCAGCAGATTTCGAACGGCTGGCGTCGCTCAACATCGCTGGCCTCAGCGATATTCCGGTGCTGGGGCGGGTGCTGTTCCGTCATTCGCCGCTGGTATATCTGTCGTGGCTGGTGATTCCGTTGACGGCGCTCTTCCTGTACCGGACGACGCTGGGTGTCCATATCCGCGCGGCTGGCGAAAACCCGGAAGCGGCGCAGACGGCGGGCATCTCGGTGCGGCGGATGCAGTATCTGGCGCTGATGCTGGGCGGTCTGCTGTGCGGCATCGGCGGGGCGCATCTGGCGGTCGGCGATCTGGCGCTGTTCCGCGAAGACATGACCGGTGGGCGCGGTTTTATCGCGCTGGCGGCGGTGTATTTTGCGGCGGGACGTCCGCGCTTATCGGCGCTGGCCTGCCTGTTGTTTGGCCTGTTCGAGGCGTTGCAGTTCCGTTTGCAGACGATCTACAACGTGCCGCCGCAGTTCTTCCAGATGCTGCCCTATCTGATGGTGGTGGTGATGCTCGTCCTGATCTCGGTTCGGCGAGAATGGCAGAAAGGTTAATTTGATGGCCCGTCATGCGGTTCTGGTAATCGACATGGTGCGCGATTTTACCGATATGGAGCACGGCCTGGTTCCCAACGAACCGGCCTCGAAGATGGTGGATACAGTTCATGAGTTTGTGGAAGATGCGCGTGCAAGCGGCGCGCTGGTCATCTGGGTCATCGACTCGCACCGGCCCGGCAAGCCGGACTGGGAACTGGATAATGTGCGCTTTCACTGCCAGGCGGGGACAATTGGCGTGGAGCTGGCGCCGCCGCTGGCCCCACAGGAGCGCGATTATGTCATCACCAAGCGGCGTTACAGCGCTTTTATGGGCACCGACCTGGACCTGATCCTGCGTGATAACCATATCGATACGCTGGTTCTGACTGGAACCAAGACCAATGTCTGCATCCGGGCGACGGCGCAGGATGGTTTTTCGCGCAATTACGCCGTCATCGTGCCGCGTGAATGCGTGGCGACCAACAAGCCGCATCTGCACGAGGCCAACCTGGAAGATATCAACAACTATATGGGGCGGGTGCTGCCCGTTGCCGAAGTGCTGCGCCTGCTTCAGGAAAGTGAATCGCCGCGATGACGGACCTGCTGGCCACCGGCTATCCCAGCCTGGATTACATTATGCGGGTGTCGCACAGCCCAACCATTGGCGAGACGGCGCTCATCAGGACGACAGCCGACCGCTTTACATTTGGCGGCTGTGGGGCCAATGTCGCCGTGTCGATGGCGGCGCAGGGGTTTCAGGCAGGCGTGGCGATGATCGTGGGGGCGGATGCCCCCGGCGATGAATATGTGCAGCACCTGCAGCAGGCTGGTATCAACACCGATCATGTAATCCGCTTGTCAGGCGAACAGACTTCGACCGGCTATCTGTTTATCAATCCAGACAACGAATACCAGATTTTCTTTTTGCCAGGCGCTGCCGATGCCTGGGATGGATCGCTTGAACTGGTAGACGC
>CAZXCK010000008.1:41021-53882 GCA_964639225.1 uncultured Anaerolineaceae bacterium | reverse complement strand
ATGCGCGCCATTGTGGTGACGGCGGGCGCGAAAGGCGCGACGATCTACACAGAGGCGGGCGAATGGCAGGTGCCAGCAGTGCCGCCGCCGCAGCTTGTGGACCCGACCGGTGCCGGCGATGCTTTCACCGCTGGCTTTCTGGCCGGTGTCCTGCGCGGCGATTCACCGCAGACCGCCGTCCAGTGGGGGGTGACGCTGGCCTCATTTGTGATCGAGGCATTAGGCTGCCAGACGAACATCCCGACAATTGACCAATTGCAGGCACGCTACGAACGGACTTTCGGTGCATGATGAAACAATCGATGACGCAGATGAAGCAGTCGCTTTACTTACATATGGAACCGGCAGATGTCGGTGAGATTGCCCTGCTGACCGGCGACCCGGCGCGGGTGGATCGTATCGCAGAGAGCCTGGATGATACCCGTGTGGTAGCCCAGAATCGGGAGTTCTATACGGTGACGGGCAGCTATCGCGGCGTGCGGGTGCTGGGCCTGTCGTCGGGTATCGGCGCGCCCTCGGCGGCGATTGCCGTCGAGGAGCTGGCCCATCTGGGCGTTAAGGCGGTGGTTCGCGTGGGCACGACGATGGGCGTGACGGCTCCGATGGGGGCCTTTGTCGTCTCAACTGGCGCGGTGCGCTACGAGGGGACATCCGCTGCCTATCTGCCGCTGGCGTACCCGGCGGTGCCGGACTGGCGGCTGGCGAGCTGCCTGGTGCAGGCCGGGAGCCGTATGAGCCAGGAAGTGCTGACCGGTATCACGGCGACGTATGACGCCTTCTATCCGCATATGGCGCCGTCGCTGGTCGATGGCGGTGAACTGGATACCAGCGAACTGGAGCAGGCTGGTGTGCTGTCGCTCGATATGGAGACGGCGCTGCTCTATGTGCTGGGCCTGCGGTTGAAAATCGCGGTGGCGTCGATGTGTATTGTCACCAATCAGGCGTCGCCGTTTGCCATCATCGACGGCGACTCGCGCAGCCAGGGCGAGCGGACGCTGATCTCGGCGGTGCTGGATGGCCTGATGGATTGGAGGGGAACATGAGTCAGACGCTGCTGATCGACAACGAATGGCGTGCCAGCTCTACCGGCGAGACGCTGCCGGTCATTAACCCGGCTTATGGCATCCGCATCCAGGATACTGCCAGCGCCACGCTGGACGATGTGAACGCGGCAGTGAGCGCGGCGGCGCGTGCGTTCCCGTCATGGTCGCACACGAGCGGGCGCGAACGCGCGGCGGTGATGCACGAGGCGATGCACATCTTCCGCGAGCAGTATCTCGAAGAAGCGGCTCGCTTGCTTACTCAGGAGAACGGTAAGCCGCTCAACGACTCACTGAAAGAGGTCAGCTACAGCGCCGACGTCATCGACTTCTATGCTGACGAAAGCCGCCGTATCACCGGGACGCACTTCGCCGGTGACATGGGCAGTACGCACAGCTTTGTGCTTAAACAGCCGGTCGGCGTGGTGGGCGCGATTGTTCCCTTTAACTTCCCGGTGGACCTGCTGGCGTGGAAGCTGGGTCCGGGGCTGGCGGCAGGTTGTACGTTTGTCGTCAAGCCGCCGGAAGAAGCGCCGCTGGCCATCCTGAAGTTTGTGCAGGCATTCATCGATGCCGGGCTGCCACCGGGCGTGATAAACGTGGTGACAGGCGGCGCTGACGTGGGCCGGGCGCTGGTCGAGCACCCCGACGTGCCCAAGATCGCCTTCACCGGCTCGACGGCGGCGGGGCAGTGGATCGCCGAGCGGGCCGGGCGGCAGCTCAAACGGCTCACGCTGGAACTGGGTGGCAGCGCGCCGTTCATCGTGTGCCGTGACGCCGATGTTGAGCGGGCGGCAGCGGAATCGCTGCGGCGCTGTTTCAGCCATACCGGGCAAATCTGTATCAGCGTCAACCGGATATTTGTTCAGCAAACAGTGCTGGAAGATTTCCTCGACGTGTTCGTGGCGAAGGCGGCGGCGCTGCGTGTGGCGGCGGACGGCCTCAAAGAGCCAGACGCGGATATGGGGCCGATGATTAACGCCCGTGCGGTGGAGAAGGTGCGCCAGCACATCGACGACGCGCAGGGGCGCGGGGCGCGGCTGCTGGTGGGCGGCGATGTCCCGGCAGGGGCCGGTTACGCTTCTGGCGGCTTCTTCCTGATGCCGGCGGTGCTGGACAACACCACGCCGGAGATGCTGGTCATGCAGGACGAGACGTTCGGGCCGGTGGCGCCCATCGCCGCCTTCGACACGCTGGAACAGGGCGTCGCTATGGCCAACAGCACACCTTACGGGCTGGCGGCTTATGTCTACACGCACGATCTGGATGCGGCCCATTACGCGGCCAGGCGGCTGAACTTCGGCGGCGTGGGCATTAACGTGAACGACATCACTGATATTCGCGGCGCGTTCGGCGGCATGAAGCAAAGCGGAATCGGGCGTGAACTGGGCGAACCGGGCATGGACGCTTATCTTGAGACCAAGCATATTCGTTATGCATACAGAGAGCCACGACAATGACACTGTTTGAACACACACGACCAGTTATCGGTATGGTGCATCTGCGCCCGCTGCCGGAGAGTCCGGGCTTTGATGGCGACCTGAACGCGATTTACTCGCAGGCCGAGGCTGACGCCCGCGCGCTGCTTGATGCCGGGGTCGATGCGCTGATCGTCGAGAATCTGGGCGATGAGCCGTATCTGATTGGCGAACCGACGGCGTTACAGGTGGCCGCCATGGCGAACGCCGCCGCACGCATACGGGCCATGACGGATTCGCCACTGGGCGTCAACGTGCAGTTCAACGCCTGGCAGGCGGAGATCGCGCTGGCGTATGCGGTACAGGCGCAGTTCGTGCGGGTCGAAGTTTTCGTCGATACGGTCATCAGTGCGCAGGGGTTGGTGCAGCCTTGCTCGGCGCAGATTACTCGCTATCGCAAGCAGTTGGGCGCGGATGTCGAACTGTGGGCCGATGTGCAGACCAAATACACGCAGAATGTGCTGCCGCAGGCAATCACACAGTCGGCGCTGGATGCCCAGGCTGCTGGCGCGGCGGTGCTGATTGTCACCGGGGCGGCCACCGGGCAGGCGACTCCGCTGGAAGCTGTAGCCGAAGTGAAGCGCGCGGTACGGATTCCGGTGGTGGTGGGCAGTGGTACCACGATTGAGAACGTGAGTCAGGTGCTGCAAATTGCCGACGGCGCGATTGTCGGCTCGGCGCTGAAGCAAGGCGGGCGGGCCGAAAATCCGGTATCGGCGGAGACGGCGCGGGCCTTTATGCAGGCAGCGAGGGCGTAATGACCCGGCGCATGCTCGACGCGACCGCCGCCGATTTCGCTGGCATGGACGGCGCGGCGCTCAAGGAATCGATCCGGGCGGCGGAAGGGCGAACGCTGGCGGCGGAGTTCATCTGCACGGATGCGCCGCCGGTGGACGGTATCACACACGGCGAGCTGGCCGCCTCGATGGGCGCGGATATCATCGTGCTGGATCGTTACGATACGCTGCAACCGCAGATCAGCGGCCTGCCGCCGGACCTGCTGGCATCTGACGCGCCGCTGGCAGCCTATAAGCGTCTGCTGGGGCGTCCGCTGGGCATCAACATGATCGTCGCCGCGCCCGACACGCCGTTGGGCGGGCGGCTGGCCAACGCGGACAATCTGCAACGGGCGGCAGCACACGGCGCGGACATCATCTTTTTGTATGCGCGACCGGGGCAGGGCGGCACGCCCGCTATGCAGCGCGATGCCGCCATGATGGCGCAGCGTCTGCTGGGTGAGTCGGTTTTGCTGGTCGGTGTGCCGAGCTTCAGCCAGCCACCGCCGCGTGACCCGGATACGTTGAAGCTGTACCAGCAGCAGATTGAGGCGTTGCTGGCCGCTGGCTGCGATGGAATCGGCCTGCCGATGCCGGGCAGCAAGCAGGGCTGGCAGGCCGAGCCGACCGGGCAGCTTATCGACAGCATCCATGCTGGCGGCGGGCTGGCATGGACGTTCGTCACCGGGTCGGTTGAAGGCGCGCAGCCGGAAGTGATGCGCTCGCTGGCGCTGATGGCCAAGCAGCTCGGCGTGGACGCGGTTCGGCTGGATGAGGCCGGGCTTTCCGGTATGCCGGAGCCGGAGAACATCCACGCTTTTTCGCTGGCGCTGCGCGGCAAACGGCACACGTACCGCCGTATGGCGGCTTCAATTTTACGCTGATTGACGCTGAAACCAGAAAGCGAATCCCATGAGCGATATGGCACTGGATGACCTGCGCATCGTTGATCTGTCGCGGGTGCTGGCGGGACCGTACTGCACCATGCTGCTGGCCGATTATGGCGCGGATGTCATCAAGATCGAGGAGCCAGTGGGGGGTGATGGCACGCGCCAGTGGGGGCCGCCCTGGGTCGGCGACCAGAGCGCCTATTACCTGAGTGCGAATCGCAACAAAAAGAGCCTGACGCTCAATCTCAAAGCCGAGCAGGGGCTTGAGATTCTGCGGCGGCTGGTGCGTGAGGCCGATGTGCTCATCGAGAACTTCAAAGCGGGTACGATGGCGAAGTTCGGCCTGGGCTATGAGACGCTGGCGGCGGAGAATCCGGGGCTGATCTACTGCTCGCTGACCGGCTACGGCCAGACCGGGCCGTACAAAGACCGTCCCGGCTACGACTTCATGATCCAGGCGCAGGGTGGGTTGATGTCGATCACCGGGCCGGAAGATGGCGAACCGTATAAGGTGGGTGTGGCGATTGCCGACATCACTACCGGGTTGTTCGCGGCTAACGCCATTCTGGCGGCGCTGCACTACCGCACGCAGACCGGGCGCGGCCAGTTCATCGACATCGCACTGCTGGATTCTCAGGTGGCTTGGCTGGCGAATGTGGCGCATAACTACTTCGCCAGCGGGCTGACTCCTGCGCGCTATGGCAACGCGCACCCGAACATCGTGCCATACCAGATTTTCCCCACGCAGGACCGGCAGATCGCGTTGGCGGTAGGCAATGACCAGCAGTATCAGCGACTGTGTGAGGTGCTCGAACGGCCCGATTTGTGGGCTGATGAACGCTTCCAGACGAATGCCGGGCGCGTTGAGCATCGGGGCGAATTGATACCGGAACTGGAAGCTGCGCTGCAAACACAGCCGTCCGAGTACTGGACCCAGCGCCTGCTGGCGGTCAAAATCCCGGTGGCACCGGTGAACAGCATCCCGGAAATCCTGAATGATCCACATATTCAGGCGCGAGGGATGGTGCAGACTGTGGAGCATCCGACGCTGGGCCAGCTTCAGATGCTGGGCGCGCCGGCGAAACTGTCGGCGACTCCGGCCACTATGCGCAAGGCGCCACCCACACTGGGCGAGGATACGCAGTCAGTCCTGGCGGGCCTGGGTTACAGTGGTGATGATATTCTGGCGCTGCGCCGTGACGGGGTCGTGTAATTGGTTATTGACATTAGACAGAAAACTCATCGTGTCTGTTGTAGAGATTGCACAACTTTCTCTATGTAGTTTCGTACAGATTAGCAGACACAGTCCGCCAATTCCGGCAGGCACCATGATGAGGTAAAGACCATGAATAGGCCCACAGAAACGGAACCCAAACGTCCGCTGCCATCCAGGCGCGATTTTCTGCGTATTGGCTGCGTTGGTACACTGGCGGTCACGGCTGGGGCGGTTGGCGTCGCCAATTACACTGGCGCGCTGGATCGGCTGAAAGGGGTTACGCATACGCCGCTGCTGGAGCCTTCGTCAGCCTGGCGTTATACTGGCGGTGAGCTGCGACTGACGCTGTCTGACATTCCTGAACTAGAGCAGGCTGGCAGTGCTGTTCGTCTCGAGGATGCGCAACTCCCTGAGGACCTGCTGATCGTCTACGGCGTGGATGGCGAATACTACGCTTACATCAACAAATGCACACACGGACAGCGCAAGATCGACCTTGACGAAAACGGCCAACTGCGCTGTACCAGCATTGGGCAGAGCCAGTTCGATTATGATGGCCAGGTTCTGGCCGGTTCGGCTGTCGATCCCCTGACGACATATACTGTCGAGGGACGAGGGGCCGATCTGATCATTACGTTCGCCTGATCGGTCAAACTGACAACACAGTGCATCACTGCTGCCGGGTGGAATATGACTGCTGTTGTTATGCCACCCGGTTTTTCTGCGTGCAATACGTCCATATTATGAGAAGTACATGAAAATAATCGTATGTTTAGCTATTGTGATCGCCGCGATTATTGCCATATATAAGTTTCGTGTTATACTCTCTGCGCTCAAGAGCATTAGCCCATAATCGTATGAATGGAAGAGGTGGAAAGCATGTCACGAGTGTTATCTAGGTCTATCGTTATTGGGATTAGTATTTTGCTAATTGCCGTGCTAAGTGGCGCTGTTGTCGCTCAGGATCGTGAAGTTGGTCCGGTCACCCAGGCGATCATCGATCGTGGTGAGTTGATTTGTGGTGTGAATGCGGTTGTGGCGGGATTCGGTTTTCAGGACCCGGCTACGGGTGAATACAGCGGTTTCGATGTTGACTTCTGCCGCGCGGTTGCTGCCGCCATCCTGGGCGATGCCAACGCGGTTACTTTCCGTCCGCTGACGGCTGCCGAACGTCAGGCGGCTATCCAGAGTGGCGAGATCGATATGATGTCGCGTAATACCACCTGGACGCTGAGCCGTGATGTGGACTGGGGCGCTATCTTCGGCCCGACGACCTTCTACGATGGTCAGGGCATCATGACGCTGGCGGAATTCGGTGTGACGACCTTCGCCGAACTCGACGGCAGCACCGTCTGCGTGCAGTCCGGTACGACCACCGAGCTGAACATCACCGATTACATCTCGGCGCAGGGTCTGGACATTGAAATTCTGGTGCTGCCGGACGCCAACAGCACCTGGGAAGCTTATATCGCCGGTCGCTGCGAGAGCTGGACGACCGACAAGAGCGGTCTGGCGGCTTTCCGCTCCAACAACGCCGAGAATCCTGCGGACCATGTCATCCTGGCTGAGACCCTGAGCAAGGAACCGCTGGGGCCGCTGTCGCCGCAGTCTGACCCGCAGTTCGCCGAGATTGTTACGTGGACCGTGTTTGGTCTGATCCAGGCCGAGGAATTCGGTATCACCAGCGAGAATGTAATGGAATTTGTCCAGGGTGAGGACGAATCTGATGAAGCCTATGCCGAGCGTGTAGGTCCGGATGTGGCGCGCTTCCTGGGTGAAGGTGGCAACCTTGCCGGTGAGTACCTGGGGCTGGACAACGACTTCAAAGTAACCGTTATTAGCCAGGTCGGCAATTACGGCGAAATCTACGAGCGCAACCTGACCCCGCTGGGTCTGGAGCGCGCGGGCAGCCTCAATGCCCTGTGGACCGAAGGCGGCCTGCTGTACGCGATGCCGTTCCGTTAAACAATAACAGCCGTTAAGGCGAAATCGAGGCGACACGGGACACGGAAAACAGTGCCGTGTCGCCTCTGTTTGTGGACCCACACCTGAAAAGGCAGCCACTATGGATGTGAATGCGATCCCGCCGGAACAGCCGCCGCAGCAGATTCGTCTGCAACTACCGGCTTTCCTGCGCAACCTGGCCGTCATCCAGGCGATTGCTCAGATTGTCTTTGTCATCATTTTTGTGTCATCCCTGGCGCTTTTATGGTCGAACATCTCGACGACGCTGGCGGAACGCAACCTGGTTCCCTCGTTTGAATTTCTCAACAATCGGGCCGGTTTTGATATCTCCGAAGCACCGGACTGGTACACACCGAACAACACCTACGGCGAAGCATTCCTGGTTGGTGTCATCAACACCCTGCGCGTGGTTTCGGTGGGGCTGGTGCTGGCGACGATCATCGGTGTGCTGTTGGGCGTGTTTCTGTTGAGTCCCAACTGGCTGATACGAACCATATCACGGGTCTATGTGGAGATTCTGCGTAACACGCCGCTGCTGGTGCAGTTGATCTTCTGGTATTTTGTGGTGATGTTTGGCCTGCCGGCGGACGACATCACCGTGCCGTCGGAGAGCGTGTTCGTATTATCGCTGCGGGTCGTCATTTATCCGCCGCTGCTGCTGCTGGCCTGGCTGGCGGTCCGGCGTGGATTGGCGCCACGACGAACCGCTGAAGGCGTGCTGGTAGGCGCGCTTCTGGTCGAGATTGTCTACGGTCTGATCGGTTCGGGCACGGCGGTCGTGATGGTGGCGGGTGTGGCGGGCGCAGTGCTGATCGCGCTGGCGCAGACTGGCCGGTTTAGCATGAGCATGCGAGGCCAGGCGCTGGGTGTCGGTACAGCGGCTGTGGGGCAGGCTGTGGTGAGCGTGATCATCGCGCTGTTGGTGAGCGCGGGTACGCTCGATGCCAGCGCTGTCTGGTGGGAAGTGTTCCCGGCGATGTATATCAGCCGGCGGGCGTTTGTCTTCCCGGAACTGGCCGCGACCAACTCGTTTCTGCTGTGGCTGGCGGTGGTAGTCGTTGGTGCGCTGGTGGGCTATGCCGTGTACCGGACTCTGGTTAGCTATGCGGAGCGCACGGGCAAGCTGATACCGTCGGGGATTTATGGCTTTCTGGTGCTGGTGGTCATCGCTGGTATCGGCTGGGCCATTATCAGCGCGCGACCCGCGCCAGAAGAGATTGTCATCGATGGTGAGACCCTGAGCATCGTTGAAGCTCGTGAGCAGGGGCTGATCGGCTTCCGCGAGGAAGTCGGCATCAGTACAGCGCCGGTGGTGGGCAGCATGCCGGTGCGCGGACGTTTTCGCTTTGAGATCGGCACGCTTATCTCGCCGGAGTATATGGCGCTGCTGCTGGGTCTGGTGATTTACACCTCGGCGTTTATCGGCGAGATTGTGCGCGCGGGTATTCAGGCGGTGCCCTATGGCCAGATTGAGGCGGCACGGGCGACCGGCCTGACCAACGCCCAGACTTTGCGACTGGTGGTGCTGCCGCAGGCCCTGCGCCTGATTATCCCACCGTTGAGCAATCAGTATCTGAACCTGAGCAAGAACAGCAGTCTGGCGACGGCAGTCGCCTTTGCGGACACGTATCAGATTGGCCAGACCATGATGAACCAGTCCGGACAGTCCGTGACCGGTTTCACCATGATCCTGGTCACGTATCTGGTGATGAGCCTGGTGATCTCGGCGTTCATGAACCTGGTGAACAGCCGCTTCCAGCTCAAAACGCGCTGACAGGGGGCCGAGCGATGAGTATGCCGAATAATAACGGTGTTGAGTCCAAGACCGAGGTTTACAACGACGAGCTGATGTCGCGCAGTGCCCCGATCACCAAAGTGGGGCCGATCGCCTGGGTGCGCGAGAATTTGTTCAAGACCTGGCTGGATGTGTTTCTGACCCTGGGTGGCGCGTTTATCGCCGTGACGGCGACGGTTGGTTTTGTATCGTGGGCCGTCACAGAGGCCAACTGGTGGGCGATTTCGTTCAATTTCCGCCAGTTTATGCTGGGCCGTTACGAATCCGCTTATGAATGGCGCGTCATCCTGGCGGCAATCGTCAGCGTGTTCGTGTGCGGGATGGCGCTGCGGGTGTGGATCAGAAAATTATCGCGGGCGGCGCTGATTACTGTTGTCGCGCTGCTGGTGATGTTTTTTGTTTTTCCGGCGATTGTGATCGCGCTGGTGCCCATGCCAGAGGCCCTGGCGGCGGCCAGCGCTGACCGGGTCGAGATTGGCTCGGCTATTGAGACGCCACCGGAACTGCTGGCGTTTATTGGGCAGGCGGACGAGACTATCAGCGTTCGTCTGGTGACCGAGCGTGTTCAGGATGACGACTCGCTGGCTCAGTTGAACGGGTTCATGGATGCCACCACCAACCTGATGCGCACAGCGGCGATTAACCGGCTGAACAGCATTGAACGTCAGGATGAACTGCGTGATCTGCTGGCGCGTGACGAGGCCAGCACCATCCCTCTGTTGACGGAGAGCCAACGCGATCTGCGCCAGACTGAACTGAGCCGGCTGGAAATCCCGGAACCGGTGAACGAACAGTTCAATCTGAGCCGTGTCGGGGTCACGGTCCAGGTGCTGGATGGTATCACTGAGGAGCCGCTGGGACCGGAAGTTCGGTTGGAGACGGCGGACGATGTGGCGGCGTTCACGCTGCCGGCGGATGGCTGGTATGTCCTGCGTAAGTCGATTGATGATGGGGCCGAGGGTGTGTCGATCCTGTCGCTGGATGGGGTCTACCCGGTTTTGCGGAGCACGGCGCTGACGGCTGGCCTTGACGGCGGTGCGACGACCGGTTTCGCCAGCACATACATCCGCATGACGGACAATTTTCGGCTGGAAGCGCCAGTCCCACAGTTGACCGATGGACGGGATATGCCATTCTACAACATCGTCAACAACCAGTATCGTGGTGATCGTTCGCTCGACACTTATTTGCGCGTTTATCTGGCGACGTTTTTGCAGAAGCTGAGCTATGGCGGCTTTATTCTGCTGATGGCGGGCACCGCTGGTTACTGGCTGGCACTGCTGCTGGGACGTTATTCGGCGCAGCTTGCCAGCCGTCTGACATCCTATGCCATGCTGCTGCTGCCGTTGTTTATCTGGCTGATGGCGGCAGGTTTTACTATCCCTCAGGTGATGAACACCTCGGCGTTTACGGCTGCGGTGCTATTTGTCGCGTTGATGTACTATGCGGGCACGTATTGGGGGCGCAATATCCCCACTCTTATCATTTACGGAGTCGGCGTGGTGGCGATCGGCGCGCTGCCGTATCTGATTTTTGATCGATGGACCGGCCTGGGGCTGGTGTCTGCCGTTAACCTGGTGGTTTTCCTCCCGGCGCTGCTGGCGCTGCTGGCTGGCTCGGCGACGTACGGCGCGTCTGATGTACCGGTGGTCCGCCGCAATATGATTATTGCCGGATTGCTGATGCTGGCGTTCTATTTCGGGCCGCTGCTGCTGATGTGGTCCGGTGTGATCAGTGCTAACGGCAGCTATCCTGACTGGCCGCTGGCCGCCAGCGATCAGCGGCGCTGGGGTGGCCTGCTGCTGACGATGATCCTGACGATATTCGGTATTATCGTTGCATTTCCGATTGGTGTGGGCCTGGCACTGGGCCGTCGCAGCAATCTGCCTGCGATCAAATATGGCTGTACGCTGTATATCGAGCTGGTGCGCGGCTCGCCGTTCATCACCGTGCTGTTTATGATGCAGTTGATGATCCCGCTGATTAATCCGGCATTCTCTGAGGTGCCAGGTACGATGCGGGCGCTGGTAGCGGTGATTATGTTCAGTGCGGCTTACCTGGCCGAGAACGTGCGCGGTGGTCTGCAATCGCTGCCGCCTGGCCAGACGGAAGCGGCGCGCGCCCTGGGTATGGCTGCCTGGCAGATCACATTGCTGATTACGCTGCCACAGGCGCTGCGGGCGGTGATCCCGGCGCTGGTGGGGCAGTTTATCGCGCTGTTTAAGGATACGTCACTGGTAGCCATTGTGGGCCTGATCGATCTGACCGGTTTTGTCAACATCATGGCGGTGCAGGCTGAGTTTATCGGTACGCGCGCCGAAGGTCTGCTGTTTATCACGCTGATTTACTTCGTGTTCAGCTATGTGATGTCATACGTCAGCCGGTTGCTGGAAGCCAGTGGCTCTGGCAGTACCCGTCGTCTCTAATCGTTTTGTACTGAGCGAGGTAGATAACTCATGGCACAAGCCAACGACCAGACTGCGCCTGTGGAACACTCTATCGGCCCGCCCATTATTACCTGTCGGGATATGAACAAGTGGTTTGGCGAGTTCCATGTCCTCAAAGACATCAATATGGAAGTGGGCGAACGTGAAGTGGTGGTGGTGATCGGCCCATCGGGGTCGGGTAAGTCCACGTTGATTCGCTGCATCAACCGGCTGGAAGAGCACCAGCAGGGTGATATCATCGTTGATGGCATCGAGTTGACCAACGACATCGCCAACATTGGCGCCATTCGCCGCGAGACCGGGATGGTGTTCCAGTCGTTCAACCTGTTTCCGCATCTTACGGTGATGGAGAATATCACGCTGGCGCAGCGTTATGTACGCCGCCGTCCGCGCCACGAGGCGGAAACCATCGCCAGGCAGCTTCTCGATCGGGTGGGCATTCCAGAGCAGGCCGACAAATACCCTGGCCAGCTTTCTGGCGGGCAGCAGCAGCGCGTGGCTATCGCGCGGGCGCTGGCGATGAACCCAAAGATCATGCTCTTTGACGAGCCGACCAGCGCGCTCGACCCGGAGATGATTAAAGAGGTGCTGGACGTGATGAAAGAACTGGCGCGCAGCGGCATGACGATGATCGTGGTGACGCATGAGATGGGCTTCGCGCGTGAGGTGGCCGACCGGGTAATTTTCATGGACGAGGGGCGCATCGTCGAAGTGGGCACACCGGAGCATTTCTTCGTGAACCCGCAGCATGAACGGACCAAGCTGTTTCTGTCGCAGATTCTGTAGGCGATGGGTCGCTAAATGTAGACAAATGGGCGCGGCATCTGCCGCGCCCATTTGCATTCAGTCTGCCGAGGGTTTGCTGGGTTGCGTTTTCGATTGGCGGCGGCGTAAGACCCCAGCCACCAGCGGGTCGATGACGCGCGCCAGCAGTGGACCGGCTACCGCCATCAGCAGCACGTAAGTGGCTGAGAGGGTTAACAGGTCTGATGTCAGCCCGGCCATGGCGCCGATGTTGGCGATGACGATTGAGAACTCGCCGCGCGAAGTCAACAGCGCGCCAGCGCGAAAGCGACCACGGGTTGAGACCCCGATGCGTCCGGCTGCCCACCATCCGGTGTACATTTTGGTTAGTGTGGATACTACACCGAGGGCAATAGCCAGCAGCAGCACCGGCGGGATGTCGCCGGGGTTGATTTGCAGGCTGAAGAACAGGAAGAATGTCGCGGCGAACAGGTCGCGCAGAGGACTGAG
>CAZXCK010000008.1:4778-40921 GCA_964639225.1 uncultured Anaerolineaceae bacterium | reverse complement strand
ATGGGCTGCCTCGGCTACCTCGGTTGCCAGTATGGGCATCAACTAATCTCCGTGGAGCAGATCAGCGGCTTTTTTGATGCCTTCTGGTGTACCAACAACAACGGTTACATCGCCGGATTCCAGGCGGAAATCGGCCTCTGGTGAGGCGATGGTATCATCATTGCGGATGACGGCCACAATAGAGACGCCCGTGCGCGTGCGGACGAGCAGTTCGGCGATGGTGTGCCCGGCGCAGGCCCAGTCTTTCTGGATCGGAATCCAGTCGATGACCAGCCCTTTGATGGCCTGCTGGACGTTATTCACAGATTGGGTGACGTGGACAGCGCCCAGCAGCTCGGAGACGATATGCGCCTCGTCTTTCTCCAGCCGGATGGACACAAGCGATGTGTCGGGGTCTTCTGAGTCATAGACGAGCAGATCTCTGCGTCCACTGTGATGCAGAATGACGCCAATGCGGTCGCCGTCCTGTGTGACGAAGTCGTGACGAATACCCACACCCGGTAGCCGGGTTTCGTAAACCTGAGTCATGATGGCCTCAAAGCTCCTATTTGTGCTGACAGCTCAATTCTAGCCGGGGTAGCTGGTTGATGAAAGTATGAGCTTGCTTGCCAGCGTCAGCGGAACGGTCAGACCAGTTGGAATCCTCGTGTTTGCTGGATGCTGCCCTCTTTGCCGATGACGAGCGCCTCGATGCCGGGCAGTCGCTGGATGAGGGTTAGGCCCGCATGCCCCATGACCAGCAGCGCCGTCGAGAGCGCGTCGGCGTCGGCGGTGGTGGGGGCCAGCACGCTGGCGCTGGCCAGATCGTGCGGGGAGATGCCGCTGTGCGGGTCCAGGATGTGATGCAGGCGGCGATCGGCGGTGAAGGTATTGAGATAATCGCCGGATGTCGCCAGCGCGCCGGTCACCTGGGCGACGAGCCGCCGTGACTGCCGCGCGGTATCTGGTTGGCGGATGGCGACCTGCCAGGGGCGCTGGCCGGTATCGCCGAGCGTGTGCAGGTCTCCGCCCAGCTCGACCAGCACGCTGCCGAAGCCGTGTTCGGCCAGCGTCGCCACGCCTTGATCGACGATGTAGCCTTTGGCGATGCCGTCGAGTGTGAGCGCCATGCCCCGCTTACCCAGGCGAATGCCGCTGCCGTCAATGCTCACCTGACGATAGTCCACGAGCTGGCGGGCCGCGTGGACGGCTGCTTCTGGTGGCAGTGTGCCGGCGCGGGCGTGTTCGCGGTAGAGGCGATGCACCGACTCAATGGTCACGTCGAAAGCGCCGCCGGTAAGCTGGCCATAATCGATGGCGCGGGCCAGCACGTCAAGCAGCGCCGGGTCGGCGTTGTTCAGGTGGCCGCTGGCGTTCAGCTGACTGAGCTGGCTGTCGGGGCGATGCCGGCTGAACACATCTTCGAGGGCCGCCATGCGATCGAAAGCGGCGCCGATGGCAGTGCGTGCCCGCTGTGGATTGTCACTGATGATCGTCAGATTGGCGATGCTGCCCAGCAGCAGTCGCGTTTCCTGCACGGACTCAGTGCCGGGGCCGGGCAGGCCGTTCGCCAGGCTGAGTCCACCGGCCAGCAGCACACCGGCAGAAGCGGTGATGCGAAGGAACTGACGGCGCGTTAAACCCTGCGCGGATTGTGTCATCGGACTGTCTCCCAACGTCAAATGTGTTGATTCTACGATGCGCGCTTCAAAAATCAGGGCGCGGCGTTATCTGGCGCGGCTTCCTGCGCTTCGAGTGTGAGCACAACCGGGCTGATTGTCGGCGTGCCTGCTGCCTCCAGAGGTACCCTTTGCCGCTGGGTCGTTGTCTCGCTCAGTTCTGAGAAAGCGACGACCAGCGCCAGGACGACCATCACGACACACAGACCGACATAACCCGCTAGGAGGAACTGTCCGAGGCGGGACTCGCGCTTCTTGTTCTTCGATGCCATAAGTTTTTCACCCAGCGGCGTACTTCGCCAATGTAATCTACAACCGGGTCCAGCGGACACAGATAATTGCAGAATGGCCGGTAGACAATAAGCGATCCGAATAACACCAGGATCAGCAGCACCCACTGAGGCCACGTGCCTTCGAGGTTGAACAGCGTACCAAATGGCTCGTAGCTGGCAGCTCCGGGTTGGCGCAGTGCCAGTCCCAGTGCAATGGCTGTAAAGGCCAGCGAACGCTGCACCCAACGCAATTTGCTGTACAGTTTGCGCGGTTGGTAGGCTTTCGCGCCGCTGATCGTTCCCAGCACTTCCTGCGCCGCGCCGAACGGGCAGAACCACGAGCAATACGGGTTCTTGCCCTGGATGGATGTCACCACGATGACGCCGCCCAACAGCAGGAACCAGTACAGATTGGTCTGCCAGTCTGGCCAGTAACCGGAGATTAAGGCGATGACGTTGGCCAGGGTCAGTGGTTTGTTGAAGATGAAGCCCAGCACAATCAGGCCGGTAAGCAGGATGGCCCAGCGTCCCCATTTCTTGATGGTGGGGCGGCGCTTAAGGCGATGCAGCAAAAAGCTGACGACAAACAGCGCGATCAGCGTCGCTTCTGGTGCGCCAAAGCGAATAGGACGCGGGTCTGGTGGCAGGACGGCGCCATCAACGGCGCTGGACGCGATGCTGCGTGTGGCCTGGCGGATACTCTGAGCGACGGCTTCGGCGGAGAGCGTAGCGCCGCTGACGCCGTCCAGGTCGTCACCGACCAGCAGGCGCTCGCTGTAATCGGCACCGGCGAATTGCTCGTAGAAGCCCTGGCGTTCGAGCTGGCGGAAGAAGTTGGGCGTCTCTCGGTGTTCGATGACACTGAATCCAATGATCGTACCGGTTGGGTCGGTGCCGACCATCATAGCCAGGGGGCCGCCGTAGCCGGTGGCCGAGGCAGCCATCGCGTAACCGATGACGGTCTCGTCGCCGTTTTCGTCAGTCGCATACCCGGTGAATAGGCTGCCGCTGCGTTCTATGCGATCGGCATCTGGCAGCACCTGCGAGACATAACCGGAAACATCGTCGCTGGTGTTGAAATAGCCGATCAGCCATGCCGCGACCAGCACGGCAAAGGCCAGCAGGGTGACCAGGCTGACACGGCGGCGCTCGCGGGCGCGGCGCTGCTGAATGGGTGATTGCGCGGGCGACTTACTCATCATTTCACCATGCGTCTATAACGGAGAAGGCAAGGGAGAGTTACGCGCACTCTCCCTTGCTTAAATCTATGGGTTAGTAGAGGTAATTACGCTTGCTTTTCAGGCTGGGACGCGGTTGCGTACGATGCGTACGGCAACAATCGCTCCCAGGATGAGGCCGGGTAGGCCGAAGGATATCAGGGTAAACCACGCCTGACGCGGTTCGAGTTCTTCCATGCTGCCGATGTAGTTGGCAATCCCTAACAGGACGAAGACAACGGCAAAGAACAGGATAATCCAGTCAAACCAGGCTACTTTGATTTCCGGGCGGACTACCATCAGCATCGCCGCCGCACCGATCAGAATTCCCAATAACAGCCAGAGTAACATGTCGCATTTAGTCCTTTCTTTACACCGGCGCCGTTAGGCGTCGCCGTGTCCCTGTGTCGAGTCGATACCGAATTCGCTGAAGTCCAGGCTCCACCATTCTTCGGTGTCCTTCTGGGGTTCGCCTGCCGGGTTGGGGAGATAGAGCCGGCGGCTCATATCGGCAAAGGCGCTGTTGAAGATGGTGGTGGTACCGACTGTACCTTTGACCATCTGGTGAATGAGCGCCCGGTCCTTAACCGAGAACGGGCAGACGGCGAAACAGATACCGCAGTTGGTGCCGACTTCGGCCCAGTAGTTGCGGCAGGTGATTGAGTTCTCGTACCAGGTCTTGATACCGCCCCGGCTCCAGGCTCCCTGAGTCTCGTAGGACGGTTCCTTCGAGGTACTCAGGCTGTTGGACGGGCAGTAGGTGGCGCAGGTCATGCAGTCTTTACAGAAGTTCATGATACCGGCGTCGATGGGGCGGGTGGGGGCCACCGGCAGGTTGGTCAGCATCTTGAAGACGCGCACCATCGGGCCGTATTCCGGTGTGATCATGCGATTGAGGCGAGACATTTCGCCCAGGCCGGCCAGCACGCCGAACGCCGGCGAAATACCGAGGGCGTTGGTTTCGGCTTCGCCCAGGCCGTAGTAACCGATACCGCGCAGGAAACCCTGCAGACGGCTCTGAACAGCGCGGTTGACCGCGTAGCTCATAGAGGTTGTGGCCGCTCCCAGCGGTGTTGGGCTGCGGGTCATGCCTTCCTGCGACATCTGGATCGTCCAGGTGATGACGTAGCGCGCTTCACGCGGGATGGTGCGTGTGGTTTCGGTTTCCTCGGCGACCGGTTCATCGGTGAAAACGAGTTCCTTGCCGTCCGGGTCGATGCCGTAGATGAGCTTCTCGGTGTTTTCGTCCAGTTCGACGAAGCCGACAGTGGCCGCGCCAAAGGCGCGCAGGGCGGCCCGGATCATCTCAGAGTTTTCTTCCGGGGTGCCTTCCCAGCGGGCAATATTGCCTTCTTCCGGCGTGGCGACGTTGGTCGGCCCCAGGTAGGACTGGGTCGCGCCGATGCCTGACGCCCGGTAAAGGGCGATGTCACGGGTGGAGTAACCGGGTAAACCCTGACGGTTACGCTCGAAGGCGTTGTTGCGGAAATCCGCGCTGACGCGGGCAAATGTTTCCTCATCAAGGTACTTGCTCCAACCACGACGGACGGTGTTACGCTCGTCGAAGCGATAAATCTGCTCCCAGTCGATTTCGACCGTGGGCTGGTCGACGCTGCGTACCCAGGGTGGGCGCGGGGCGATGCCGGCCTTGTCGCTCCAGCTCTCGCCGAAAGCCTCAATCGGCCCCAGTGCGGCGACAGTGGCCGCGCCCATACTGAGCAGGCCCATGTCCTTAAAAAACTCACGTCTTGTCAAATTGGATGGCATGCGAATAATCTCCTAAATCCTCAACGCCAGTAGAGAATATTGATCGACTCGATTTCAGCGGGGGCCGCAGGTCGTGCAGCCCGTTCCAACCATACTGCACCCAGAGCAGGACGGCGCACCGGCCAAAGCGCGTCTGGCACCATCGGCTGACGATGAGAAGATGGCCACCGTACTGATGAGTCGCTGTGTCTGCGGCGAACCGCAGTCCGGGCAGCAGGTTTCGTTGTCCAGTTCTGACATCTGCTTGCGGACCTGAAAGCTGTTGTTACAGCGTGTGCAGCGGTAGTTATAAGCGGGCATTGTGCGATCCTTTACTGCTTAACCACTTGCCAAAAACGAAAAAGCCGGAGATCCATTTTCTGGGACCATCCGACTCTTCAAGGCGCGCAGAGTACGATGCGTTTTGGGGTATCCTGGCTTCATGGAGAAGTTTCCCCATGTTACAGTTGCGGCCCAGCACCGGACTTGCACCGGTTTCCCCCACATGTTGTTGAAGTTCTTATGAATTTCCAACATGTTATAGATAGTATGGACGATCATGTGGGTTTTGTCTGTCGGTCAGGTGCAGACACTTTGTCGGCAAAAGTCCTCGTTTTTTGCCGGCGTGGTGTAGGTATTTTCCTTACACCGCGCTGCTGCAAGGGCCGGTAGGGAGAATCAACCTTTACCTGTGTGGATACCGTATTCTGGCAGGTCCGTTGTCCACCAGGATTCGGGGTCTTTCTGAACGCCGTAGCCGAAGGCATCGTCCAGGTTGCGGATGATCTCATCTGTATATGGCAGCGTGGCGATCTGCATGCGGACAAGGTCGTGCATGAAGCTGGTGTTGCGCTTGGCGAAGGGGCACACGGCGAAGCAGATGCCGCAGTTGGTGCCCAGTTCTTCCATCCAGTAGCGTTTGCAGCGTATGGCATCCTCAAACCAGGCTTCGTGACCGGCGTTGCCCCATTCGCCGACCGGTTGCCAGGTGGGGTTGGTCTCGAAGCTGAGGGCACTGGCCGGGCAGGCTTCGGCGCATTTTTTACAGGAACGGCAGAAGCGGGCGATGCCGGCGTCGATGGGTTTGTCGGCTTCCAGCGGCAAATCGGTGATGAGCTTGAAGATACGCACCATGGGGCCATATTCCGGTGTGATGACCCGATTCAGCCGCGAGAGTTCGCCCAGACCGGCCATGACCGCCAGAGCCGGTGAGATGCCCAGGCCGTTGAGCGTAGCCTCACCCAGACCCTGATAGCCCAATCCGCGCAGAAATTCCTGCGTGTTGTTCTGGATGCTGAGGCCGCGCTGGTAGGTTTCGCCGGTGGTGATCTGCGCGATTTTGGTAGGGGCGCGCTTCATGGCGATGTCGGACATCTGCACGGTGAAAACGACCACCCAGCGCGCCTGGTAGGGGATGACACGCCTGTCGTCGTCCTCATATCCTGTTTCGACGTTGTCGAACACGATTGGCTTGCCATCGCGGTCCACGTCGTAGATCAGCTTGCGGGTGCGCTCGTTCAACTCGACGATGCCGACGGTGGCCGCGCCCATCTGGCGCATGGCGACCTTGAGCATGGCTGTGTTCTCGTGGGGAGTGCCGTGCCAGCGCTCCAGGCCCAGTTCTTCCGGTCGCGGAGCCTGCTGCGGGCCGAGAAAGCTGCGTGGCATGGCGTTGCGGGTACTGCGAAAGGCGGCGAGCAGCGCACTGTCTTTCAGTGCGTAGCCCGGTTGATTGTTGGCGGCGCGGCGTTGTTGGTTTTCCACATACAGGTTTTCCAGGCGTAGGTTTTCCTGCGCCGATGCATAGCGCCCCAGTCCACTATGAGCCAGGTTGTCTTCGGCAGCGTTGTAGCGCTGCATACGATCCCAGTCGACGCCGGTGGTGGGCACATCGACCTGACGCACCCACCAGGGCCGCCGGTAGACACCGCCAGACATGGGCGCGCCCAGCCTGTCACCGGCAGCGGTGAGGCCGGTTGTCCCGGCGACGCCTGCCGCTACTCCTGCCATGCCGGCGCTCTTCAGAAAGTCCCGGCGGCTGATGCCCTGTTTTTCTTCACCCATTACGCTAACTCCATCAACTTGTCGCTTACAGTAACTCAATCGTCGTCTTCGTCGTCTTCGGTCAGCTCGTAATAGTACGGGCTGCGAATCTCGATGCTCCTGACCACTTCGATGATAATGCCCGCCGCCAGCAAGCCCACGAAAATAGCCCCGGCGATAATGCCCGCCTGGCGCTCGTGTTCGGCGAAGCTGGCAAAAGCGTACTCCAACAGGATCACCAGCGCGATGAGCCATACCAACCAGGCCAGCCACGCAGCCAGAGGACGACGGCGCAGCCGCAGCACATGATAGCGCCGCGTGTCGATGTCGTTTGGCGGCTGTTCCGGTTCAGTCGGGTGTTCGTCATTCATCAGGATTCGAGCAGGCCGTTCTTGAGCGCGTACTGCACCAGTTCGGCGCGGGTTTCCAGGCCCAGCTTGTCCATCAGGCGCTGGCGATAGGTACCGACGGATTTGGGACTGATGGACAGCAGCTCGCCGATCTCGCGGCTGCTGTAACCCAGTGCCGCCATGACCAGCACCTCGCGTTCACGGTCGCTGAGCAGGTCCAGTTCCGGCGGCGGTGGTGTTGCGTCGGTGTCCTGGCCGCGATAGTCCGCCAGCAGGATTTTGGTCGCTTCTGGCGTGAGATAGGAGTTGCCGCTGGCGATTTCACGGATGGCAGTAATCAGCTCGGTGTCGGCGTTGCTTTTGAGGACATAGCCCGCCCCGCCTACTTTCAGCACATGACGGATGTACTGAGTATCGGCATGCATGGTAAGGACCAGTATGCGCGTGTTGGGATAACGAGCCGTCAGCTTTTCGATGATGTCGATGCCTTTGACGTTGGGCATCATCAGATCGAGGACCAGCACATCGGGTTGGTGCTGCTCGACCTGCTGCATGGCTTCGCCGCCGTCGCTGGCTTCGCCGATGACCTGCATATCCGGCTCGCTGTTGAGCAAAGCGCGCAGACCAGCGCGCAGCACCAGGTGATCGTCGGCCAGTACAATACGGATTTTGCTGTCTGTCATGATTTGTACCTACGCCACGTCTTCCGCTACCGATAGTTCGACATTGATTTGAGTGCCTGTGCCCGGTGTGGAGTTCAGTTCGAAGCTGCCACCAAGCAGTTGAATGCGTTCCTGCATCCCCAGAATGCCCAGGCCGCGCTCGCCGCCGTTGAGCACCTCGGCAACGTTAAAGCCGCAGCCGTTATCCTGGATCTGCAGGTGAATGTGCCCCTGTGCATGTCGCATTGAGACCATCACCTCGCTGGCGCTGGCGTGCCGGGCGATGTTGGTCAGCGATTCCTGGATCACGCGATATAGCATAATCTCCACATCATGCGGCAGGCGAACATGTTCGACGTTGTGCGGCTGAAAGTCTACGTGAATGCCGGTTTTGCCAGCATAGTTGTAAGTATAGCCTTCCAACGCGGAGATCAGCCCCAGGTCGTCGAGCGCCGCCGGGCGAAGATCGGCGGCCAACCGCCGGACTTCCTGCAGGGTGCGGGCGACAAGCTGGCGTATGCTCTCGACCTGGGCGCGCACTTCGGTAGGGTTCGGGCTGCGTTCCAGGATTTTGAGCTGGACCAGCAGCGATGTGAGCGCCTGGCCGGTTTCGTCGTGCAGCTCGCGGCTGATGCGCTGGCGCTCTTCTTCCTGGGCGGAGACGACTTTCGTGAGCAGTTGGGCGCGCAACTGCTCTTTGTGGCGCAGTTGTTCCCAGAGCTGGCTGTTCTGCAGGGTGACCCCAAGCTGGTTGCAGATGCCGCCCAGTACCTGCCGATGCTGTGGGGTTATGGTGGTCGCGTCGCGGTAGAGCATGACCAGTACGCCCATCCGGTCTTTTTTGACGCGGATGGGTGCCAGGATCAACGTCTGGCCGTGCAGCTTCATACTCTCGCGGATTAAGTTCGATGGAATGAGGCTGGTCTGTTCCAGGTTGTCGATGACCAGCAGCTCGTCACCGCTGTCCGAGTGAACGATATCTGCGCTAAAGCTGAAATCAGACAGGGTGGCCAGCGCTTCGTTTTGAAAGCTGACAGGGAGATTCTGGCTGGCTGTGATTTCCGGCGGCTGCCTGAGGATCAGAATCAGTCCGGCGCTGGCTTCGGTGTGCTTCAGGATGTGGTCCAGACTGTGCTTACTGGTCTGCTGTACGCTGTAAGGCTGGTTGGCCATATCGGCCAGCTTGTAGAGAATATCGAGTTCCTGGTTGCGGTCGTTGAGCTGCTGGTTGAATCGTTCGAGTTCCTGATGTGACTTGCTGAGGCTGGCGATCATGTCGTTGAAGGCGCGGCCCAACTCGCCGATTTCGTCGTTGGCCCACACGGGCGCCCGCACCGACAGATCGCCGTTCTTGACGCGACGAGTCACGTAGGTGATGTCGAGAATGGGGCGGGTCAGCAGCCAGGTCAGGAACGAACCGATGCCCAGCCCGGCGATGGCGGCGATGATCGTGATGATGAACACACCACGCATGCCGACCACCATCGCCTGGGCGACACGCTCTTCGGTGAGCAGATAAGACAGCCAGCCCGCAAGCTGGCTGCTGACCCACCAGGCGATTGAGAAGCCCAGGATCAAGAGAGGCGTGACGATGATTCCGATGATTTTTTGCCGAAGGGGAACCCGCCCCGCCCAGTACCAGAACACTGACCAGATCGTGCGACGTTTCACGGGATTTTCGCTCGCAGCTTGTATTTTAATCTACTGTAACATTTGCAAACAGGATGTCCAGTGACATTCGTCACGTGGCCGTCCTGCTGGGTATGAAGACAAACCCGTACATCGTCACCCTGGGGCGGCAGGGAGTTAATCAGCAGAACTGTGCTGCCGATTTGTGCAAACAGTATAACTTTCAGTCTGAACTGCTTGACTCTCCCAAAACGTTTCGGTTATACTGATAACATGTCCAAAACGTTTTGGATCTAAGATTATTATGGTAAAATTAAAAGACCTCGCCGAAAAATCTGGTTTCTCTATTACAACCGTATCGCGGGCGCTGGCCGGTTACAAAGACGTCAATGAACACACCCGGCAGCAGATCATTGAGATCGCCCTGGAGATGGGCTACCAGCCGAACATGGTGGCTCGTCAGTTGCGCGCCCGCAAAACCCACACGGTTGGCATTATTGCTCCCTCTGCCAGCGGACGATTTGCTGATGACTTCTTCAGCGAGCTGCTGATGAGCGTAGGCCATGCGGCGGCGCAACATGGTTATGATCTTCTGGTGACAGCCAAGACTACCGCCGACGAAATGGACGCTTACCGGCGCATCGTGGGCGGAAATCGGGTGGATGGCATGGTGATCGCCCGTACGCGCCGCCGCGATGCCCGTATCGCTTACCTGCGTGCGGCCCAGCATCCGTTTGTTGTTTCCGGGCGGGCCGCCCCGGATGAAGAGTCCGACTTCCCCTATATTGATGCCGACAGCCAACTGGGTATCCGCTGGATACTGAACCATCTGACCGGGCTGGGCCATCAGCGGATTGCGCTGCTGCTGCCGCCCGATCGGGTCGCGTTTACGCCGTACCGCCTGGCCGGATACCGGCAAGGGCTGGAAGATGCCGGTCTGTCTTATCGTGAAGCATACGTGTTGAACAGCGACCTGAGTCGCAGCGGCGGCCAGCAGGCGGCCCATCATCTGCTGGATAACTACCCTGAAATCACGGCGATTGTGGCCTGCAATGATCCGATGGCCATTGGCGCGATGAATGCTATCCAGACGCGCAACATGCGGGTGGGACAGGATATCGCTGTGACGGGCTTTGACGACATCACCGCCGCTGATTTTACCCACCCTCGTTTGACGACCGTGCGCCAGCCCATTAAAGAGATCGGCCAGCGTCTGCTAGAGATGCTGATACAGATCATTCACCAGATTCCGTTGGAGCAACCGCAGGTTCTTCTGTCCCCGGAACTGGTCATTCGCGAGTCCTGTGGGGCAGGGCAGCAGAGAAAGGAGGCTGTATCGCCAGCGCGAGAATAGATTCACTAACGCATCACTTAGTTGTTTGCCGTCAGACATAAGTTTGAGAGGATGAACCATGTTACTGAAGAGAACTAGCCTCATCACCATTCTGGTGCTGGTCGTGGCGCTGTTTGGTATGTCCTTCGTATATGCGCAGGACGAAGAAGAGCCGATTACGTTCCAGTCGACACAGTTTAACATCGTCGAGGAGAGCGAAATCGCTCGCGAGATCCTGGCCGATTTTGAAGGTGAGATTAACTTTGTCACCACTGAGGAAGGTCCGCTGATCGACCTGCTTATCGCGGAAGGTCAGGCCGGTTCGGGCAGCACCGATGTCGTGGGTGCGCTGCATGGCACGTTCCCGTCGCTGATCGCCCGTGACCTGCTCTTTGACCTCACCGATCTGGTTGAGACGCTGGACGCCGAATACGACATCGCCGATGCGTTCATTGAACTGGGTCGCATGGGCACTGCTGACTACCAGTACTATGTCCCCTGGATGCAGGCGACGTACGTGATGGCCGCTAATGTCGAGGCGCTGGAGTACCTGCCGGAAGGCGTTGAACTGGAATCGATGACCTGGGAAGACCTGGTGGCCTGGGGCGCGGCCATGGCCGAAGCCACTGGCGAGAACAAGCTGGGTTTCCCGGTTGACGGTCTGTTTAACCGCTTTATGCAGGGCTACATCTACCCATCGTTCACGGGTGGCATGGTGACCGAATTCCGCAGCGAAGCCGCTGTTGAGATGTTCGAGTTCCTGCGTGACGACCTGTGGCCGTATGTCAACGCCGAGTCGATTACCTACAGCTTTATGAATGAGCCGCTGCTCTCCGGTGAAGTGTGGGTAGCCTTCGACCATACCGCTCGTCTGGGTCCGGCCTTCCAGGCCATGGTCGATGGTGACACCGATATGGAATTTGTGGCCTTCTCGGCGCCGTCCGGCCCGGCTGGTCAGGGCTTCATGCCGGTGGTTGTTGGTCTGGCGATTCCGTTCACCTCACCGAACCCCGATGGCGCGGAAGCGGTCATCGAGTTCATGCTCCAGCCGGAAACTCAGGGCGCGGTTCTGTCCGACCTGGGCTTCTTCCCGGTTGTGGGTGGTGTGGACATGGGCGAACTGCCGGAGAACGTCGGTATGATTGCCAGCGCGGTGAACGCTCAGGCGAACGCTGAGGACGCGCTGCCGGCGCTGCTGCCGGTGGGGCTGGGTGACCGTGGTGGTGAGATCAATCAGATCTTCCTGAATGCGTTCCGCCGGATCGTGTTTGATGGCGAGGAGATTCAGACGGTGCTGGACAGCGAAGGTGATGCGCTCAACACGCTGCTGAGTGAGACCGGCGCTGCCTGCTGGCCACCAGACCCGCCCAGCGAGGATGCCTGCGTCGTTAAGTAGTTTGGGGTAAGGCAACAACGGAGACAGGGGAGGATTATCTCCCCTGTCTCGCTTGTGTCGGGTGAAAGAGACTTTCTTATGAAATCGCAAAAATGGCTGCCTTATTTGCTCATTTTGCCCACCACGCTGTATCTGATTGCGTTCTTCGCTTACCCGATGATCAGCGCGCTTCAGCTTGCCGTGCGTGGGGAGACCCAATTTCTCACGCTGCGTGAGGAGCCGGATGACGCGGCAGAGCGGGTTCCCGGACAGATCGCGCTGCAGACGGTGGTAGAGGTTCTTGACCGCGAACGGGGCGAAGAAGAGTTGCCGACCGGGCGTACCCGGCCTGTCTACTGGTTTTATGTGACCGGCGAAACTGTTGACGGCGAATCGGTGACGGGCTGGGTTCATCAGCGGTCCGTATTCATCGAGTCGCGCACCGAATCGACGAGTGCGCGCGTGACTGGCGGTGAGCCGGTGACGCGCTGGACAACCGAGTACATCGAACGGATGGTGAACGATTCCCGCTTTGTGCCGGCCATCCGCAACACCTTTCTGATGATAATCCTCATTCTGCCCATCCAGTTTGTGCTGGCGATTATTATGGCGCTGGTACTCCAGGCGCAGCCGCGCGGCAGCTCGCTTTTCCTGTATATCTTCGCTATTCCGTTGGGGGTCTCGGACCTGGCTGCCGGCCTGGTGTGGTATTCGATCTTCACGCAGCGAGGCTTCATCAACTCGTTCCTGACTGAGTTAGGCGTCATCGATTCGCCTTTCATATTCATTTCTGCCGGACGTGAGGGCTGGATTCTGACGGCGATTGTGTTAGCAGAGATATGGCGAGCGACATCGATTGTGATGGTGATTGTGGTGTCTGGCCTGCAGGCAGTACCGCGCGATTACATTGAAGCCGGTGAGGTTTTTGGCGCGAATTTGTGGCAGCGCATCTGGCATGTGATTTTGCCGCTGCTGCGCCCCAGTTTGCAGGTAGCGTTGATCCTGCGCACAATCCTCGCCTTCCAGGTGTTCGCGGTGGTCCTGGCCATCTCCGGTGGTGATGTGTTTACCGTACTGGCCAACGAAACGTTTCGCTGGTATGACCGGGGGGATGGTGGCTACAATAATCCCAACGTGGCCGCCGCCTATGCCGGTCTGATTATGTTGATCTCGCTGGGGATTTCGTTCTTCTACCTGCGGGCAGTGAGGACACAGGAGGAGGCGGCTAAGCCATGACCGTGATACCACAACAGCCAACTACAACCGCAAAAACCAGCGGTCAGCGCCACCTGCCGCCAGAGCAGCGCCGGGCTATACGGGTGCGTGTCATCCGGCGGATGGGTGTATATGCTCTGGCGATACTGATCTCGTTGTGGATTCTGATCCCCATTGTGCTGATCGCGTCGATGGCTTTCAGCACGCCGTCGGCGGTGCGCAGTTTCCCGAAGGAGATCATCCCCGATCCGGTTTCGACTGACACGCTGGAGTTCTTCCTCAATGCGGAAGGCATTCTGCGTTCGACAGTTAACAGTATTATCGTGGCGCTGACGACGTTTGTGCTTTCGACAATCGTCGCTACGCCCGCCGGTTACGCCATCTCGCGCTTTGTTTTTCGCGGGCGGGATGCGGTGCGGTTAGGTATTCTGTCGGTGCGTGCCTTCCCTATTGTTATCCTGGCGGTGCCGCTGGCGGTGACGTTCATCAACCTGGGCATCTACGACAGCGTGTACAGCCTGGCGCTGCTGCATACGGCGCTGGTGCTGCCGACTTCGGTGCTGGTGATTGCCAGTGTGTTCGCCAGCGTGCCCTATGAGCTGGAAGAAGCGGCGCAGGTGTTCGGCTGTACGCCGGTGCGAGCTTTTTTCAGTGTGGTGATGCCGCTGACGCTGCCCGGCATCGCGGCGGCGGGTGTGTTCGCGTTTGTTACGTCGTGGAACGAAGTCTTCGCGGCGGTGCTGCTCACGCTGACCAATCGCACGCTGCCGGCGCAAATCCTGTTCTCGCTGGATAAATCCGGCGATCCATTTAAGTTTGCTGGCGGTTTCTTCATGCTGGTGCCGTCGCTGATCTTCATCTTTTTCATCCGCCGTTACCTGTTCAACATGTGGGGACAGATATCAAAATAAAGGTGTTTTGATATGGGACAAATCGTAATTGAAAACGCGGTCAAGAAATTCGGCGATTTTGTGGCGGTGGATAACGTCAGCCTGACGGTTGAGGACCAGGAATTCTCGGTGCTGCTGGGGCCGAGCGGCTGCGGCAAGACAACTCTGCTGCGGGCTGTCGCCGGGCTGGGTGTGGTCGACTCCGGTCGTATCACCATCGATGGGCGCGACGTAACCTACCTGTCGCCGCGTGACCGGAACATCTCGATGGTGTTCCAGAACTACGCCATCTTCCCGCACATGAAAGTCATCGACAATATCGCCTTTGGCCTGAAGATGCGCAAGGCGAACAAGGCTTATATCAAGGAGCGTGTCGAGATTGTGTCACAACTGCTGCACATCGAAAACATGCTGGATCGTTATCCGTCGCAGATGAGCGGTGGTCAGCGACAGCGTGTGGCGGTGGCGCGGGCGCTGGCTGTCGAGTCGAAGGTGCTGTTGATGGATGAGCCGCTCTCCAACCTGGACGCGCTGCTGCGCCTGGAGATGCGCGCCGAACTCAAATCGCTGCTGGCCAAACTGGGCGCGACGACCGTTTATGTGACTCACGATCAGATCGAGGCGCTGAGTATGGGCGACCGCATCGCCGTGATGCGCGAAGGCAAAATTTTGCAGTACGACCATCCAACCAAAGTGTACGACTATCCGTCGCATCACTTTGTGGGCGGCTTTATCGGTAATCCGCCTATGAACTTCATCCCGGCCCAGGTGCAGATCGTGGGTGGTAAGCTACAGGTGACAATCGGTGACTTCAACTTCACGCCGGACGACACAGCCATCCTGGGGGCGCTGAAGCCATATGATGGCAAAACCATCCTGATGGGAATCCGCGCCGAAAACATGGAAACGTTCAACGAGCCGGTTGAAGGGGGGCTGCGCGTAACTGTGGACGTTGTCGAGCCGCTGGGTTCGCAGAACCTGCTGACGATTCGCTTCCATGGCGAGACGATCAAAGTCGCTACACATCCGGACTTCCCGGTTGCGCCGGACAAGGACATATGGCTGCGCTTCCCTTCGAATAAAATCCGCTGGATTGACCGGGACACCAGCTTTGCCATCACGCCGGATATGGCGCAGGTGATGTCATGACATCCGAACCGGCGGCCATCACCGGGCCGCTGGATTTCGGTCAGGCTGGTGTAATCGGCAGTGTCAACCAGCAGGGGCGGCTGATGGCCGTCAGCGCCTACCATGCGCGGTACGGCATCGTCACACTGACGAGCGCGCCGCCTTTCGCCGAGGACGATCGCTATCGTACGGAGTCGGTGCGCGCGTACCGGCGCGGACTGGCCGCCCTGGACGGCTTCGGACTGGTGTTCGATGCGCCTGTGGTTCGTCGTGAGGCGCTTCTGCTGGACGATATAACGCCTGTTGTTCGGCTGTGGCTGGGTGACGGGACTTATGCGGAGTGCGTCACCTGGGCCACCAGCCAGGGTGTGGTGCAGCGCTGGCGCTTCAGTGGTGATGTGCCTGGTGCCCGTATCTCCGGTCGGGTGTGGCTCCAGCGGGCGGCCTATACGCAGCTCACCGAGGGCGGGCCGCTGCCCATGCCATCGACCCGTTCTGAGGTTTTTCAGGCGGATGAGTTCGCCGGGCTGGAGAATCCCGCGCTGGGTTGGGCGGTGTGCTTCGATGGCGTGGACTGCACGCCACTCGACGACGGCAGCGCACAGCTTTCCGGTGCGGTCGCTGGCGACGAGTCCTGGACGCTGGTTATCGGCATGGGCGCCAATCGTGACGAAGCCTGTGCCAACGCGAGCCAGCTGCGCGATTCTCCGCCGCCTGAACCGGTCGCGTGGGGTGATGTGCCGCCCGATCCGCTGCTGCGTCGCGGGTTGGTCTACGGGCGTATGTGCTGCGTGCCGGTTGAGTCCGAGAGTGTGTGCATCCTGACCGATCACATGCTGCTGCCGCTGTCGTGGAACCGCGACGCTTACTATGTGGCGCGGGCGCTGCTGGCCTGGGCACAGTGTGACCCGGCACAGGCGGACCTGTTCGACGTGGTGCGCGGGCATCTGATCTGGATGTTCGAGACGGCGCAGCGCATGGATGGGCTGTGGGGCCGGTCGTATCTGGCGAATGGTCGCATCAAAGACCAGGGCTTTCAGCTTGACCAGCAGTTGTTTCCTTTGCTGGAACTGGCCGATTACGTTCAACTAACTGGTGACCGGCAGATCCTGGAACGGCTGCGGGCGCAGATTCCGGCGCTGTTCGCGGCGCTGAGACCCTATCGCCTGGATGACAGGCCGTTGTACGCCACCGACGAAACCCCCGCCGACGATCCCATCGCGCTGCCGTATCATCTGTCCAGCCATGTGCTGTTGTGGCGGGCGCTGCGCCTCCTGGACGCGCTGGGCGTCAATTGTGGGCCGGACGCACCATCGGCGCAGGCGGTGCGTGAGACCGTGCTGCGTGATTTTGTGATCGAACATGGCGGCGTCAGGCTTTTCGCCTATGCCATCGACGAGTCGGGGCGTTATCATCTGTACCACGATGCCAACGATATTCCGCTGGCGCTGGCTCCCGCGTGGGGCTTCTGCGACATGGGTGACCCAGTATGGCGGGCGACGGTCGATTTTGCTTTCTCTCCGGCCAATGCCGGCGGATTCTATGCCGGGCGGCTGGGTTCGGTGCATACGATGGCTCCCTGGCCATTGGGTGATGTGCAGGATTTGATCATCGCACGGGCGCTGGGCGATGAAGCCCGTGCGGGGCGCGCCCGTGCTCAACTGCTTCGGGCGGCAGGGCCAGGTGGCGCGCTGCCCGAAGCCTACGATGCCGACAGTGGCGCGGTCGTTTCTCGGCACTGGTTCGCCTGGCCGAATGCCGCTTATGCCTGTGTGGAATTAGGAGCTTTCGATGATGGACTGGCAGACCTGGGTTGAACGCAGCGCCGAGGTGCTGCGCGGTAATCAGATTACCAGCCGGGGCTATCGCTATACGCGCCCGGCGCCGCATGTGTACGAGTATCAATGGTTGTGGGATTCGTGCTTTCACGCCATCACCTATCGCTGGTTCGATTTGTCTATGGCCCGTGACGAGCTGCTGAGTCTGGCTGCGGGGCAGGTAATGGACGGACCCGACGCCGGTATGATCCCGCATATGATCTACTGGAAAGGGGACGGTTCGCATCTGTGGGGGCGGCCTGACCGCAGCATCATCACCCAACCACCGCTGCTGGCGGTGGCGGCGCGTCTGGTCCACCAGCGCCAACCCGACCGCGACCTGCTGGCGGAGATTTATCCGCGAGTGTGCGCCTATCATGAATGGTTCGACCGGCGGCGCGACCCGGATGGCGACGATCTGGTGTCGATGATCCATCCCTGGGAGTCCGGCTGGGATGCCTCGCCGCGCTGGGATGGCCCGATGGGGTTGGACAACCCGACCAGCAAGCAGACTCATGACGCACGCGATGCGCTGGTTCCGCGCCTTATCGAGCATGACTGCGATATTGAGCGCCTGATGGCCATGGGCAGTTTCGCGGTGGAGTCGGTGGAGTTTAACGCCATCCGTGCCGCCGATTTAGAGGCGCTGGCGGATATTGGCGAAGTACTCGGCGAGGACGTGACGAACTGGCGCGAACGGGCGCAGGCGATCCAGGTGGCGACGGCGAAATTCTTCCGTGATGGCGGCTTCTACGACCTGGACGGCCCGAATGAGCAACCTATCGTCATGCGCAGCGCCGCGCCGTTTATTCTGATGTTTGGCGGCTGTGTCAGTGATGCACAGGCCGCGGAACTGGTGCGCCAGCTCACCGGGCCGAGCTTCTGGACCCCGTACCCGGTGCCGACAACCCCCATCGACGATCCACGCTTTGAACCCGACCAATACTGGCGTGGCAATGTGTGGCCCAGCGTAAACTGGCTGGTATATCAGGGGCTGCGGCGGTATGGTTATATGGCAGAGGCCAGCCATATCGCGCAGCAATTCGCCGCGCTGATCGAGCGCACCGGATTCCATGAGTATTTCAACCCGATTACGGGTGAAGGCTACGGGCCGGACCAGCAGAGCTGGGCGACTATCATCCTTGACATGCTGGCGACGGAAAGGGAATCATGACGGAATCTATTCAAGCACTTCTGGCGCGCTTATACCCGGCAGCGGACCGTGCCGTATTGATGGCACGGTTGGCAGCGCGCATGGAGCAGACACGGGCGCGCATCACGCCACCAGCGCAGCGCGAGTTGTTCAGCGAGCAGGATGTGGTGTTGATCACATATGGCGGTACGCTGCGCCGCCATGGCGAATCGCCACTGCGCACCCTGCACGATTTTGGCGCGCGGCGGCTGCGTGGCGTCGTGTCGGCGATTCATATTCTGCCGTTTTTTCCGTATTCATCGGATGATGGCTTTTCGGTGCAGGATTTTTACCAGGTTGATCCCGAACTGGGTGACTGGGATGATGTACGGCGCATTGGCCAGGACTTCGGCCTGATGTTCGATGCCGTATTTAACCATATGTCGGCGCAGAGCGAGTGGTTCCGCGCGTTCCTAGTCGGCGACCCTGAATTTGCGAACCTGTTTCGTACCGAGTCGCCAGATGCCGATCTGAGCGGCGTCACGCGCCCGCGAGTCAGCCCGCTGCTGACGCCGTTCGAGCGGCCCAACGGCGAGATCGTGCATGTGTGGACGACGTTCAGCGCGGATCAGGTCGATTTTGACATTCGCCACCCGGATACACTGCTGCGGCTGATCGATATTCTGCTGTTTTATGTGGAGCAGGGCGCGAGCATTATCCGGCTGGACGCGATCGCCTACCTGTGGAAAACGGTCGGCACGTCCTGTATTCATCTCGACGAGACGCATCAGGTGATTCAGTTGATGCGGGCGGTGCTGGACGAAGTCGCGCCGCATGTCATTATCATCACCGAGACCAACGTGCCGCACTGGGAAAATATCTCGTACTGGGGCGACGGCACCAACGAGGCGCAGATGGTGTATAACTTCACGCTGCCGCCGCTGTTGTTTCACAGTATGCTGGCTGGCGATGCTGTTCGCCTGCGCGAGTGGGTCAACACGCTGCAAGCGCCGTCGCCTCGCACGACGTTTTTTAACTTCACAGCGTCGCATGATGGCATCGGCGTGCGCCCGGTGGAAGGCATTCTCAACGACGACGAGCTGGCGGCGCTGGTGGCGCATGTGGAACGCCAGCAGGGGCGGGTCAACTACCGGCGGCACCCGGACGGCAGCCAGACCCCGTACGAACTCAACTGTACGTACGTCGACGCTGTGACCGATCCCGATCAGCCGCTCGACGTACAGGCGCGGCGTTTTCTGGTGTCGCAGGCGGTGATGCTGGCGCTGGCCGGTGTGCCGGCGGTGTACATTCACAGTTTGCTGGGATCGCGTAACGACGTCGAGGGTATGCTGGCGCTGGGACATAACCGGGCCATCAACCGGGAGCAGCTGGACGTTGATGCAGTTGAGCAGGAACTGGCCCAGCCGGCTTCGTTCCGGCGGCTGGTGTTCGAGCCGTATCAGCATCTCATCAGCGTGCGGCGGTCGCAGCGGGCGTTTCATCCGAACGCGCCGCAGCAGGCGCTGGATGTGGGCAGCCCGGCGGTTCTGGCGCTGCGGCGCGGGGACGAATCGACCGGGCGCGTGCTGGCGCTGCACAACCTGAGCGGTAGCCCGCAGTCGGTGCGCATGGCGTTCAATGGGCGCGATCTGGTGGGCGGGGCGGCGGTGAGCGCCGGTTCCGTCAAGCTGGAACCGTATCAGGTGATGTGGATCGCGGAGACAGTGTGATACCAGTTTGTTTCAGCCAGAGGTGGGACCATGCAGCAGGTTATGGCCCAGGGACGCCTGGCCTGTTAGTCGTTAGCTGGCGCTTGGCGGTTTGAACTGCCATCTTAGCTGGATCTGACGAGGGGCAGCTCGATGGTGAAAGTAGAACCCTGACCGGGCAGACTATCCAGGTGGATACGTCCATTATGAAGCCTGACGCAGTCGTGAACGATGCTCAGGCCCAGGCCGGTGCCGCCGGGACTGTGCGGCGTATCGGCGCGGTAGAACGGCTCGAACAGGTGTGGCTGGTCCGCTTTGCTAATGCCAATGCCCTGATCACACACTTTCAGGACGATCCATTGATCCTTCTGGCTCAGGCTGAGGTTGACCTTGCTACCGGGTGGCGAATACTTAACGGCATTCGACAGCAGATTTAACAGAATGCGGCTGACGAGTACCTCGTCCACGTTGGCAAATCTGATCTGTGAGTCGGTGGTGAAGGTGAGTTTGTGTTTGCTGCCTATCGACCCCTGGATGTCCTGAATGGTGACCTGACACAGAGCTTCCAGGTTGAGGCGAGTAATCTGCAACTGGCGATGAATGAGCGATGTGCCGGTAATCAGGGTCAGGTCGTTGAGCAGCTCTTTGACGTAATGAAGCTGTTTGCCGATCGATTCCAGTTTTTCGCGGCGTTTCGCAGCGTCGAAGCGGTCGAAATAGCGATTGAGTAAATCCTGGGATGTGGATATTACGGCCAGCGGCGTGCGCAGATCGTGAGCCAGGGCCGCAACCGTGTTCTGGATAGCGTTGTTGTATTCTTTTTCTTTCTTCAGGCTGGCGGCCAGTCGTTCGCGCTCTATCTCTGACTGCTGCATCTGTTCGCGCTCGGTGACATCCTGCTTGATAGCGACAAAATGTTCGATCTGGTTGTTGTCGCCCATTACCGGCGTGATGGTCTGCTCCTCGGTGTACAGCGTACCGTCTTTGCGGCGGTTGATGATCTTGCCGGACCACACTTGCCCGGCCAGGATTGTCTGCCAGATGTCCTGGTAGAAGGCGCGGTCGTGCAGGCCGGATTTAACCAACTGCCCCAGGCTCTTGCCGGTCGCTTCGTCGCTGGTGTAACCGGTCATTCGAGTGAAGGCAGGGTTAATCCATTCGATGCTGCCGTCCGGGCCTGTAATGACAATGGCGTTAGCCGCCATGGTGAGAGCCGCCATGTGGGCCTGCATCTGGCTTTGAGTCTGTTTCTGGTCGGTGATATCTGTGGCGACACCAGCTATCCGAGCAGGCTGTCCGTCTTCATTACGGACCAACCAGGCACGGTTGCTCAACCAGCGCGCTTCGCCATCTGGCCGCAGGATGCGATATTCCCACTCACCGCTGCCGTTCTTCATGACATGATCGTGGCCACTCTGGATGGACTCGACATCGTCAGGATGGGTAATCTCCAGCCAGAAACGATTGGTTTGGTAGAACTCGTGCTTGCTCCGGCCAATGATGGATTCTACCGCGTCGCTCACGTAAATGACGTTAAGCGAAGGCAATTCAACCGCCCAGACGATATCGCGAACGGTTTTCATGACGGCTTGCAGAATCTGCTGGTTATGGCGCAGATCGGCCTCTGCCTGAACCTGTCGCGTGATATCGAAGCCGACACACTGGATTTCTGTTACGGCATCGCTGGTGTCCTGTAAGCCGACAAATTCCCACAGGGTCCAGCGGATACTGCCATCGCGGTCGGGTTTGCGCAGCGTCACCTGGACAGGTTTCCCCGGTTCGCGCAGACAATCCTGCACCGTCTGGTAGGTACGTTCATGATCGGTGGTGATGATTGTGTCCCAGGTCGCCTGCCCGATCAGGCCGCTGGGATGAACCCAGCCATAAGTTTCACTAAATCTCTGGTTGATGTACGTGTAGCGACCGTCCAGATTAACGCGCACCACGTAAGCGGTCTGGGATTCGACCAGCGATCGCAGCCGGGCTTCGCTTTGACGCAGGGCTTCTTCGGCCTGTTTGTGTTGGGTGATATCCTGCGCGACAGCATAAAAGCGGACCACACGTGCTTCGATTTTGTCCCAGATGGGCCTGCGTGAAACCCTTAACCAGATGTAATTTCCAGAGCCGGATTTGTGACGGATGCGATATTCTGTTACTGTCGGCTGATTCTTCAACGTAAGGGCGATGTCGCACTGGAGTCGCTCCAGGTCGTCGGGGTGAGTATGGTCAAAGCCGACCTGCCGTTCTGACACTCCGGCATCGTATCCGGTGATTTCGGTAAAAGCACCGATGACCCACTCGGTGATGAGCGTGCCATCTGGCTCGACACGAACGGATATGGCATAGTCCAGCATGGTATCGGCGAGCATGCGGTAGCGGGCCTCGCTCTGTTTGAGCGCCTGTTCGGCGAGGTGCTGGTCGGTAATGTCGCGCTGGACGGCGACGTAATGAGTTAACTGGCCAGCGCGGTTGTGAACAGGTGCCAGACGCAGGTTATTGAAAAACAGAGAGCCATCTTTGCGATAGTTGCGCAGTTCGACCTGGCAGGCGCGGTGATTGTTGAGCGCCTCACGGATAACGGTCAACGCGTCCTGATTGCAGTCATCGCCCTGTAGAAAACGCGGATTCTTACCGATGACTTCTTCGCGCCTGTAGCCGGTAACCGCCTCAAAGGTAGGATTAACGTACACAATCGGATAATCTGGATGGCGGGCGTCGGCCAGGACGATTTCGGTCGGTAGGCATTCCAGCAGCGAAAAATCCAATGGATGTTCGTCTGGCGACGTACTGTCCAGCAGCCGGTTAAGCAGGTCGTCAACAGAGCAGTTCTCTTGTGCGGCGCGTTCCTGAAGTCGATTGATTGTTGAACTGTTTATGCTGAGTGTTTGCATCGATGCCCGCTCATTTGCCATTAAGGTTTCTATTTTCTAACTTTACTATTTTCTATGATGACTGTCAATTGATGTTAGTGGAAACTCACGCAAAACGGGGGCCATACAGCCCCCGTCGTCGTGGAATGGCTTCGAGCAGCGGGGCTGCTGCAGCCCGATCAGGTGAGGAACATGGGCATGCCGAAGACGTGCCGAATCTTTGGCCGGTAATTGGCGATGTCGTAGAGTTCCGGCACGTTGACGCGCTTTTTGCCATGCGACAGCGTGCTCATGGGGACGTCGCTGTAAACGCCGCGCTGCAGGCAGACCAGACGCCCGCTCTCGCCGCGCTCTACCAGGCCGATGGCCGACTGCGCGTAGTTGAAGGCCACCATCAGGTCAAGCGAGTCCGGTGCGCCGCTGCGCATCAGGTAGCCAACCTGCTGGTAGATGATGTTCTGGCCGGTGATGCGGCGCAGCGCGTCGCCCAGTTCTTTGCCGATGCCGCCCAGCTTACGATGGCCGTAAGCGTCGGCTTCGCCGGTTTCGAGAACCTGGCCCTCGATGGGATGGGCGCCTTCGGAGATGGTCAGCATGGCGTAGTTGCTGGAGTTGTTCTGCTTGTCTTCCATGATGAGCTTGGCCAGGCGCTCAACGTCGAACGGCACTTCGGAGATGATGGCGCGGTCCACGTTGGCCAGGTAGGCCGCGATGAGCGAGGTCTCGCCAGAGTTGCGACCGAACAGCTCGACAACCGCGATGCGCTCGTGCGAACCCGCCGAGGTACGCAGGTTGTGGATGAACTCCACGCTGCGGGTGACGGCAGTCGAGAAACCGATGCAGTAGTCGGTACCGTAAACGTCGTTATCCATTGTTTTGGGGATGCCGATGACACGAACGCCCTCGTGGTGCATGCGCTCGCCATAGCTGAGGGTGTCGTCACCACCGATAGGAATGAGGACGTCGATACCCAGGCGCTCGATGACTTTGAGGACGTACTCGGTGTAGTCCTTTGACTGGGTTGGGTCTTCGCCTTCTTCTCTCAGGAAATCGGGCGCGTTTTCCGGGCGAGTGTTGGATGGGTTGGTCCGTGATGTGTGCAGGAAAGTGCCGCCGGTACGGTCAACGCGACGCACGGCTTCACGGTCCAGCCTGATGACCCACTGCGAGTTTTCTTCAAAGCTTAGGTCCAGATTATAGTTCAGCAAACCGCCCCAGCCACGCCGGATGCCCAGAATCTCGTATCCGTTGGACAGCCCACGGTCGACAAGCTGTTTAATGCAGGGATTCAGTCCTGGAACGTCGCCGCCCCCTGTTAATACACCGATACGCATGACTTTTATCCTTTTGATTGTATTTCGAGAAACTCGAAATAATGATAGCAGATGCTATCGGCCTGGGACAATAACGAGGAAGAAAAACACGCGATTTTGATGACATTTGTCCAGTTGTCGCACCAATTGATGATATAAACGGTGGTATACTGGGTATGGATCACTCGATCAGCAGGCACAGCGTGCCTGGACGGCATGCGATCGCTGTGCCTGCGTTAAAGATACGGAGGCCCAAAATGGTTGCTGCTTCTCATACTACCTCGCGCCTGACCATCGACCAGATCGCAGAGTATCTGGGTGACGATGCTGATGGCCTGCTCAACTACACCAGCAAAACAATCGCTAAAGAGACTCTGCATCTGCCTGGCCCCACCTTTGTTGACGATGTGTGGACTCAGTCGGATCGCAATCCACAGGTGCTGCGCAGCCTGCAGGCGATGTATGGGCATGGTCGCCTGGGCGGTACAGGTTACCTGTCCATTCTGCCGGTGGACCAGGGCATTGAGCATTCGGCGGGCGCGTCATTCGCCAAGAACCCGGCCTACTTCGACCCGGAAAACATCGTCAGACTTGCGCTGGAAGGTGGTTGTAACGCGGTCGCGTCGACTTTTGGTGTGCTGGGCACGGTAGCCCGTAAATATGCGCACAAAATCCCGTTTCTGGTGAAATTCAACCATAACGAACTGCTGACTTATCCCAACACCTACGACCAGATCATGTTCGGGACGATCAAACAGGCGTGGGATATGGGTGCGGTCGCAGTGGGGGCGACGGTCTACTTTGGCAGCGAAGAGAGCAATCGGCAGCTTGTCGAAGTGGCGGAAGCTTTTGCTTATGCGCACGAGCTGGGTATGGCGACCGTGCTGTGGTGCTATCTGCGCAATTCCGGCTTCAAGGTAGATGGCGTCAACTACGAAACGTCGGCGGACCTGACCGGGCAGGCTAATCATCTGGGTGTGACCATCCAGGCGGATATCATCAAGCAGAAGCTGCCGGAAAATAACGGCGGCTACAAGGCGCTCAACACTGGTGGATCGTCTTATGGCAAGCTGGATGAGCGCATCTACAGTGAGCTGACGAGCGAAAACCTGATCGATCTGGCGCGCTATCAGGTCGCTAACTGCTATATGGGTCGTGTGGGCCTGATTAACTCCGGTGGTGCCAGTGGCAAGAATGACATGGCCGAGGCCGTCAAGACAGCGGTCATCAACAAGCGCGCTGGTGGCTCTGGCCTTATCAGTGGGCGCAAGGCTTTCCAGCGTCCGATGACTGAAGGTGTGGCGCTGCTCAACGCTATTCAGGATGTCTATCTGTCGGACGATGTGACCATCGCCTGATACGTTATGGACAGGGCGTTGTTGGGCATGGTGTGCTGACATCCTGACAGGTTGATCGTCTGAACGCATTACTACACCCCCTGGCAGATTCTGCCGAGGGGTGTTTTATTTGCCTCAATTATTCATAATAGAAAGTTGATTTATAATGAAGCTACACACGAAGCTTAATGAAGGGGGCTTTCCATGTCGTATCCATACCGCTATGCGCCCGATTGCAAGGTGATCGGGGCCGCCGCCGGTGCCTTAGTCAACCATATGAACCGCGATGCCGTGATCGACTCGCTCGAAGCGCACGGTCTGGTCGAAATCGAGCCGGAAGTGTGGTATCCGGTGGATAAGTTTGTCAACGTGTTCAAGGACTGGATCGAGCGCGACCCCAGCGGCGTCAGCTCGAATCTGGTGAGTGTGGGGCTGGCTATCATCGAGAATATGGTTCTGCCGCCGGACTTGGAAATCATGAGCCAGCGCGAAAAGCTGCTAATGGTGGGTACGCTGCATGAGTTACAACACAGCGGCGGCGACCCCGGCGGATATGAAATTTTCGAAGTTGGACCGCAGCATATCCAGTACAACACAAACACGGTTTATCCCGATGATATGATTTACGGATACATCTACGGCATCGCTCGTCGTTATCTGGATAGTGGCACGCGGTTTACGGTTCGCTATGACCCGGACGTACCGCGCCAGGACAAAGGCGGCACGCAGACGATTATTCACCTGACGTGGTAAGTCTCACCCGGTTCTTGCTGTAGTGAAACACAGAAAGGCGTCCACAGTGACGCCTTTTTTGTTGGTGATTGTTGCTGTGTTTCACCGAAATCGTGGAGATTGCCGGTCAAAACTGATTTAAGAAGCGATTGTCACACATGGCCTGCATGCGCGCTGGACGGTTCAATACATTGTGTGCCGGTTAATCTCTGCATGTGGCCCTGTCTCGCTGATGGAGAATTTGTGGCCACCGTCAGCGCCAGTCCTGGCGCAGCGCAGGTATGACTCGCTCACCGAGCAGGCGAATCCCGCTGGCGGCGGTGAGGCCGTGCGGCGTTCCGTATTCGATGCGGCGTGTGCCCGCGGCGAAGAGCGCGCTCGACTGGCGGACGATGTCGTCCGGGCTGCCAGCGATGGCGAAGCGTTCCAGCAGATCGTCGCTGATGAGCGCGGCAGCCGCATCAAATTCGCGGCGGTCGGCGTGCTGGCGCAGGCGCTCGACGAGTTCCGGCTCAACGTGAACGGTCGGGTCCAGCGGGGCGACGACCGGCAGATAGAGCGCCACCTGTCGCCGGGCCTCGGCGCGAGCCTGCTGTCGATCCTCGTCGATGACCGTCACCGCACCCATGACGACGCCGACGGTCCCTGGTTGGCGTCTGGCGGTTTGCTCACCGGTGGCGATATAGCCAGCGATCACCGGCACGATGTCCGGGTTGGCCGACCCGCCGACTTTGACCTCGTCGGCCAGTTCGCCGGCGATGGCGCACAGTTTGCGGCCCCAGGTGCCGATCATTACCGGGATAGGCTGGTCGGGCAGGGGATAGGTAGCGGTGACGTGGGGCGCGAGCTGGAAGACCTGGCCGTTGTACCCCCCGGATTCGCCGCTCAGGAGATAGCGCACGATCTCGGCGGTTTCGCGGATGGCCTGCAGCGGCTTATCCAGTTCGCGGATGCCGTGATCGCCGAGCCACGCGCCGCGCGCAATGCCGACATAAGCGCCGCCGGGCGCGGTGTCGGCCAGCAGCGCTGTCTGCGAGGCGATGTCTATGGGGTGAATGCGCGACGGTTGCACGGCTGCCGGTCCCAGGCGGGCATGGCGAATGTGTGGGGCCATCAGCAGCAGCGGGCCGTAACTCGGATGAAAGGGTGCGTCGCAGTAGACGCTGACGGCGTCGAAGTCGTACTGATCGACGAACTGCGCCAGTTCAACATAAGCGGCAGCGCGTTTGTCCGTCTGGAAGGCGATACTGATTTCGTATGGCATCAGGTTAGCTCGTCGCTGTCCAGCGTGCGTTTGCGGGTTCGTTCAATACGCATGATGAGGCGTTCGTCGGGGTCCGGGCAGGCCACCAGCGAATCGGATTCGAGCCAGTCGTTGGTGTCGAGCTGGCGTTGTTTGGCGGCCAGCAGCGGCAGCACGGCGCTGAGGGCATACATGCAGAAATGTTTGCCCTCTGGAATGCGCAGGCGGTTGCTGTGGGTAAGTTCGAAATAATCACCCACAGCCATACCACACACGGAACGCCCCTCGATGGCCTCGACCGTGACACGCAGATCGTAGAGTTCAAACGGTTTGCTCATGGGTCCGGCTCCGATTGCTGGCGTCGATGATGGCCTCGGCCTCGATTTCCACCAGATATTCGTCACCAACCAGCGCGGCGACGGCGACCAGTGTGTTAACCGGGCGAATCCGCTCGAATACACGCCCGTGCTCGCGGGCGACCGGCTCCCAGTCATCGACGCGCGTGATATAGATGCGGGTGCGCACGACATCTTCCAGTGTAGCGCCAGCGGCTTCGAGCGCCTTGCCGATCTTGTGCAGAATGTAAGCCGCCTGCGCGCCGGGGTCGCCCCTGCCAATGACGTCACCGTTTTCGTCAGTGGCGGTGGTTCCGGCGACGTAGACGACATCGCCAACGCGCACCGCCCGCGAGTAACCGGCGATGGCTTCCCATTTGGTGCCTGATGCGATGTGCTGGCGCTGGGTCATGGCGTGCCCTCTCTCGATAAGCGTTATTCGACGACGATGAGCGACTGGAAGCCGGTCGTGAGCGGTTCGCCACCGCCGGGCCGGGCCACGATGATATCTTCCACACGTGCCGAGAACGACTCGAATTGAATAATGCTTGGCTCGATGGTGAACATCATGCCTTCCTGAACCGGTGTGTGGTCCGTTCTGGTGAGGAAGGGCGCTTCGTGGACGTCCAGGCCGATGCCGTGCCCCAGCCGGTGACGGAATTCCGGGCCGTAGCCGCCGTCTTCGATGACTTTGCGGGCGGCGGCGTCCACTTCGGCGCAGGTGGTGGCTCCGGCACGCAGGGCTTCGATGCCGGCTCGCTGCGACGCCATCACCAGATCGTAAATGCGCTGGAACTCGGCGGGCGGTTCGCCGAACGAGACAGTGCGGCCAAAGTCGTAACACATACCATCGGGCATGGCCGCGCCGAAGTCAAACAGTATGGATACGGGCGCGGTGAGGACGCGCGGCCAGGTTTCCAGGCGTTTGCCCATCTTCATCGGATGATTGGGGCCGGAGTTATATAGCGATGTAGTGAACGACGGTCCCAGCGAACCGTGCCGCTTGAGCTGAAAATCGACCTCGGCGATGATGTCCAGTTCGGTCATGCCGATTTTGAGCTGCTTCAGGACATCAGTGAAAGCGGCCTCAGTGACAGCCCCGGCGCGGCGCATGGCCTCGATCTCTTCGGCGGACTTTACAGCACGCTGCGGGTTGAGCAGTTCAGTGGCGGAAATGTAAACCGCGCCGGGTAGAATCCCCTGCAGGCCGACGACTGTTTCGCCTTTTGTATGGTCGCTGATGGCAACTCTGGGTGTGGTGGGCAGGTCGAAACCAGCCAGAATATCGCGCACGAGTGCCACCGGGTCATCAAAATCGCCCAGGATGCGCCGGTCTACGCTGCCAGCACCAGCCAGCGCGCCGAACTCGGCGCTCATGCGGGTGAGGGTCAGCACCGGGGTTTTCGATGGTGACAGCCACAGACCTTCCAGCCAGCCGCCTGGATGCAGCACCGCGCCAAAGTTGGGGATGTCACGTGGTATGCCCGTCAAATATTGCAGGTCAGCCGAGATCGGCAAAAAGACAAGGTCGGCTTGGCCGTTGATGGCCAGTTGAAAACGTTCAAGATTTTCCTGATAGTTCACGGGTTATTTTCTCCGGCGGTTGATGTTGCATAAGTACAAAAACAGCGCAAAGACTATAGCATGTTCGGCGATGCTCGTCACGTTGTCCAATTCGCCCAAAATAGTCGTGGACAATTTCGTGCAAATCCGGTGGGGTTGGTTTTTGCCGCGTGGCAATGGATCGGATACAATAATGCGGCATTAGCAAATTGTAATGTACCGACATTCTACACATTCTCGTTAAGGGGTAAACAGTTATGAGTAAACTCGCTTCGCGGTATCCTCGCCTGCTGGCGCTGACACTCGTGCTGGTGCTTTTGGTGGCACTCAGCAGTATGTCGGCGATGGCCCAAGATGAAGAGGTGCTCGTTATCGGGCATGTTGAGAGCACGGACTCGCTGGACCCGGCGCGTGGTTTCACGCAGACGACGGGTATCATCAACCGCGTGACCTACAGCACGCTGGTCACCTTCCCGGATGAGGATGCCAGCGAGATTCTGCCGATGCTGGCGGCTGACTGGAGCATTTCTGACGATGGTCTGGCGTATACGTTTGTGCTGCGTGACGATGTAACTTTCGTGAGTGGCAATCCGCTGACCGCCGATGACGTGGTGTTCTCGCTGAAGCGGCTGCAGAACGTGCGCGGCAACCCGTCGTTCCTGGCGAACAATATCGCCGATGTGGTGGCCAATGAAGACGGCACGGTGACGATCAGCCTGAACGACATCGACCCGGCTTTCCTGGCGCTGCTGGCCAATTATGCTTTCTCGATTGTGGACTCCGAGACGGTTATCGCCAACGGCGGCACCGACGCTGAGGACGCTTTTGATACCGACGAGGCTGAGGTTTACCTCAACAGCACCTCTGCCGGTACGGGTCCGTATATTCTGGAGAGCTGGACGCGCGAAGTTCAGACCGTGCTGGTGCGCAACCCTGACTACTGGGGCGAACAGCCGTACTTCGATCGGGTGATTATCCAGAACATCCCGGAACCGGCCACGCAGAAGCTGACGCTGGAAAGTGGCGACATCGACATGGCGCTGGACCTGTCCAATGACCAGATTTCGGCCATGACCGATAACCCCGATATCGAGATCTTCAGCGATGCCAGCGTGTATACGCACTTCCTGCTGATGAATGCTGACCCCGAACTGGGCGGCCCGGTGTCCGATCCGCTGGTGCAGCGCGCTATCCGTTACGCGCTGGACTACGAGGGTTACAAAGTCCTGTGGGGTGGTCGTACCCCGGCCTCTAATCTGGTCTTTGTGGTGGCCGGCGCGCTGCAGGAAGATCAGGCGCTGACCCGCGATCTGGATATGGCGCGTGAGCTAATGGCCGAGGCCGGCTACCCGGATGGCTTCAGCATCACGCTGTCCTACCCGGACTTCTCGTGGCAGGGTGTGAATATGAACACCAATGCTCAGAAGATTCAGTCGGACCTGGCCGAGATCGGCATCACGATTACGCTGAACCCGGGCGAGCTTCAGGTTTCGCTGGAAGAGTACCGCCAGGGCCTGCAGGGCTTTGGTTACTGGTTCTGGGGGCCGGATATTCTTGACCCGAAGGACTTCCTCAGCTTCCTGCCGGGCGGTAAAGTGGCCGACGAGCGCGCCAACTGGTCGCTGGATATGGTCGATCCTGAAATTCAGGCGCTGATTGAGCAGGTCGCCGTTGAGACTGACAACGATGTGCGCCTGGAACTGTACGGTGAGCTTCAGTTGTGGATGCAGGAAAACGGCATTTTCGCGCCGTTTAACAACCCGGCGCTGCAGACGGCTTACGGTACTGACATCGAAGGTTATATTCTGCACCCGGCCTGGCTGCTGGATGTCTCGCTGTTGAGCCGTTCCGAATAAGCGACGGTCTCCTTTTGCACCAATGACAAACGGAGCTGGAGCGATCTGTCATCCTCCAGCTCCGTCCCTTATGTAGTGGGATCAAGAAGGCATGTCATTCCAATTCTATTTTTTCAGACGGCTGTTATTCACACTGCCACTGCTGTTAGGGATTACAGTAGTGGCGTTTATGATCGCCAACGCCGTACCGGCTGATCCGGTTACGGCCAACCTGCCGCAGAATGCACTCAACGATGAGCGGATGGTGCAGGCTTTCCGTGAGAAGTGGGGTCTGGATGAGCCACTGTACGTCCAGTACTGGACGTACCTGACGAACATCCTGCAAGGCGATATGGGCACGTCGATTCGCACGCGGCAGCCTATCGTCGATGACATCGGGCAGCATCTGCCGGCGACGATGGAACTGGCGACGCTGGCGTTGGTGATCGGGATTACGATGGGCATCAGCTTTGGTGTGATCTCCGCTGTGTGGCGTAACTCGATTGTCGATTATCTGATGCGTGTTTTCGCGCTGGTGGGGGTGAGTTTCCCTGTTTTTCTGCTAGCGCTCATCGCGCTCAACATCTTTTACGGGCAGCTTGGCTGGGTGGCCGGGCCGGGCCGATTAAGCATCGGCGTGGTGCCGCCGCCAGCGGTGACTAACCTATATCTGATCGACAGTCTGCTGGCCGGGCAGACGGCCACCCTGGGCAACGCCTTTTCTCACATTATTCTGCCGGCGTTTGTGCTGGGGAGTTTTGTCTCGGCGATGATCGCCCGGATTACGCGCTCGGCCATGCTGGAAGTCATCGATCAGGATTATATTCGCACGGCGTACTCGAAAGGGTTGTCGTCGGTGGTGGTGATTATGCGCCATGCGCTGTCTAATGCGATGATCCCGGTAGTGACGGTGATCGGCCTGTCATATGGCAGCCTGCTGGCAGGCGCGGTGCTGACCGAGTCGATCTTCGCCTGGCCGGGTATCGGGCGTTATATGTTCCGGGCGTCGGTGTCGCAGGATTTCCCGGCGATTATGGGGGTGAGTATGGTCATCGCGCTGATCTACGTGATCGTCAATCTTATGGTTGACATGCTTTACTTTGTGTTGGACCCAAGAATCCGGACAGCGGATTGAGACAGAATACCGATTGACTATGGAAAACATTGCTCGGCTGTCTGCCGACTCCACTCAGGACAGCGATTTACCCGGTCGGCGGGCGCAGGTGTGGGATGTACTCAAAAATACGATGCGCAATCCGCTGGTTTTCAGCGGTGTTGTGATTGTCGTCCTCTGGATACTGATCGCCATCCTGGCGGATGTGCTGGCGCCCTTTGAACCCTTGCAGCAGGACCTGGTGATGCGTCTCAGCCCGCCAAACGAAGTCCACCGTATGGGTACGGATGAACTGGGCCGGGATATTTTCAGCCGGGTGTTGTATGGTGGCCGCATCACGATGACGGCGGGCTTTGCTGTCATCAGCATTGGCAGCATTCTCGGCACGGTAGTTGGCGCGCTGGCCGGCTACCTGGGCGGTTTGTGGGATGAACTGCTTATGCGCATCACCGAATTATTTTTTGCCTTCCCGACGATCATTCTGGCGCTGGCGGTGACGGCGGCGCTGGGGCCGGATATTCGCAATGCGGTGCTGGCGCTGGTGGTGGTGTGGTGGCCTACGTATGCTCGTCTGGTGCGTGGACTGGTGCTTGAAGTCAAATCACGCGAGTATGTTGAGGCGGCGCGAGCGGTTGGTGCGAGTGGGCCGTACATTCTGTTTCGCACCATCCTGCCGAACGTCGTTGCCCCGGCAATTGTGCTGGCGACTCTCGACATCGGCAATGCCATCCTGACGTTTGCCGGACTGAGTTTCCTGGGGCTGGGTGCGGAGCCGTCATCACCGGAGTGGGGGCGTATGGTGGCCATCAGTATCGACTTTTTCGATCAGTGGTGGATGTGGTTGTTCCCTGGTCTGGCGATCGCGATCCTGGTGATGGCGCTGAATTTTGTGGGCGATGGCCTGCGCGACCTGGCCGACCCACGTATGCGGCGCTAGATCTGTGGCGTCGTCCAGATTGTGCATACCGCAGGGAAGTGGATGATGTTAACATGGGCGGGAGTGTGCCGGCATTTACCGGTACGACGGATGAATAACGTTAATCAAAGGCTACTCTCCCCAGATGGATAACATCACCTACTTGCGGCTGCGGGCGTGGGGCGTGCATATCTATACTGCTATCGGCGGCGTGCTGGGTATGTTCGCGTTGTACGCCGCTGCTGACGGATTCACCCGCCGGGCGTTTGTTCTGCTGGTGATCTGCATGCTGATCGACGCGACGGACGGTATTCTGGCACGCCGTTTCCGCGTGCGTGAGGTGCTGCCGAATTTCGATGGCGCGATGATGGATAACGTCATCGACATGCTGACATTCGTCTGGGTGCCGGTTTTCATTATGTGGCAGGCGTCGCTGCTGCCGCATCCGCTGTGGACGGCTGTTCCGCTGCTGGCCGGGTTATATGCTTACGGCCAGGTTAACATGAAAACCGACGACAACTTCTTCCTGGGTTTCCCCAGCTACTGGAATGTTATCGCGCTATATCTGTACTGGCTTCAGCCGGCATCGTTGATCGCGGTGCTGCTGGTGACGGTCCCCGCTGTGCTGACGTTCATCCCCACACGCTATCTGTACCCCAGCCGGAACTATGTCTTCTGGCGAGTGACATGGTCGCTGGGTGTGGTATGGTTCGGCATTATTTTTGTGCTGCTGGCGCAGACCCCGCCCAACATGTCGCTGGTGTATATCAGCCTGTATTATCCCGCTTACTATCTGGCGATGAGCTTCTATATCGATTACCGCGTGCGCCGGGGGCAGGGACACCGGGCCGGTCGTGAATCGGTGGACAGCCTGGGGCAGGCTGGTGATGATTTTAACCCTCAGTTCGGCAGTGAGACCTGATTGATGCTGGGTTTTGGATCGCGGTTGTGCAACCTGCGGCCAGCCGCTGCGTATTAGGTGCTAGAAACACACCAAACACAACACAAAACGCATATCAAAATCCAGAGGGGGAAGTGCAATGTCCCGTCGTTTTGCAGGGATGACATTGTTTCTTGTGCTGAGCCTGTTTGCTGTAACAGGCTGCGGCAGTGCGGGCGGGCTGCTCAATGTCGTGAGCGGTTCCGGTACGGTGGTCGAAGAGGTGCGGAGTGCCACCCGGTTCGATGAAATTCGTCTGGGCGGCTCTGGCCGGTTGATTATTGAGCACAGCGACACGTTTTCGCTGACGATTGTGGGGGATGACAACCTGCTGCCACTGTTGACAAGTGAGGTCAGCGGCTGGAGCCTGGACCTGGGTGTGCAGCGCAATACGTCGATCAACCCAAGTCGTGCTATTGAATATCGTGTAACAATGCCTAATCTCAAAGCTGTGCATTTGTCGGGTTCGGCCCGGGTTGAGGTGGGGCCGGGTTTCGAAATGGACGAGTTTGATCTGAAGCTGTCTGGTTCGAGTTCGGCGCGGGTGTCGGACTATAGTGCCCAGCAGACGCGCGTTGAAGTGAGTGGTTCCGGTGACATCAGGCTGGCGGGTACATCGGACGTGCTGAATGTTAATATCAGCGGGGCTGGCGAACTGGACGGTTCCGCGCTGGAGACGCGCAGCGCCGAGATTCGGGTGAGCGGCACTGGCAACTGCGCGATACGAGTCAGCGACAGCCTGGATGTGCGCATCAGCGGTGCCGGTAACGTGCGTTACATCGGCGATCCGACCGTGACGGAGCAGATTTCCGGCATTGGCTCGGTGTCGAAGATGGGTTAGCGTTCATCGATCTTCAAAATGTCCGTCCGACAGGGCGGACTTTTTGATTCCGGCATTGGTTGTAAATATATGATAGAATATATGTTCTGTAAACATTAGCGGAAAGGTATGTAATGGAAGCGAATGACATACGGCAGTTGTATCACTATCATTTCACAGTGAATCGTCGGATATGGGAGCGATGTATCGTCGGTCTGACGGATGAGCAGTTTTTACGGGAAAATTCGTACTCAGTGGGTTCGGTGCGGGACCAGACCGTCCATATGATGAGTGTCGATGATCGCTGGTTCAGCGGGCTGCGTGGCGAGGCGCTGCCGGACTTCCTGGACCCGGAGGCGTTCCATGACCGGGCCAGCGTGCGCGTTTTCTGGGATGCGGTTGAGGGACGGATGCGTGAATATCTGGACGGGCTGACCGACGATATGCTCCAGACCGATTTTGAGCATATGAAGGTATGGCAGGTGCTGGTGCATGTCGTCAATCATGGGACGGACCATCGGGCGCAGTTGCTGGCGGTGCTCAATCAGATGGGAGTCGCGACATTTCCGCAGGATTTTATCTTCCATGTATGGGGTATGGACCCCAGCCAGCCCCGCACAGAATGACGTAATGGTGCGCCTGCGGTCCGCTATGTAGGCCGTATGCCCCTGTGGAGACTATCTCATGTGCGTTACACTGGTTGTACAGGAAATGGAGGTTTCGGACCATGACACAGAAGTATCCACTGGGGGCGCACTGTCTGGGGCAGGGCGTGCATTTCCAGGTTTGGGGACCCGCTGTTCAGCAGATAGATGTGCATCTCCTGCGGCAGGATCGCTATATTCCGATGCAGCGAGACGACGATGGCTATTTCACCTGCATCGTACCAGATGCAGGGCCGGGCGATGCGTATCTCTACCGGTTGGATGGCGACCGTGAGCGCCCGGAC